>CASXBC010000052.1 GCA_949474265.1 uncultured bacterium | reverse complement strand
GACAAGAGATTTGTCAAATCTTGGGGCAGGAGTTGCTATAAGTCCAACAGGCACAGAGGTGAGAAATTGGCTGGATGAGATGCTTGGCGTGAGATTTGCTTACAATTCCCAAGAAGGCACTAGTTTGTTTGCTAATAAATAAACAAAAAGGGAGGGATGCCTCCTTTTTCATTGTTTTTTGTTTGATTTTTATGTTAATAATGGTGTAAAATAACTTTGTTAGGGGGCAAATATGCGTAGATTTTTCGGAGAAAAGAAAGGTGAAAAAATTGAAATTGCTGGAGAAGAATTTAATCATCTTAAAAATGTTTTAAGAATGTCTGTTGGAGATGAACTTTTGGTTAGTCTCAATGATGAATATGAGTATATTTGTGAAATTGTAAAAATTGAAAAGGCACATGCACTTTGTAAAATTAATGGAAAACGTGAGTGTGAAGGAAATCCAAAGAAAAATATTGTTATTTTTCAGGCAATCACAAAAGGTGCAAAGTTTGAGTTTATTGTGCAAAAAGCAACTGAAATTGGCATAACAAAAGTCGTGCCATTCCTTAGTGAATTTGTAATTGCCAAAGTCTCAGAAAGCAAAAGGGATAGGCTTATGTCTATTGCACTTAATGCTTGTAAACAATGTGAGAGAACCATTGTTCCAGAAATCGCAGAGGTTACAGATGTTGAGGGAGTTATCTCTCAATTTAAGGATTTTGACCTTGTGCTTTTTGCAAATGAGAGAGCAAATGTGGGACAACAAATCAAAAATCTTGACAAACATAAAAACATTGCCATAATTGTTGGCTCTGAAGGCGGTTTTTCTCAAAAGGAAAAAGAAAGATTTGAGGAGGCTGGGGCTACAACAGTTTCTCTTGGCAAAAGAATTTATAGATGTGAGACTGCATCAGTTGCAATGATGAGTTTGGTTTCAATCTTGAGTGGAAACTAATATGAAAGTTGCAGTTTTAACTCTTGGATGTAAAGTTAACAAATATGAGAGCGACGCTCTCATTTTTGAACTTGACAACAGAAATTATCAGACCACTGACAATCTTGAGGAAGCTGATGCTTACATAATTAATACTTGTGCAGTGACCAATGAAGCGGAGAAAAAGTCCAGACAGATGATTGAGCGTGCTAGAAAGTTTAATCCAAACGCAAAGGTATTTGTCATGGGATGTGCAAGTCAAAATAGACCATTGCAATTTGAAGATAGAAATGTAAATGTGGTGCTTGGCACTGCTGGCAAGAAAAAAATTTTGGATATGCTTGAAGAGGAAAAGTGTCAGAAGCTTTTTGATTTGCCAAAAGAATATGAAGATGACCTTTTTTCAGCACAAACACTTTCAAGAGCATTTATAAAAATTCAGGATGGGTGCAACAATTTTTGTTCTTATTGCATCATACCATATCTTCGTGGAAGAAGTCGCTCTCGTTCTGTTGAGAGCATCTATAATGAAGCTTCAAGACTTCCGGATAAGGTCAAAGAAATTGTGCTTGTTGGCATTGATGTCTCTGACTTTAAGGTAAATGGC
>CASXBC010000051.1 GCA_949474265.1 uncultured bacterium | reverse complement strand
CTTTATAAGCGGTTCCAGACTTAGTAAAAACGCTTATCTGAACACTTGCATCCCAAGCCGAAAATTCGCTTAGCGGTGCCAAAATATAGCCATCTTTGCTTACATTAACACCAACAATACTCACTTCAACATTATCAAAATTTTCATCCATGGTTTTGAAATTTATTTGAGTTGTGGCATCAAGATACATTTTTCCAACATCTTTTTCATTTAAAAATGGCCAAAAGCCTATTTTTAACGCGATATTGTATGGAGAGATAAAGAAGAAATAGACAACGGTAAATAAATAACACAATACTACCGTTACGATTGCGAGCAAAACAAACCAAATTATTTTGGAACTTTTCTTTTTTTCTCCCATCAAATCTTCCTATATTAAATTATTTGCAAACTTTTCTTGAAAGTCTTTTTGAAATCTTCTGAAATCTTCATGCTTTGCATAATTTCAAATGAAGGGTCAGAACTAACAACAGTTTTCATAATGATAGAGTCGCCCAAAATGTCACAAACTATGTCATTTATTATATTTTTTCTTGATGCATTCAAATTTACTGCCAAATTTACAAGTACACCAAGCTTTCTTACAGCTTCAACATCTTCATCACTCAAAATATCTTTGTATTTCATAATCTCTGCCAAGTTGAAATTGTCAAGATTTTGACAAGTACAAGCAAAAGCTGCAAGCAAAACTTCTTTTTGAGTAGCACCTGAAATATGAGAATTTAAAATAGCATAGAATGAGTGTTTTTGATGATTTGAAAAATTGATAAACTTTCCACAATCAAACATATAAGATGCAATTTTAAGTGGCTTTACATAAATTCTTGGAAGCTTATGAACAACTTTAAGCTGTTTGAAGAGCAAGATTGCCATATCATAAACTTGATTGTTGATTGCAAGCCCTTCTTTCTTAAATTCATAATAATTGTCAAGGCTGTTTTGAAGCAAATCAGAATATCTTTCATTTGCGTTTCCAACCAAGTTTGAAAGCACAATACCTTCCAAAGTGTTTGCTGTTGAAATGTTTATTGTGCCAATTTTGAGACAATCATAAATTGCATTAATTATTGCAAGCCCACCATTAAGACTTTCAGCCCCCTCTGGTCCAAGTCCTTTGATTTTCTTAACTTTTTGAGCATCAACATCCTTTGCAAAATCTGAAACCTTTAAAACTGCAGAATCTGAAAGTTCATAATTGTTGTCAATGTCAATTGGATATCTTGTGAGTTTCTTCGCAATTCTTGCAATATCAATAAAGCTTGGTCCACATCCAATTACCAAATCATCTTCATAACCCTTAACGAGTGAACATTTTTTAAGTTCTTTCTTAACAGTAGCAGTCATATCAGCAAAACTCATATCAGAATTTGAGAGATTTGAATATCCGTAAGGAATAGTGTTGTATTCAATCACATTACGTCTGTTGAATTTCAAGATATAAGTAGAATATGAAGCAATGTTGACAATATAACCCTTTGAAGCATCAATTTCATTCATGCAAGACACATAGATATTTTTTACAACCTCTTCATCATTTGAAATAAGGAAGTTCATCCCTGTATTTGTGTAAACTTCATCCAAAAATCCACGATAGTTTCTTGCTTTTACAATAATGCTTGAGCAGACAGCAATCATTTTATCCACTTTGAAAGTCTCAATTGTATAACGATAAATATTCAAAATTTTTAAAATATCATTTTTTGATTTTGGACTGAGCAAAGCTTCTTTTATGACGTCATTTGTCAAATCATAATAATTTTCTACCTCTTCCAAAATTCTATATCTGCCATTTCTGCTTTGAACAATCAGAAGTTTAACCTTCCTCTCATCAAGTTGGATGTATGCAATATTTTCCATAAAATTCTCCTATAACGATTTAAACCAAAAAGAAAGTGATGCACTATTCATTTATATCAATAGCACTTACAGGGCAACTAGCCTGACAAGCACCACATCTAAT
>CASXBC010000050.1 GCA_949474265.1 uncultured bacterium | reverse complement strand
CTTTCTTGCACTTGCAACCAATCAGCAGTGCTTATTTTGTGCAGAGAAGTGTCAAATGTGTCTGGCGGAGATGATTCTGTTTGCATAAGAGATGATGAACTTTTGGTAAACACCTTTGTTGGAGAAGCAAAAGAGACATTTGTTGTTGACAGTGAGTTGACAATAAAAGAGCAAGTGAGAAAAGTGCTTTTCAGTGACAGTCAAATTTCTGTCAAGAGCATTGAAAACGGTGTAAATTTTGTGTCTGTTGGTGGAGAAGTTGTTACTAGAGTTTTGTATTTGACAGAGAATGATAGATTTGAATCTGTTTACACTACAGAAACCTTTAAAGAGGAAGTTGAGCTTGAAGGTGCAACAAGAGAGGGGACTAGCGAAGCTGAAGCTGTTATTAAGAGAGCATCAGTCAAGTGTGAGATTGAAGAACTTGAAAAGGGAATTTGCATAAAAATCTCTACACCAATTGAAATCAATGTTCGCTCTTATGAAGAGAGAACTGAGAGAGTGGTTAGGGATGTCTACAGCACAGAGAAGGAGTTGCAGATTTCAACTGAGTCTTTTGACATGACCAAAATCTTAAGCTATGATACTTTTGAAGCCAAGATTGATGGCTCGCTGTCATTGGATAGTGAACAACCAAGAGTTGATAAACTTATGTTTGTTGGTGCAACAAATCTTTGTATAACAAATGCATACCTCAAGAATGATGAAATCAATGTTGAGGGAATTACAAAAACTAATGTTGTTTATCTCAATGATGAAACAAATTCTCTTCACAGTGTTTTGATAGAAGTGCCATTTGTTGTTAGTGAGAGAGCAAACGTTCCTTGCGAAAATGCAAATGTTGAGACTAGTGCAATCCTTTGTGATGTTGATGTGAGTGTTAAAAAAGGAAGAGAGTTCTTCTTTGATGCAAAACTTAAAGTAAAAGTTTGCTATGATTGTGAAAATGTTGGAGCTGTTATCTCAAGCATAACAGAACAGGATGATTTGGAAGAAAAAAACTGTGCAATTGAAGTAGTGTTTGCTAAAGCTGGTCAAACAGCTTGGGATATTGCCAAAGATTTGAGGGTTAGAGAAGAGCTTATTGGCATGCAAAATCCAGAACTTGTTTTCCCACTTGAAAAAGACGAAAACATTATCATCTACTATCAGAAGAGAGCATAAGAGTTTATATTTATCAAACAAAAACCTTCCAAAATTTTGTTATTTGATTAAAAACTGCAAAAAACACCATGTTTTTGCAGTTTTTTCTTGCTTTTTATGACAAAAATCAAATTAGCAAAGCAGAGAGGTTGAAAGTTATGAAATATGTTTTATCATTTTTGGGTATAGTTGCAGTCTTTTGTGCAGTTTTCTTCTGCACCAAAAAAGGAGCAGAGGTCAATGACGATTTTGTTCGTATTCACATTACTGCAAACTCTGATTCTGAGATTGATAAAAACATTAAATATAAAGTTAAAGATGCAGTTGTGGATTTTCTTATTCCTGCACTTTCAGATGCCAAAAATAAAGAGGACGCTGAAAAGGTTATTTCACTCAACTTAGCGAAAATTCAAGAGGTTGCAAATCAAACGCTCAAGCAAAACGGTGTGAGGTATTTGGCGTCAGTGAGTGTTATTGAAGAGCAGATACCAACAAGAGTTTATGATGATTTTGTTTTGGAGTCAGGCATTTATCAATCACTTAAAATTGATTTGGGAAAAGCCAAGGGAGACAATTGGTGGTGTATTGTTTTTCCAGCTGTCTGTTTTACTTCATCAAAAAATCCGCAAAATATTGAGTATATTTCAAAAATTTGGGACACAATACAAAATGTAACATCAAGATGAAAAAGGAGAAATACATTATGATGAAAAAAATGGTTAAAATGGGATTTGCACTTATGTTTGCAGTTTTGTCAATGGGCTCAATTGCAACATTTGCTACATATTCTGAGCAGCCACATGTTTTGATTGCTGAGGCAGCCACACTTTCTGCATCTCAAGTGAAAACTGTCCAGACAAAACTCAAACGTTGGGGATATTACACAGGAAGCGTTGATGGTATCTATGGTACAAAAACAAAAGCTGCTGTAAAATCATTCCAAAGGAAAAATGGGCTCTCTGTAGACGGAGTGGTTGGACCAAAGACAGCTGCAGCTCTGGGTATGACATTGTCAAGTTCAAACAAAACTGACAACAGTTCTATTTCA
>CASXBC010000049.1 GCA_949474265.1 uncultured bacterium | reverse complement strand
TTGCCTTGCTTTTTGGTTTTCTTTAAGTTTTGCAAAGTAAGATTTGAGGTTGTAGGTGCTTCCTTCTGGTTTTTTAGATTTTATTCCAAAGGACAATAGGGTTATAAGTCCCAAGATGGCTGCCACATAAATAGAGGTTTGCTCATAGGTTGAAATATGTATGAGAGCACCAAGAGTGATAGGCACAATTATATCCATCATTTTGCTGGCAATTGTTATGAGGATGGAGAAAGTTGTCATTATTTTTCTGCTGACCATTTCTTGCTTTAAAACATTGTAACTTCCATAATAACAGGCTTCACTTAATCCATAAAGAAAGCCTGCAAGAGGCAACATTTGTGCGAGATGTTTTCCATAAAAAATTATGAGAATGATAAAAGCCAATCTCAGTATTTGAGCACCTCTATAAATCCAGACTCGGTTTGTTTTGTCTGTAAGAAAACTGAAAAACCAATATGTCAACATAAAGGTTGCATAAACACAAATATAATATACGCCAACATTAAAGACATAATCAAATGTGTCTTTTGAAAACTCAAATATATAAGCAACCAAGAAAGTTGAAACGAAGGTTGTGACAACTGCTCCAAGTGGGTGGCAGATAAACAAGAAATTGCTTGACATCTTGTCTTTCTTTTGACTATGTATGTTGTAAGAGTATCCCATATTTTCTCCTGAGTAATAAACTTAGATTTTTAAATTTGTCTTTTCTAGTTTGCAATACAAAACTATTATTGCCAATCAATAGGATTTTTTTCATGCTTGGCAAGAAAATTGTTTGTTTTTGAAAAGTGTTTACATCCAAAAAATCCTCTATAAGCAGAAAGTGGACTTGGATGTGGTGATTTCAAAACTAAGTGATGAGGGGCAATGAGGCTTTGAAAACTCTGAGCATTTGAGCCCCAAAGAATAAACACCATTGGGTCAGCTCGTTTTGAAAGCAATTTGATGATTTCTGTTGTGAATGTTTCCCAGCCTTTGCCTCTGTGGGAGTTTGCTTGAGCTCTTCTGACAGTAAGGCTTGTGTTTAACAGCAAAACTCCTTGTTTTGCCCAACGCATAAGATTTCCGGTGTTTTGGCACTTTATTCCAAGGTCATCTTCAATTTCTTTGTAGATGTTGACGAGGGATGGAGGTATTTCAATGCCATCTTGCACAGAAAATGCAAGCCCATGAGCCTGATTAGGTTCGTGATAAGGGTCTTGTCCAATGATGACAACTTTGACATCTTCATATTTTACTGTGTTTAGTGCATTGAAAATGTTTTCCATTTTTGGATAAACATCATAGTGCGAATATTCTTTTTCAAGAAAGTTTTGCAAGTTTTTGAAGTAATCTTTTTCAAATTCTTCTTTAAGAAGGTTAGCCCAATTTTTTGTTATTCTAATCATGTTTTGATTATAGCACACCAAATAATCAGATTTCAAATAATTTACGACAAAAAAAACACACATAGTGTGTTTTTGATGTTTATGATTTTGTAGCTTTATATAAAAATAAAAAGCCAACATTGTGGCTTATTTGCTTGCTTTTGCGTTTTCCAACAATTTTGCAAAGTGTGCTTTCTTTCTGTTTGCAGAGTTTTTGTGAATAACATTTTCTCTTGCAGCACTATCAAGTTTTGCAAAAAGAACTTTCAAAACTTCTTCAGCCTTTGCAGCATCAACAGCAAGTTCGGTTTTAAACTTCTTTTCATAAGTCTTGATTTCTGACTTTACTGAGTTGTTTTGTACTCTTCTTTCTCTTTCAATCAAAACTCTTTTCTTTGCTGATTTAATGTTTGCCATTTTCTTCTCCTTCAAAGTGTTTCGTGTATACTTTAGTTACTGCACTATTATAGCATAAGAATTTTTAAAAATCAACTTATTTTTTGCACTTTTTTAGGTTATATTTTCTTTATGTTTGATTTGATTGATGAATGTGGGAAAGATTTGGCATTATGTGGCTATGAAACTGAAGAATTGCCAAGATATGGAGTGACAAGTTCTAAGCTTTTTGTTGAGACAAAAAAGCATGCTAGAGAGTTGGGTTTTGACATAGGGCATTATTTTATTATAAATGCTCCAAATTTAGATTTTTTGATGCCTGAGCATAGCAAGCTTTTGCAGGAAGAGATTTCTAAAAGGCTTTCATTTTTGTTTTCTTCAAACAACATAAACAGGCGGTCAAAAGTGCTGATTGTGGGTATTGGAAATCCGAAAATTATTG
>CASXBC010000048.1 GCA_949474265.1 uncultured bacterium | reverse complement strand
CCGGGCGTGTCCTTCATACCAAATTTTCGCTCTTTTTTTTATTGTAATTATTAAAAAAAAGAAGGAAATACCTTCTTTTTATTTTTTTATTGTTGTCTCTTTTATTGATTTAATAACCCTCAAAGTCGTGTTTGTCGTTCCGCTTTCTTGCAATTTTGCATATTCAATTTCTTCAATCAGTATGCCTTTTATGTATCCCATAAAACTTCCAAATCTCACATTCTTTTCAGAAATCAAATCATCCACCAAATCTCTAAGTTGTGGACTGTTTATATTGTCGCAAATGACTTTCTTGCAAATATGCTTTTCAATAATAGACATACTCATTGCAGTCCTCTTTTCAAGTTGTTCAATCTCTCGAACTGTTTGCAAATCATCCTTTACAAACTTTTCCACTTCTTCATAATAAAGCTTTGTTGTTTGCAATTTTTCTTCCCACAGTTGCTTTTGCTTCTTATTGTATCTGTTATAATGAATTTTGTATTCAGCTTGACGAATATCCTCTTCTTTTGTCTCAATCAGCTGTTGACTCCAATTTTGCTTTAAAATAGTAGCTGGACTAATACTTCCAGCAATATAATTTACCAATCTTGGATATGTCTTTTTGAAGTACCTTATAAAATCTTTACTTTTTTTGTAGTCAGCCATACATTTAATATAGCCTTTATTTTTTGCCAACTCAGCATTTATTTTTTCGTCGAAAAATTTGATATACTCCTTCATCCAATTTCTCCTATAGCAAATTTTAACATTAAACTTTCATTTTTGTCAATAATTAAGCAAAAATCATATTCCAATTTAAAAAAGAAGAGAAAATTTCTCTTCTTAATTCAAAAAAGTTTTTAGCTATAAAAATCTACATTTGAAGCTTCTCTGAAATTATAAGCAAATCTCATGCCCAAAAATTCATCCAGCCAAGGTCGAATTTGTGTGCCGGTTGGTGTGATTGCAATGCCTGCACCAAGATTTGACAAATCTCTTGTCCAATAGCTCACTTTGTCTGTATCCAATCCCAATATCAAACATACCATATCACTTGCTCTTGCCCCTCTATTCACAAATCCAACTTCATTAAGCTCCGCAAGTGAAGTTATTCTAAATGGAGCAGAATAGCTTATTGTGTTATTCTTGTTTACTGCATTCGTTTGACCACTGCCATAGCCTGAATATTGGTCTACATTTATTATATTTCCTGTCCTGTTGTAAGTTAATCTCAACGAGTCATTTGACATGTTGTCTGTCAGATTTTGTACCGTTTGAAAACCTGTAAAATCTTGCACTGAGTCTCCTTCTATGAGTGCTCTTGTGTTGTGCATTGCTCCAACGCCCAAAATCATATCACTCATTGCAATAAAGTTGTCACTAAACGAAGTGTAGTTTTTGAACTTCAAAAGGGTTGTATAATTAGCAATATTTCTCTCTGTCTTTGCAACTCCGTAGTCTGAAATACGCCACCTGATTGGCTCAAACTTAAATAATGCCTGTTCGCCTTCTGTAAAATTTAAATATTTATTCTCTCCATTCAATTTCAATCTGCATGTCCTCGTGCTCACTACTAGTGCATATCTTTGCCCAGCAGAATCTTTATACACCTTCAAACTTGAATACTTCCCACTTGGGTCACAGATTTCAATTCTTTCTCCTGTGTCTGTATGTAGTGAAGGATTATACCAACAAGCATAACTCTGTGGGTAATAACCGTCTTCAAAATAGAAATACTTATCTGTTTCGTCATATTTAAGCCTGTTGTCGCTCACCTTTTTGAAGTAAACATAATAGTTTGTGTTTGTTGTAGGATAATTTGTCAAAGTTGTTGAAGGAGGTCTGCTTGGATTTTTTATTGCTTCGCTCGGAGTCGAACTTGTTGAAAATCCAGCAAACACATAACCACTATTTACTCTTGCAGTAAGCTCAAAGGTGTGACCTTTATGCACTGTGTAACTTGCACTTGATTCTGCTTGATAATAGGTGCCAGAACTTGAAGTTGAGCCATTTATACTGTATCTATAAACTACTACACTTCCGCCCAAACCAGACTCTGATACATCATTTCCATTCATGCTGATAGTCATAAGCTTCACATTGTGAGTTACAGCAATTGGTGTCCATTCTGCCTTCAAAACATGATTCCCAATGACCGACATCTTTGTTGAAGAAGTTATTATGTTTTCCTCAACAATCTCAAGATTTGTAATCTGTCCTTGAAGCGAGGCATCATCATTGTATCTTGGATAAATATGTACAGTGTCATGCCTATAAGAATTTGATGTTGTATCTGCCTGATAAGTAAAAGTGCCTGTATAGCGTTGCCAAGAGTTTGTGACATTTTTAAGTGCCGTCGAACCATCTTCATTAGTAAGC
>CASXBC010000047.1 GCA_949474265.1 uncultured bacterium | reverse complement strand
CTCTAAACTCCTTAATTGCCTCCAGCCTTTTGTAAGCATCTTCTGTCAAAACTCTGCTTCCATCATAAGTGAGATAAGCGTATGCCAGCTTGTCAGAGCGTCCAATCCTTCCTCTGATTTGATAAAGCTGACTCAATCCCAAGTGGTCACAATCCACAACAAAAAGCGTGTTTAGTGTTGGCAAGTCCACACCATTTTCAATCAAAGTGGTGGAAATAAAAAGATTGTATTTGTCGTCATAAAGCTCTGAAATAACTTTTGAGAGTTCTTGTTCCATCATCTGCCCATGAGCTACACCTATTTGTGCTTGAGGTACCAAATGAGCAACATGTGCTCTAAACTGATAAATATCTGCAACTTTATTAAAAAGCACAAGTGCTTTTCCGCCTCTTGAAAGTTCTCTTGAAACAACATCTTGCAAAAGTTGGTCAGAGTAAGGGCTGACATAAGTCTGAATAGGAAGTCTGTCTTTAGGTGGTGTCGCAATGACACTTATATCTCTGATGCCAGATAAAGACATGTGCAGTGTCCTTGGAATAGGAGTCGCTGAAAGAGTCAGCACATCAATATCTGTTTTGATTTTTTTGATTTTTTCCTTGTCCTTAACTCCAAACCGTTGTTCCTCATCAAGCACCAAAAGTCCCAAGTCCTTAAACTTAAGTTTTTCATTTAATATTTTATGCGTGCCAATGAGAAGGTCCACTTTACCTTCTGCTAATTTTCTGTAAATTTCTGCTGTCTGCTTTTCACTTTTAAAACGATTTAAAATTTCTATTCTTACACCAAAGCCAGCCATTCTCTTCATTGCAGAACGGTAGTGTTGTTCACTCAAGATTGTTGTTGGGCACAAAAATGCGACTTGCTTGCCGTTGTAAATTGCTTTAAACATCGCCCTCAAAGCAACTTCCGTCTTTCCAAATCCGACATCACCACAAATTAGCCTATCCATGATTTTGTCACTTTCCATATCTTTGTCAACATCAGCCACAGCGACTGCTTGGTCTGTTGTAAGTTCAAACTCAAAAGCATCTGAAAACTCTTTTTCTAAAGCCTCATCTCTGACAAAAACAAAACCTTTTTTTTCTTCTCTCTCTTTATAAATTTTTGCAAGAGAAATAGCAACTTCCTTAAGGTCCTCTTTGACTTTTTGTTTTAGTTTGCTCCATTCATTTGAGCCAAGTGAATTTACCTTTGGACTATCCCCTCCAACATAAGCTGTTACAAGATTTGCTTGCTCTGTTGGAAGATACAAAAGTGCACCATTTTTATACTCCAAAACAAAATAGTCTTTCTCAAAATGAGAGAGTTTCATCTTGACAATATCTTTACATTTTCCTATGCCATAAAAAGAGTGAACAACAAAGTCTCCAATCTTTGGCAAATAAGAAAAATTGTCTTTTCCATGGCGATAATCCAGCTTTCGCCCACGATACATATCATCTGTTGCAATGCCAACAATTCCCTGTGACAAAAAGCTGAATGAAAAAGAAAAATAATCCCTGCAAAGATAGATGTGAACATCCTTTTCCAACTTGCCATCAAACACTCTAAAGTTGATTGAATTTGTCACCAAAAATTCACGCAAAATTTCAAAGAATGAGCCTCCAAACAAAAACACATCAATGCCACTTTTGCTATAAATTGAAATGTCATTTTTAAGCGACAAAAAGTCTGTAACATAACTCTTTTGACCTATAGTTTTGTTTTCAAACTCAACACTTTCTGTATTTGAAAAAACAACCACATTTGATAAATCAACCTTTGCAAAATCAAGAAAAACATCCTCCTCATTCCAAGAAAGAGCTTGCCTGCTTTTGCTTAAAATCTTACACTCATTTTCAATTTTTATTGGCTCATCAACAACAGTTAAATTGCACAAATCAAAGACAGTATTTGACCCAAAAGGCAAAAAAAGTGGTGATATTGCAACTTTTTTGACAATTTCTTGCGTTTTCATGTTTGAAAAATCAAAAGAAATCATCTTCTCTATTTCATCATCAAAATATTCAATTCGATAAGGAAATTCCTGCCCACTGACAAATATATCAACTATCTCTCCTCGCACAGAAAACTGCCCTTGTGCAGAGACATAATCCACCCTTTCAAAACCAAATTGCACAAGTTTTTCGGTAAGTTTTTCAATAGGAAATTCTTGCCCAGACTCCAACCTTATTTTTTCATCTAAAAAGTCCATGTCAAACTTTGTTGTGATTGAAGATGGCAAAAATATGATGACATCAAGTCGGTCATTCAAAAAGTCAGAAACACCTCTTGCAAAAGGAAACAAATTGACATCTTTTTCATCTTCATTTTCTCTTCCACAAGAAATAATTTGCACTCTCTTTCCGCAATCAGAAAGTCCTTTTTTCAACTTGCTTGCAGTTACAAAGTCACCACACAAATAAACCAATTTTTCTTTTGATGCACAATACAAAATTTTCTCACCAATAAAAAAACCGCCCAACAAATTTTTGTCAGGTAAAACGGTTTTTGTTATCAGTTCCAAAAATTTTTTCATAGTCTAAACTCTCTTACATATCTCATCTGCTGCACTTTCAAGAATTGGCTCAAAAACCTCTCTGTCAAACTTTGAAAGCACATAGTCCGCAAGGTCCATTGATATATCTCTGCCAACACCAATTTTGACTCTTTCAAACTCTTGCCCAATGAAAGAAACAATGCTTCTAAGCCCATTGTGAGTACCTGATGAG
>CASXBC010000046.1 GCA_949474265.1 uncultured bacterium | reverse complement strand
CTCCGCCGCCGGAAGAGCCACCTCCGCCTCCAGAGCCGCCACTCAATCCTCCCGAAGAAGATGAACTGCCGAAAGAATGGCTGACAGAACGCCCAATGCAAGAGCAAGCACCAGCAAAACCAGCTGTTTCTGCCCATTTTGGATATTTAAAGTGGAGCTTCTTAAATTTTTCTTCCATTATTTTTGTGATACCAAAAATGTAGCAATAAGGCAAAATGTCATAAAAATAATTTGGATTTTCTTCAATAAGCATTTCCAACCTGTCAATTTCAAAAGACTGTGATTTTATTAACTTTTGATATGTTTCTTGAAAGCCCAACATTTATGCCTGACTTATAAAAATTTACAGTTATCATCTCAGTAATATCCACAACCTTTTCTGGTGAGACAACAATTTCCTTGTCAACCGAATTGTAAACAATGTTTGTATCCTTTATCGAAGTGTCCGCACTTGCCACATTTGCCCCACTTGGCAAAGCAAAAGAAATTCCAAAAGCAAAAAACACAAAAATAAATGCCAACGCAATCAAACAACTAGACTTTTTGAAAACCTTTTTCATTTTCCAATTCTCCTACGCTCTATATTATAGAATAATGCTTTTAATTTTTCAATTGTTTAAAAGTATTTTTCTAACAACAAGAGACAATTTGTTGACAATAAGTTTCCATTGCAGTAAAATATTTTAATAATATTTTGAAAAAAACGACTATTAGATTTCATTTGAAAAAATTATTTTCAGATGATAAAAAGGAGCAAAAATGATTGACATAAATCTTATAAGAACAAATAAAGAACTTGTTAAAGAAAACATAAAAAAGAAATTTCAAGAGCACAAACTTGAGCTTGTTGACGAAGTTGAAAAACTTGACAAAGAAGTCAGAGCACTCAAAGTTGAAGGGGACAATCTTCGTGCAAGCAGAAACACACTCTCTGCACAAATTGGTGCTTTGATGAAAGAGAAAAAAATTGAAGAAGCAAACAAAATCAAAGAGCAGGTCAAACAAAACAATGACCGCATCTCTGAAATAGAGAAATTGGTTGCAACACTTGATGAAAAAATCAGAAACATCATGCTGACAATTCCAAACATTATTGACGAGAGTGTCCCTATCGGGAAAGATGATAGTGAAAATGTTGAAATTCAAAGATATGGCGAGCCAAATGTTCCTGCTTTTGACATTCCTTATCACGCCGACATTCTTGACAAATTTTCAAGTCTCGACAAAGACAGTGCTGGAAGGACAAGTGGAAATGGCTTTTATTACCTTATGGGTGATGGTGCAAGACTTGTCAGTGCAATGATAAGTTATGCTCGTGACTTTATGATTGACAAAGGTTTCACTTATTGCATCCCTCCTTTTATGATAAGAGGAGATGTCGTAAACGGCGTCATGAGTTTTGCTGAAATGGATGCTATGATGTACAAAATTGAAGGCGAAGACCTTTATCTCATTGGCACAAGTGAACACTCAATGATTGGAAAATTTAAAGGTCAAATAATAAATGAAAAGAGCCTGCCAATCACTATGACCTCTTACAGCCCATGCTTCAGAAAAGAAGTTGGGGCTCACGGAATTGAAGAACGTGGGATATATAGAGTTCATCAATTTGAAAAACAAGAGATGGTTGTGCTTTGCAAACCAGAAGAAAGCATGGAATGGTACAACAAAATGTGGGCTTTCTCTGTGGAACTATTTAGAAGTTTAAACATCCCTGTAAGAACACTTGAATGTTGTAGTGGTGATTTGGCTGACCTCAAAGTTAAATCTTGTGATATTGAAGCATGGAGTCCAAGACAACAAAAATACTTTGAAGTTTGCTCATGCTCAACACTCGGAGATGCTCAAGCAAGACGACTTGCAATCCGTGCAAAAGGAGAAAACGGAACATATTATCTCCACACCCTCAACAACACTGTGCTTGCCTCAACAAGAGCTCTCATTGCCCTTCTTGAAAACAATCTTCAAGAGGATGGAAGTGTGCTTGTTCCAAAACCTCTTCAAATGTATATGGGTGGAAAAACCGTGCTTAAACCTACAAAATAGATATTTTGCCGCAAAAAATGCAACTGAACTGAGTTTTTTATATAAAATTAAAAAAGAGGAGCAAATTTATCCCCTCTTTTTTTAATTTGTCTCAAAAAATTTTTATTTTTAAATCGAAGTTAAAGTTTATAGAAACAAAGGTCTTTGACTTTTATGATTGCACCTGCAGTATGCCCATAGTTTCCCTCTGCCTCAAAATCTAAATAATATCTTCCGCTCTCAGAAACAGTAAGATATGCCAAAGCATTTTCCCCTTGCAATCTTACTTGCCCCTTATCATCCCAAGGACCTGTGCCAAAATGCAAAGCAATAACTGCATCTTCCCCATTCGCCGTTTGAACATTGGCAGTTATTAAATATTTTGCACCAGCCTCAAGCTCTACATAGTGATTTGCCACAACATAATATGGGTCGCCATTGTTTTTTAGTGTAGTCAAAGTGTATGTGTTTAACTGCCCATCAAAACTTAAATCTTGACAATTTTGCAAGTGTGCATAAACATCCTCATGTTGACCATAAATGTCAACTATTCTACCCCCCCCGCATTGCTTGCTTCACGGAAGGTATAAGAAAATCTCATGCCAAGCACTTCATCCAGCCAAGGTCTAACTTTCGTGCCTGTTGGTGTGATTGCAATCCCTGAGCCAAGGTTTGACAAATCTCTTGTCC
>CASXBC010000045.1 GCA_949474265.1 uncultured bacterium | reverse complement strand
CCTTTGTCATACCCATTTCAATGTGGGTGTAAACTCTGTCGGTTGTCAGAACTCTGGAATGTCCTATTTTTAGGCAAAATCAGTTTGTGTCGAAATTTAGTTGATTTACATAATCTGATATGTTATAACCAATAAGGTATGAAAACGAAAGAGAAGAATATAATGAAATGGTGTGCAAGCATAGTGGTAGTAGCGGTGGTAGTTGTTGGGATATTGCTTGGAGCATATTTAAATAAAGATGCAGAAGCCGAACTTGTTGTAACAGCACAAAACATAGAAGTGACAGAAGGGGAGATAAAGCAAGTCGAGTATAGCTCAAGCATAAAGGATGCACAGATAAGAATGAGGATTGCAGACTCCAGCATAGCAGAGCTAAAGACAGAGGGAGTGCTAGGAAAGGTAGTAGGAGAGACAGAGCTGATAATAACAGCAAGACACAACAACTTGGTGTATGAAAAGAGAATAAAGGTTTTGGTAAATAAGAAAACGGATGATGTAAATAATGGAGAGAATAAGCCTGGAGACAATACAGGGACAGACAAAGAGGAAGAGAAACCAGAGACACCAGCACAAGAAGTAGAATTAAAACTGACAGGGCATGGCTGCAACATAAATGGAAAAACAATAGAGATAGAAAAAGGAAAGACAGCGAGAGTAACAGTATGCTCGGATGAAGATTTTACAGTGTTTGAGATAGAGAAGATAACAGAGAATTTAAGTGTGAAAGAGTCAGAGTTTTCGCAAAGACTGTATGAGATAAAGTCAGACATAGAAGGAGAATATGAGATAAGATTCAAGCTGGATGACAAGTATGCAATAATAAAAGTAAAGATAAAGGCATAGAAAGCCTTTATTTTTTGTTAAAAAGAAGAAAAACAAGCGAAAATCGCTTGATATTTTGTGACGGGGGGGGGGTATACTGAAATTGAATATATTTTTACAAAATTTCATTTTGATTACGTAAATATTTTATTATGTAATAAAATCATAAAGTATAGTGAATATCAAAAAAATAACTAATATTCAAATGTTACAATTTTAAAAAATGAAAAAGGATAACTAATGAAAAGTATAACTTCAATTTGCTTTGCAATATTTATGGGGCTGACACTTGCGATTAGTGGTATTGTTTTACTGACGCAAACAGATAATTTATCTTCAGAATTTTTTAATGACCATATTTCAGGCGATGCTAGTTATACAGTGACATTTAATCCAAATGGAGGAACCTTGCCATCAGGCTCATATGCCACAACTTCATGGTCTTCTTTTTCGGGAGTTTCAGGTGGTTGGCAGCAAGTCGGAGAAAACTCTTGGGAAATAAATAATCAAGGTTATTTTATTGAAGGTGAACAGTTTGAGACAATTGAGGTTGTTTTTAACGCATCAAAAAGCTTTTCTATGACAGTTTATATGTATTGTGATATGTATGGTGAGGATGCAGAAGTTGCTGCTTATGAATTAAATAGTGCTTCAAACATCGTTGCTATTGCAAAAGGCAATAGTTCAAATAGTTACACTTACTCAATCCCTCAAGGGATAAGTAGACTCTATTTTGATTTATGGGTAAAAAATGTTCAATATGTGCAAGGGAGTTATTATTTTACAATTCCAACATTTCAAGAGAATACCAAAACTGTCACATATGGAAGCACTTACGGCACTATGCCAACACCAACAAGAAGTGGTTATGACTTTTTGGGTTGGTATACAAGCAGCAGCGGTGGAACAAAGAAAACTTCTAGTTCGACTTACAACATAAGTGGAAACTCAACTTTGTATGCACATTGGAGTGCGAAAAGTTATACAGTGACATTTAATCCAAATGGTGGAATACTACCATCAAGTTCGTATGCTAGTATTAATTTTAATAATTTGATAGGGAATACCTCAGATGGTACTGATATACAAGAAAGCGGTATATATTTTTATAGTAGCAATGCTTATGGAAATAGTGATTATTTTGCCATAGCAAGGATTGAGTTTTATGTTGTAAAAAGTTTTACTTTGAATTTCACTCTAGAGAGCTTTTCTCGAAGTGGTGATTCTGGTATGTGTGGATTTGGTGTTTCTGAATTGGATAGTGATGACTCATTAATGGATAATCCGTATTATGTGGCAAGTGAGGAAAGTATTAATGCGTCATATTACCTTTCCGTGGGGACTCATTGGATTTATATTGCACATTTGGTCTCTCAATATAGTGGTTATAGTTATGGTTGTTTTACGATAGAAAATATACCTTCATTTACTGAATCATCTAGAGTAATAGTATATGGTGCAAATTACGGAATTTTGCCGACACCATCAAGAAGTGGTTATAATTTTAATGGTTGGTGGACAAGTTCTTCTGGAGGGAATCAAATCTCAGCCACAACAACTTATAATTTTGCTTATAACACTTCTATTTATGCACATTGGACAGCAAAGACATACACTCTTAATTTCAATGCAAATGGAGGTAGTGTTTCTCCTACAAGCAAGAGTGTGACTTACAATTCAACTTATGGAACATTGCCAACGCCAACAAGGGCAAATTACACCTTTGGAGGATGGTGGACAAGTTCTTCTGGAGGAAACCAAATTTCATCCTCTTTGACTTATTCAAACTCATACAGCACAACGGTTTATGCACATTGGACACCAATAACAATTTCAAATACTGTACATCTGAGAGTAATCAACAAAGACGGAAGTTATACGGATGTGGATAATGCAAACGGAGGAATGGTAATAGTAAATTATTACAATTCAAGTGGAACGAAAACCACCAAGTCACAAACAGAGAAGTTATATACCTACACCGTGCATAAAGGACAAAAGTTTGATTTTGCAGTCAACACCAATAGTGGCTATGCCTTTGTAGGCTTTTCAACAAGCAATAC
>CASXBC010000044.1 GCA_949474265.1 uncultured bacterium | reverse complement strand
CTTTTATGCTGGGCAAAGCGGCATCAGCGAATACAAACTGTTATGCTTATTACAATTTTAGCTATGAAGCAGTCAAAACAATGAGCGGTGCCGATTGGCTTAATCAACATACTTACACCTTGGATAGAAACAAAGTGATAATTGATGGAGAAACAGTAAAAACTTGGCAAAGTGAAAGCTGGGATACGAGAACAAATTTATATTTGTTTGGTGTAAGCAGAACAGGTGTGCTAAACTATGCAACTTCGGCGAAATTGTATGGATGTAAGGTATGGAATGATGATGTACTTGTGAGAGACTTTGTGCCTGTGCGAAATAATTACACAGGAGAGATTGGACTATGGGACAATGTGTCTGGCAGATTTTTTGGAAACTCAGGCACAGGCAATTTCTTGGCGGGATAGTGAAGTGCTTTTGGTAAAAAATACTATTTATTAAAAAAGAGAGGTGATGACTTCTCTTTTTTATTTTTTCTTTATCTCGAGAGTTAAATAGTGATAAAAGTGAGAAGTATAATTGTAATCAGGCAAGAAAAAACTGCATGACAAATTTTTTGAAATACGAAAAGTTTTGCTGGCATTTTGAGTTTTGATAACATTGTGAGAGATTGTAAGACTGTTGAAATTCCTCCAAAGCTGATTACAAAAGAGGCAAATATTGTGGCTATGTGAATGTTTTTAAGAGTGGCAAGGTCAATACACCCTTTTGTGATTTCAATACATCCCTCCACCAAAAATCTTAAATTTTCTGGAAGAAAAGAAAGTAGTGGCGAAAAGCACTCAATGACTATAAAGAATATTGTGATAATGCAACCAACTGAAAGAATTGAAAGTGTGGAATTTAAAACAATTTCGCTGACATCTGTTTTTGCTTGGGAACTTTGTTGAGTGTCATTTTCATCGCTATTATTTGTATTGTTTTCCTTGATTTTTAAATTTCTGAAAAGCAGACCGTTTAAAATTGCTCCTAACACATGACTGAGAAAAAGTACATATCCGATTGTCTGATTTTTGAACATTCCTACTCCAACAGCTCCAATAATAAACATTGGGCCAGAGGTTGAGCAAAATGAGGACATTTTGAAGGCTTCTTCTTTGGTTATTTTTCCTTGAAGATAGAGGTCTGCGACCATCTTAGAGCCAACAGGGTAGCCAGACATTATAGCCATAAAAAATGCGTAAATTGAGATAGGTGGTGTTTTGAATAAAAATTTACTCGCTGGAGAGAAAGGACGTGTGAGAGTTTGCATGACATCAAGGGATGACAACACCTTTGTGAAAAACATAAATGGCAAGACGCTTGGAAGCACGCTGGTAGCCCATGCGGAGAGTCCTGAAAGAGATTGACTGATGTAGTGGGCAGGTGAGGTAAGCATGCAGACCAAAAAATAAATTACGATAGCTGTTAGGCAATAAGTTGTCCAAAATTTTGACTTTGACAGATGGTCAATTTTTTTCATTTTCTCTCCTTTTTTGTTTGACTTTGTCAAGCTGATTTTTTATAATGATTACAGAAACAAACAAGTTTCAAATTTTTTATTTTTTTGAAACAATTGATATATTATATTTAAGATTTTTTCAGAAAAGAATGGAGATAGAAAATGTATAAAATTGAAGATTTGGTAAAAAGAGCAAAGGCTAAACAAAAGACCATTGTTTTTCCTGAGGTAAGTTTCTCTGACAGAACTTTTGAAGCTGTCAAAATTTTGCAAAAGAAAAAAATTGTTAAAGTTTTGCTTGTTGGTGATGCTAGTGCGTTGATTCTTCGTGATAAAGAATTTTCAAAGTTTGATATTGTAAATCCTGTTACTTTTCCAAATAGAGACAAACTTGTAAAAACTCTTTATGAAAAGAGAAAAGAAAAAGGTCTCACAATGGAGCAGGCAGACGAACTTGAAAAAGACCCTTATTATTTTGCCACTCTTTTGGTTGAGTGTGGTTATGCTGATGGAATGGTGGCTGGGGCAGAGTGCTCAACGGCAAACACAGTTAGACCTGCTCTTCAAATCATTAAAGCAAAAAACAAAAAAGACCCGGTTTCATCTTGTTTCTTGATGTATGGAAAAAACAAATTTTTGGATAATGAAGCACTTGTGCTTTCTGATTGCGGAATAATTGAATTTCCTGACAGTGACACACTTGCAGCAATTGCAGGGCAAAGTGTCAAGAGTGCAAAGGATTTTGGACTTGACCCAAGAGTTGCGTTTCTTTCATATTCTTCAAAGGGAAGTGCAAAGAGCGAAGCTGTTGACAAAGTGAGAATTGCTTGCGAGAAATTTAAAAAGAAAGAAAAAGATATCCTTTGTGATGGAGAGTTGCAATTTGATGCCGCAATGGTGCCACAGGTTGCAGAAACCAAAGCAAAAGATAGTCCACTTGCAGGCACTGCAAATGTTTTGATTTACCCTGACATTCAGGCTGGAAATATTGGCTATAAGACTATGCAATATATTGGTGGACTTAATGCAATTGGACCAATCTTACAAGGACTTAAAAAACCGGTTAATGATTTGTCTAGAGGTTGCAATGTAAACGACATTGTCATTGTCAGTGCAATCACTGCTCTGCAATGTGAAGATGATGAAAAGGCATCAAAGAAAAAATCCAAATAGGCAGATTTGTTTTTAAAATTGGATAGAAAAGTTATAATAAAATAATAAAAAGGGCAGCAAGCCCAGGGAGGAAAGATTATGAAAGTTTTACTTATCAATGCAGGAAGTTCTTCACTTAAATATCAACTTCTTGATATGAAAAATGAAAAGTTGGTGGCTAAAGGAAATTGTGAAAAGATTGGTCTTACAGGACCTGTGATTTCTCTTAAAGCAAATGGGAAAGTTCTTGAATTTCCTGGTGCAAAAAATCATGAAGAGGCTATCTCAAAAGTTTTGGAAATTTTGACTAATTCAGAATATGGAGTTATTAAGAGCCTTGATGAGATTGGTGCGGTAGGACACAGAGTTTTGCATGGTGGAGAAATATATACAGATTCAGTTTTGATTACTCCAAAGGTTATGAAAGACCTTGAAAAACTTGTCCCACTTGGACCACTCCACATGCCAGCAAATATCGCAGGAATCAAAGCTTGTCAAGCCGTTATGAGCGTTCCACAAGT
>CASXBC010000043.1 GCA_949474265.1 uncultured bacterium | reverse complement strand
GGTTGGGCATTTAAGAAGTGGAAAAGATGTTATTATTCGCTGTCATCCAAGAGGCATTGAAAATGGATATTTTTATGTTGAAAGTTT
The DNA here is from genome assembly GCA_949474265.1 of uncultured bacterium. Taxonomy (GTDB): domain Bacteria; phylum Bacillota; class Clostridia; order Christensenellales; family UBA1242; genus Caccovivens. Next base: position 3,094 of record CASXBC010000043.1, on the reverse strand, counting down.
GGTGGCAAAGTTATTGCTTGAAAATGGTCTGCCATCTTATCACACTTATGCAATTCATGACTGCGAAAACAAAGATGACTGTGCATTTCAAATTATTGAAAAGATAGACGGAACAGTTGTTGAATGGTTTTTGAGAGATAATCCCGAACAAGAGAAAAAAATTGTGTTTGAAATTGGAAAAACTATGGCTCAGATTCACAAGATAAAAGTTGATGGCTTTGGACCTTTTGATAATAATCTTGCAAAAAAAGGTGTGCTTAAAGGACTTCATAATTCTTTCTATGATTCAGTTGTTGCTGGGCTTGATTTCGATTTGGAAACACTTGTTCGTCATGAAGTAATTTCAAAAGAAAAAGCAAATGGCTTTAAAAAGCTTTTTTCAAAAGATAATCCATTGCTTAAATGTGAGCAGGGTGTGTTGGTGCATAATGATTTTGCGAATTGGAATATGCTTACTGATGGAAAAAAGATAAATGGAATAATTGACCTTGATGAATGTGTTGCTAGTGATTCTGTAACAGACATAGCCTGTTGGAGTTTGTTTTTTAAGCCTGAAAGACTAAATAATTTTCTTGATGGTTATTTTTCTGTTGCTCAAAAGCCAGCAGATTTTGAAGATAAGTTTCAGCTACTTAGACTTAGGTATTCTTTATCTAAAATGACTTTGAGAACAAGAAGATATACTTATGAAAAATCAGATTTTATGAAAAAAATGATTGAGAATGGAAAGGGACATTTGAATGACAGTGCAAAATATTTTGGAGTATCTAAATAGATGATAAAAGATGCCTTGTCAATTTATATTCACATACCTTTTTGTAAGCAGAAGTGCAACTATTGTGCTTTTGCTTCTTTTTGTGCAAATTCACAAACTATTGAAAATTATATTGAAACTCTTTGTGATGAGATAAAAAGAAGAAAATGCAACAAGCCTGTCAAAACCATTTACATAGGTGGTGGCACGCCAAGCATATTGGAGCCAAAGCAGATTGAAAAAATAGTTAAAACTCTTTTTGATTGTTTTGATATAATTGAGGATGCTGAGTTTACTATTGAAGCAAATCCAAATTCAATTACAGAAGAAAAACTTTTGATGTGGAAAAGCTTGAGGGTAAACAGAGTTAGCGTAGGAGTTCAATCACTTAAAGATAAAAGTCTTAAGAAAATTGGCAGGCTTCATGACCACAAAACTGCTATTGAAAAAATCAAACTCACAAGAAAATATTTTGCAAATGTTTCGGCTGATTTGATAGTGGGGCTTGAGGATGAGACAGGAAAAGATTTGTGTAAATATGCTTATGAACTCTTGTCACTAGGGGTAAAACATATTTCTTGCTATTTGCTGGAGATTTATGAAGACACGAGAATACACAAATTAATAGCAGAGAAAAAGTACAAGCCTCTCACAGATGAGCAAACCATTGAGGCATTTAACAAGTTGTCGACTTACCTTATTGACAAAGGGATGGAGAGATATGAGATTTCAAATTTTGCTTTTGAGGGTTTTGAAAGTAAACATAATCTAAATTATTGGCAGAGGGGAGATTATTTTGGTTTTGGTCTTGGTGCTCATTCTTTTGAGGGAACTAGAAGATATTACAACGCTGAGACGCTTGAAGAATATGAACTAGGCATAATTCAAGAAGAAGATTTGCAGTCAAATGAAGAGATTGAAGAGGTCATAATGCTTGGGCTAAGGTGCAGACTTGGTGTTTCTCTTTCAAAAGTGAAAGATATGGGTTATGACATGACCAAAAACAAATATTACAATGATTATATCAGTCAAGAAATTTTGTATGAAGAAGATGGGATATTAAGCTTAAATCCAATATATTATCACTTGAGTAATACAATTATTTCAAATTTGTTGCCATAAATTCATAGAAAACACTTGCAAAAAATATAGCTTTATGTTAGAATACAAAATGTAAAGCAGTTTTGCTTGACAAATGAGGTTGAAATGGCTAAAATTGCATTGCAAGATTTTGTAAAGTATGGAAAGCTTTTTGAGGTGTATGGCAATTTGCTTAGTGATGACAGACAAAAAATTGTGAGTATGTATTTTGAATACAACATGACACTTGCAGAAATTGCAAAAGAACGAAATATATCAAGGCAGGCAGTGCTTGATGCAATTGATAAGTCATGTCAGAAGCTGGAAGAACTTGAAGCAAAACTTCAAATTGTAAAAAAGAATGAAAAGTTTGCAGATGCTATAAAAGACATTGCATTGGACAATACTTGTTCTGCTGAAATAAGATTAAAAGTCGAAAAAATTTTAAAGGATATATAATGGCTTTATTTTCATCATTATCAGAAAAATTAAATCATATTTTTTCAAAACTTACAAAAAGAGGAAAACTTACAGAGCTTGAAATTAAAGAAGCTATGCGAGAAGTCAGAATTGCTCTGCTTGAAGCTGATGTAAACTATATGGTTGCAAAGAAGTTTGTGGCAGATGTAAGTGCAAAGGCTATGGGTGAAGAGGTTATGAAGAGCTTGACACCAGGACAAATGGTTATCAAGATTGTTCGTGACGAATTGACAGCTCTTATTTCTTCTGACAGTCAAAAGCTTCAAATTGCTTCAAATCCTCCAACCATCATTATGATGTGTGGACTTCAGGGTGCAGGAAAGACAACCATGTGTGGAAAACTTGCATATCATTTGAAGAAAAGTGGAAAGAAACCTCTTTTGGTTGCTTGCGATATTTATAGACCAGCTGCAATCAATCAGCTTCAAGTTGTTGGAAAATCTGCGAATACAGAAGTTTTTGAAAGAGGCACACAAAATCCGGTCAAAACTGCTAAACAAGCTCTTGAGCATGCAAAAAAGCAGAGCTTTGACACAGTGATTATTGATACTGCCGGCAGACTTCATATCAATGAAGAATTGATGCAAGAACTTAAGGAAATTAAGAAAGAAGTTAAGCCAACTGAAATTTTGCTCGTTGTTGACTCAATGACAGGGCAAGATGCTGTTACAATCAGTGAAAGTTTTAACAATGACCTTGATATAACAGGAGTTGTGCTTACAAAACTTGATGGTGACACTCGTGGGGGTGCTGCACTTTCAATCAAGGCTATCACAGGAA
>CASXBC010000042.1 GCA_949474265.1 uncultured bacterium | reverse complement strand
AGTTTCATATTGGACAAGAGATTTGTCAAACCTTGGCTCAGGTGTTGCAATCACTTCTACAGGCACGCAAGTTAGACCATGGCTAGATGAAGTGCTTGGCATGAGGTTTACTTATACTTTCAAGGAAGGCTCAGGTGTATTTTGATATAAAATAAAAAGGAGGTAACTCTCCTTTTTTTTGTGAGTTTTATCTTAAAAATTTTAGTAAATTCTTTAAATTTCAGTTGCAAATTGGGTCTTTAGTCAAAATTCGACAATAGTCTTTTTCTGGCGACAAAATAGTGCAATTTTATATTTAGATATTTTGTCAAATTATGTTATCTTATACCTGTTTTGCGGATGATAGCAAAAAAGTAAGGAGAAGAATATGGATAATATAATAGAAAAACATTTACCAAAGATTTATTTTGCAGACAGTGATGAGAGTGCAAGCGTGATTGATTATTTTAAACAAAATGGAAACTTTGAAGTTGTGGGCACAAGCAGTGATGGAGTTAAAGTTGTTGAAGATGTCTTGAACTTGAAGCCAGACATTTTGGTTATGGAAGTTGTGCTTTCAAACTTGGATGGCTTTGCTGTGCTTGACCAAATAAGAGTTTTGAAAGATAAAATGCCAAAAGTGTTTTTTGTTTCAAATCTTTCCCACAGTGGTTTTGTGACAAAAGCAGTTCAATCAGGAGCAAGTTATTTTATGGTTAAACCAATCTCACCAGAAAATCTTGAAAGCAGGATTGTTGAAGTGTTAAACAACAGCAATCACAAGGATGGAACAAGACAACTTGATGAGAGAATTTCAAACATCTTTATCAGCATAGGTATCCCTGCACATATCAAAGGTTATCAATTTTTGAGAGAGGCTGTTAAGCTTGCGGTTGAAGAGCCAGAGATTATTGGTTCAATAACAAAGAAACTCTATCCGACAATTGCTGAAAGATTTGAAACAAGCTCAAGCAAGGTTGAAAGAGGCATGAGACATGCAATTGAAGTTGCATGGAACAGAGGCAAAATTGAAAATATAAATAATATTTTCGGACTTAAAATATATAATAGAAATGAGAAGCCAACAAACGGAGAACTTATTGCTCTGATTGCCGATAAAATGATTATGGATGGCTAAAAACATGCGAAATTGCAACTTTTTTGTCAAAAACTGCTCAAAATTATAAAAATTTTTTGGTTTTGCTATTGTATTTACAAAATTGATGTGCTATAATACAACATGTTATTAGGAGGTTTTTTATGTCTAGAACGCTCTCAAAAGTTTTGATTATTTGTGCACTTGTGGTTGTTTTGCCACTTATGATTGCTGGCACAGCAATGGCTGCATATTATTCAATCAATGCGACCGTTTCTATTGAAATCTTTGTAGAAAAAACAATTGATGGAGCGACTGCAGAAGTCTCTTACAAAGATAAAGTTGCAAATATTAGCAAAGACTTAAAGATTACTGATGGTCACCTTAAGACTGTTACATTCAAAACCTATGCTGTTGGCTATGACTTTGTAGGTTGGTATGCTGGCACTCATGAGGCTTATGTTAAAGAACTTGAACAAGGCAAGACAATTGACACAGTTAAATATGCCATCACAACACCAGATGCAAAAGTTGAGATGACAGAATATCAAAATCTTGTTGCTGTTTTCAAAGCTAAGCGTTTCAATGTTTCTTATAAATATTTCCAAAAGCCAAGCGGACTTGGTGGTGTTGAAGTGAACGAAGTGCCAACAAGCAAGCATGGACTTATTGTAGATGGAAAGCCTGCACCAGAGACAATTCCTGAAGCTACACAAGTTGAGGAATTTATCTACGGTGATGCTCTTCACACATTGGAATTTGAAGGACATCCAGAATATACTTTTGATGGTTGGTATATTGGAGATGATACAACAAAATATACAAAAGCAAACTTTACTGAATCTGAAAACATTGTTTTGACAGGAAAGTGGGTTGATTCAAAACGTATAAATCTCACTTATCTTGATGATAAAGGAAATGAGCTTAAAAAAGTTACAACTACCGACAAGAAGCCTGTTTATGCAAACAAAAAATATACACTTGATTCAATTGATAGCTTTAAGACGCAACTTGAAAATGGTGGTTATGAATTTAAAAATGGATACACTTATGGATGGCAAGATGTTTCAACAGGAAGCATTGTTACAGAAATAAATTCTGACACAGATGTTGTTGTTCAAGTTTCAAAGAGTGCAGTAGTTTACAAAGCTAGAATAGATTTTGAAGGCTCTGGGCTTACTCTCAATGATAAAATTGCTTCAGAATTGAATTTCTCAGATGAAGATTCATCATCACTTAGTATTTGGCAAAATGCATCAAGTTGGAATGCAGACCATAAGTTCTGGAAATTTGCATATTTGACTTATAATGATGCAAGAGTAGATGATATGTCATCAATTGTCAGCCAAGTAATTGCCGCTAATCCTCATGAAACTGCAGAAATAACTTTTAAAGTTGTTAAGGAAAGCATAATTGATAAAGTAAATATTGAAGTTGATTTTGCAAGCAATTCTGGAATGGGATACAGTGGCAAGGTTTATAAAGGCAAGACTTTGCTTACAGAAAGACCAATAACAAATATTGACAATTTTGACATCTCACTTTACACTGTATTTGATTTGATGGAAGAAGGAAGCTCTGAGACTTTGGCTAAATTCTACAAAGACTCCAATGAAGAACAAGAAGTTAGCTTGGCAAACATTCTGTTCCCAGACAATGGCTATGCTCAAAGAGTGTTCTCAGAAGACTTGAAAGATGTTAATGACTTGATTGATTTGTTGTATGAGATTGATAGCAATCTTGAAAGCAAAATTGTTGAGGGTGTATTGTCATTTAAGATAATTATTTGCTTTGACTAAAATTTTGTAAAAAATTTGTAAAATAAGTTGACACCTGCTCTCTAGATATGATATATTTAGAGAGCATTGAGGGAGTTTAGCTCAGTTGGTAGAGTACCTGCCTTACAAGCAGAGGGTCATAGGTTCGAGCCCTATAACTCCCACCAATGGTATGAAAAGACACACGAAAAACACAATATCTCGTGTGTCTTTTTTGTTGCGTTGCGGTTTTTGGCAAACTTTTTGGGTCAAATTTGGGTCAAACGCGTTTTAAAAGTCAGTAAAATGGAGATTTTTATAAATTAACTGCATCCTTGCCTTTGTCAGACCCATTTCAATGT
>CASXBC010000041.1 GCA_949474265.1 uncultured bacterium | reverse complement strand
GGGATTGTCTTCTCTTCATCTTCGGTGAAAGTTGTGCCACTTACAATGCCTGTTGGGTCAGCATACTTTGGAGTGTAAGGGGCTGTAGGTGTTGTTGGTGGATTGAAAAGGTCAGGTACTTCTTCAGCCATAACAGGTGTGACTGTAGAGAAAATTTTTTCACCATTAGAAATTTTTAATTTAATTGCTCCACTTGCATCAACATCATAGCCAACAACTTTATATGTTGTGTCATCTGCAAAAAAATCAGGCGGTGGAGTTGGATTTTTTACTTTGTCAAGATTGACATAAAGTGAGGTGTCTCCATCTTTTTGAGAAAAGTTGAAATATTTTTGAGTAGAACCATTTTTGCATGGCAAATAGAAGTAAGTTGTGTCATCTTTTTTGTAGGAAAGAGGACCAGAAGGGGTTTTGTCTTCTGTAAATACTTCGTTCATAAGAGTGTCTGACAGCTTTCTTGTTTCAGGAGGAACAACCATATCTATGTTTTCAAGCTGGTTTTCCTTTTCAATTGTCTTTTTAAGATTTGCTATAAACTCTTTATTTTTACTCTTTTCAGCAGGCAAATAAATCCTTTGCTTTTGACCTTTGTCGTTGATTATATCGAGATAAACAACTTCGTCTTCTGTAAATGACTCTTCACCTTCTTTTACAGGAGGTTTTGCTGTGCCGGTACCTTCAAGTATATAGTTTTGTTCTCCAGAGCCGAAGTCCAAAGTTGCAAAAACATGGTTGTAGCAGTCTACAGTGATTGCAATTCTGTCAGTAGTGTCAGTTGGAGTTCCGCCAGCAGCGGCTGCTTTTGTGTGTTTGAAACTGAGATAGTATTCAACACCTATTTCTTCAATATTTTCTCTGTCAGGGTAGCTTGCTGTTGAGAATCTGTCATATCTAGCATCTCTAGGAGTAGTTTTTTTAATTTTTGAATAAGTAATGCTTGATACCTTTTCAGAAAGCATATCAATTTGTGGGTTTGGAGAAATAGTGCTGTCAACGAGAATGACATTATTTGGGTCTGGGAAATTTGCACCAATAGTCACTTCTGTTGCCATAGCTTTCAGTTCTTCAAGAGTTTTTCTTGTTGCTGGTGCAGGAATATCTGGAATTGCTGGTGCAGGTGGAGCAGGTTGAATAGGAGAGATTGCAACTTGAGCAAGGTTTTGAAGATTCATAAGCGCTTTTCCGTTTTTTGAAAGCTCTATAGAAGTAGGGTAGTCTTTGCCATCAGCTCCTTTAAAAACTACAACTGATTTTTGCACAACCAATTTTTCTGGCGTTGAGGTAAGTGGGTTGACTACTACTGTTTGCACAGAAATCTCTCTGTATTGTATTTTGTCAATTTGAACAAGTTTTGGATTTGTTCCATCCATCACTTGCATGTAAGGAGTGCTATTTGGCGCAACAAAAATAGGTAAGTTTTCTTTTACACTTACATCACCTTTTTGAATTTCATATTCAATATTAAACACACTGCCAAGGTCTGTGCCGTTGACATCATGATTTGCGACAATTCCATTGAATAAATTGTTTGGACCTTTATGGTTTATATATGTAACATTTTCCATTACAGACTTTTTGCTCATAACTCCTCCATAGTTTTTTATATTATAACATACAAATATAAAAGTGTCAATTATTGTTGAAAATTAGACAATCCAAAAGTGTCACTTTATTTGCTTAATCACAATCGACAGTTTGCTCTTCAAAAAACTTGTTTTTTTTTATTATTTTTGCTATTATTGATAATAATTATCAAGAAAATGGATGTTTTTGCGTTGAAATAAAAACTTTTAACTGCAAAATACAGCCTGATTTTTTGTTGTGAGGAGACAAAATGGGACTTTTTGGAAATGAAAATAAATCGCAAGTAAAAAAACTTAAAAAAATTGCAGACAAAGTTGTCGCTTTTGAAGAAAAATACAAGACATTCTCTGATGAAGAATTGCGTGCTTGCACTGATGAGTTTAAAAAGAGATTGTCAGCAGGCGAAACACTTATGGATATTTTGCCAGAAGCTTATGCTGTCTGCAGAGAGGCTTCTGACAGAGTTTTGAAAATGAGACATTTCTATGTGCAGATTTTGGGAGGTATCGCACTTCATCAAGGTCGTATTGCTGAAATGAACACAGGTGAAGGAAAAACTTTGGTTGCCACCCTTCCTGCGTATCTCAACGCACTCTCAGGGCTTGGCGTGCATGTTGTCACTGTCAATGAATATTTGGCAAGACGTGACGCAGAGTGGATGGGAAAAGTTTACAAATTTTTGGGACTTACTGTTGGCGTTATAGTTTCTGGAATGGATGAGAAAGCAAAGCGTGAAGCTTATAGATGTGACATAACTTACGGAACAAACAATGAATACGGCTTTGATTATTTGCGTGATAATATGGCTGTTTCTGCCGAACAACGTCTTCAACGTGGACACAACTTTGCCATTGTTGACGAAGTTGACTCAATCCTCATTGATGAAGCGAGAACTCCTCTTATCATTTCTGGTAAGGGGATGAAATCAGGAGACAACTATGTAAAGGCACAAAAGTTTGCAAAGATGCTTAAGAGCGAAGATTATGAAAAAGATGAAAAGACAAAACAACTCAACTTGACAGACAGCGGTGTAGCTAAGGCTGAAAGATTTTATAATCTTGAGAATTTGTCAGATGTCGACAACTTGGAGCTTAATCACTATATCAACAATGCTCTCAAAGCAAATTTTGTAATGTTTAGAGATGAAAACTACATCGTGAATGATGAAGGCGAGGTTGTTATCGTTGACGAATTTACAGGAAGACTTATGCCTGGAAGAAGATACAATGATGGACTTCACCAAGCAATTGAAGCTAAGGAAGGAGTTGACATTAAAGATGAAAACAAGACCTTGGCAACAGTAACTTTCCAAAATTATTTCAGAATTTATAAAAAACTGTCTGGTATGACAGGTACTGCCAAGACAGAAGAGGGCGAATTTAGAACAATTTACAATCTTGATGTTGTTACTATTCCTACAAACAAGCCAAATATCAGAATTGACGAGCCAGATATCATTTTTACAACCGAAAGAGGAAAGCTCAAGGCAATTGTTGAAGAAATCAAACAAAGACATGAATTTGGTCAACCAATCCTTATTGGTACTATTACAATTGAAAAGAGTGAATTGATTTCAAAGGCTCTTAAAGAGGGCGGAGTTAAACACACTGTTTTGAACGCTAAAAATCACGAGCAAGAAAGCCAAATTGTTGCACAGGCAGGTCGTAAAGGTGCTGTAACTATTGCTACAAACATGGCTGGTCGTGGAACTGACATTTTGCTTGGCGGAAATGCAGAATTTATGGCAAAAAGAAAGATGAAAGATGAAAACTTCTCTGATGAACAAATTTCTTATGCTACTGCTTTCAACACTCTGGATGACCCAGAAATGAACAGAGCTAGAGAGAGATACAACACTCTCTATCAAGAATATAAAAAGACCACTGATGCTGAAAAAGAAGAAGTTAAAAAGGCTGGCGGTTTGCATATCATTGGCACAGAGAGACATGAATCAAGACGTATTGACAATCAGCTTCGTGGT
>CASXBC010000040.1 GCA_949474265.1 uncultured bacterium | reverse complement strand
TGCAAAACTTAAAGAACACCCAAAAGCAAGGCAAAAGATTTTGTTTATATACAAGACTTCTTTCGTTTATGGATTCACCACTATCACAAACAATTTGCTAAGCATTTGCATAATGCTCCAATTCGGCTCCTCACTCAGCCTTGGAAGCATAACAAGTATTATTGGTGCAGTCACCATTGTAGAACTTATGCTGATAACTAAATTTACAAAACCCGCAAAAAGAAATTGGCTCTATTCAATAGTAATAGCTTTGCCACTGTTTTCAAGCATACTATTTGTAATCACCTCATCTTACATAACTGTCATTATTTTCAACTTGCTGATGGCAATTTCAAAAATTATTTTCAGTGCAATTTTTGATGTCTACAGAAATAGTACCCTCAAAGAGGCTGGACTTTACAGTGAAATATCTGAACATCAAACAATAGTTGAAACCATGCTTGCAGTCGCAAGAGTTTTGTCTTTTGCAATCATGATTTTTGTTGGAATGTTAAAAAATATTGTTGTTTTTGAAATTTTACTGGTTGTATTCTCCCTCTCTTATTCTGGAGTAAACTTGTGCCTCATGATTTATGAAAATAAATTTATGAAAATAAATAGTTTAGGCATCATTGAAAGGACACCAAGAGAAAAGGAAATTCAATTTAAACGCATTATTAAAAAGTTAAAAAAAGATTGGTAATCCAATCTTTTTTATTTATTAAACCATTTTCACACAATTTAGAGAAATATTCTCAAAATTAAAGATTGCTTTTGCTTGTATAACCACTGTGTGTAGAGTATAATATTTAAAAGGAGAAAACAAATGCAAAATATCAGCGAAAGAATAAAAACACTTCGCCAACAAAAAAATATGACGCAAAAAGAATTGGCTGAAAAATTGCACGTTTCAAACAATGTCGTCAGCAAGTGGGAACTTGGGCAAAGTGAACCAGACATAAATTCGCTTTACAAACTTTCATCAACTTTTAATATGAGCATCGGAGAATTGCTTGGCGAAACACAAGAGACCACAAATTCAAAGGAAAACTTAAATCTAAATCAAAAATGCTTTAATTTTTTCAAAAATTACTATATGCTAATTATTCAAATTGCTCTCACAGTTTGTGCAATAATTTGTGCTTGTGCAGGCTTTGGCTGGCTGATAGACAATGATATAAACATTTGGGAACTTGGAGAATCCCTTGGCGAAATTTTTGATATTCTGCCAAACTATGCTCATTGGGTACTGCTTGTATTCAGTCTGTCTATTGGCATTTTGCAAATCATTGTCAGCCTTGCTGAAAGAGGGAATAAGTTTGTTTCAATTTTAAAATACATCTTACTTTTCCTCTGTTTTGGACTTATGGTCACCTCCTTTGTTTATCTGGGATTAGTAAAAGATAAATACTTCAAAAAATACTATATTGTTTGTGGTGTCACATTTGCACTTTTTACATTTTCAATACTTCTCAATTGCCTTGTAGAAATGAAATTGCTCAAAACTAAAGCACCTTTCAAAATAGGAAAAATCCTGACTATTCTCATGCTCATCTTTGTTGGCTTTCAAATTGCATTGACGACTTCAAACATCATAACAACTTCAATCGCCTTTGGAAGAGAATATTACGAGCAAAGAACTCCTGACAACATTGCATTTGAAAGGGACTCTTACACATTGTATAATATTGATGACCAACTGCAAGCAAAAATAAACCATGCTTCTGGCACACTAATCAGAGAACCTATTTACACATCTTTAGACCCTTCAATAGCTACAGTAGACCAAAATGGCATCATCACAGCCATCTCTTGCGGAAAATGCACCATTGAAGTGAGGACAAAAGATAATCAATATGCTTCATGTGATGTTTATGTGGTGTACCCTTATTTAATTTCTGCTGACAGCAATTATGATATTCATAAAAAAAATCAACCGTTCACTCTAATGTATGAAATCTCAGATTTCGAGAATTACAACGAAACAACAGAAGCCACTTTTTACAATGATTTCACTTATGAGCTTTTCCAAACGGCAGATTATGGTGATGATTATGAAATTTTAGAGCAAAAATACGAAAATGGAAAAATCACAGTAAAATTAGTTTTTCACAGTATACGAGACAGTATTAATTGCAGATTAATAATTTATTATAAGGGAATCTTAATACAAAGCACAATGATTTCTGTCCATTATTAAAAAAAGGCTGACTTAAGTCAGCCTTTTTTCTTTTTGTCAGCCACTTTTTTAATTGAGCTTTCTGTTTTCACATTTGACTTTTGCTCAGCCTTTTTCACTTTTTCTTGCTCAAGCTTTTGCTCTTCTGCAAACTCAACCTCTTCACTTCCATTCAAAAAATGATTAATTCCAGCAACATCCTCAACAGGCATACTAAAACAAATCCCCTTGCCTTCTTTGTTTAAATTTGCACCTTCTACAATTGCTTTCATAATTTTGCTTTTTTCTTCTTTCTTTACAAGAGTAAGCACCATTTCCTTTTCAGGCTGAATAGAGACACCCAAAATACTCTCTTTTTCATGAATTCCTGTGCCTCTTCCGTTTATTATTGTTCCTCCGCTTGCTCCAGCATTTCTTGCAGCTTCCACAACAAAATCAGAATAGCCACGATTTGTTATAGTCACAATAAGTTCAAACTGAATTACATTTGATTTAGCCTTGCTCTTTGTGACTTTTGCTTTTGCAGTTTTTCCTTTTTCTGCTTTTTCATTAGTTATTTTTATCTTCACTGCTATCCCTCCATAATCCTAAAATATTGCTGCTAAGTGCAGTTATTGGCAAGGTAAAAATCATACCTCTGTTCTTCTTGTCCAATTGCAACAGCTCTTTCAAATCCTCAACAATCTCACTTACTTTTTCAACTTCAACAAAAGTTGAAATTACAATCTTATTATCTACACCAAATCCAAAAAAATCTGATAGATTTGAAGGTGCAGTACCCTTAGCAAATGAAATAAAATTCCTTGATAAATCAAAATTTTTAAGCACATACAAAACTTTATCTTCTATGTTTCGCCCCTCATTTATGATGACTATCAAAGCTTTGTATGGGCAACGATTTGTTTTCTTCATTTTTCCTCCTTAATAGTCATATTCAATCACGGTAATATCTTTCTCTGAAAGTGCAGGCACAGGCAATTTCTTTGTCCTTTTGATGAGTGCAGTCTTGGCAATTGCACCCAATATTTGGATAACTAAAATTGGTGTTGTTGCAATAAGAGCCACAGTTCCGAAAGCACCTGTCATAACATCACCGCCGGTTGCTATGGTTATTCCGCTCACTAGAGGAAGCAAAAATGTCGCACTCATAGGTCCCGAAGCAATTCCTCCAGCATCAAATGCCACCGCAGTAAAAAGTTTTGGGTTGTAAAAAGCAAGGGCAAGACTTATGACAAACATAGGAAGCATGAAATACATTATATTAACAGAAAACACACTCTTGACAACTGCCAAAGAAAGACTTATGGCAACACCAATAGACAAACTTGTCCTAAGCACCCTTTTTGAAATTGTGTTTCCAGAAATGTCAGAAACCTGCTTTGTCAAAACATGTACCGCTGGCTCAGCCGAAAC
>CASXBC010000039.1 GCA_949474265.1 uncultured bacterium | reverse complement strand
TTGCTGTGTTTGACACTGCTTTCCATGCAACTATGCCTGAAGAAGCATATATGTATCCAATCAAATATGAAGATGCAAAGAAATTTAAAATCAGAAAATATGGTTTCCATGGTTCAAGCCATAAATTTATCACACAAGAGATGGCAAAAATTTTGGGCAAACCTCAAAGCAAGCTCAATATTATCATTGCTCACCTTGGAAATGGCTCAAGCATTACCGCTGTTGTAAATGGAAAGAGTGTTGACACAACTATGGGGCTTACTCCACTTCAAGGTCTTATGATGGGGACTCGTAGTGGTGATGTTGACCCAACTGTTGTTGAATATCTTTGCGAAAAGAAAAATATGACTGTTGATAAGGCTGTTTCATATCTCAATAAGCAATGCGGACTTCTTGGTATTTCTGGACTTACAAGTGACCAAAGAGAAGTCACTGCAAAAGCAAATGAAGGTGATGAGAGATGTGAACTTGCACTCAAAATGCTTGCTCATTCAATCAAGAAAAATATCGCTTCATATCTTCCACTTATGGACAGAGTTGATGCAATTGTATTCACAGGCGGAATTGGCGAAAATAGAGATGATATGAGAGAAAGAGTTATGACAGGCTTTGAACACCTTGGCATCTGCATTGATAAAAAGAAGAACAAAAACTTCAAACGTGGAGAAGTGAATCTCATTTCAACAGCAAAATCAAATGTGAAAATTTTTGTTGTTCCAACAGATGAAGAACTTCTTATGGCTAGAGATACAAAGAAAATTGTGTCCGCTCTTGCAAAAAAGAATTGTTCAAAATGTGTAAAAAAGTCTAAATAAAACTTGACAAATCTCTCGCTATGGGTTAAAATAGGGGAGCATGAGTAAGATTTTATGGCTTAAATTGCCCATTTTCTTAAATTAGATTACAAAAAGGAGAAATCAAAATGGCTGTTCCAAAACATAAGGTTTCAAAACAAAGAAGAAACACAAGAAATTCTGCAAATTTCAAAACTGAAGCACCTACACTTGTTGAATGTCCAAAATGTCATGAGCTTAAGACTCCACACACTGTTTGCAAAAACTGTGGGACATATAAAAACAAGACAGTTGTTGAAGATAAAAAGAAAAAAGCATAACTTAAAAATCTCAGTCGTATGATTGAGATTTTTTATTGCTTTCAAAGAGTTTGGTTTTGAAAAAAGAGGTCATTTTTGACCTCTTTTTTCTATAATTTAATTTTTTATTTGCCTTCGCCATTTGGATTGCCTTTTATGTTTAGCGGATTGCTTATGTCGGAGGTAACATCTTTGTTTTGGACATACGTATTTCTGTAAATTTTTGCATTTTTAAATACTTTACATCTCAAAACTTGTGCATAGTCATAAATCAGTGAGTTTTCATGAATACTACATCTCCAAACTTTTGCAAATCCAAAGATTCTTGCATTGCCATAAACATTTGAATTAAATATTTCAGCATTTTGATGAAGGATGCTATTGCCAGATATTTCACTGTTTCCAGCAATCTTTACAAAACCGAAAACTTGTGCATAATCACCAACAATGCTGGAGTTTGAAATGGCTGAACAGCCACTTACTTCTGCATTATTTCTAACAATTGCTCTGTGTTTTATTTTTGCATAGGTGTAAATCTTTGCATTATCACGGATTTGAGCATGTTCAGTAACTGTTGCATTTTCAAATACCATAGCGTTATTATAAATCCAACAAGACCCATCCTGTGAAAGATTTTTTGTGGATTCAACAAAGCCACCTTTTTCTCCAGCATGAACCAAAACGTTTCCGTGCTCATCTTTGATGTCAGAAATTGCCATGATGCGAAAAAGTCTATGACCTTCTGTGAAAATTGATTCATCAGTCAAAATATATTTCATCAAAGTTCTCCTATGCAATGATTATATCATATTGTTGCTCTTTGTCAAGGGGGTATGGATTTTAAATTTGGCTTTTTGGCGTGTATTCTTTTGACTTTTTGCTCTTAATTTTGTTATATTATATATTATAAAATAATGGGGCATTGCCCTTAGGAGACGATATGAAAATTATTGTAGATGCTTTTGGTGGAGATAATGCTCCTATTGAAGTTGTTGAAGGGGCAGTTCTTGCAGTGAAACAAAACAAAAATGTAAATATTGTTTTGACAGGAGACAAAGAAAAACTTGAGAAAATTCTTTCTGGAAGAGATGAGAGAGTTGAAATTGTTGACGCTAAGGAGGTTATCACAAATGATGACCAACCAACTCTTGCCATCAGACAAAAAAAAGATTCTTCTTTGGTCAAAGCATTTGACCTTTTGAAAGAGAATGATGAAGTTGTTGGGCTTGTTTCTGCTGGAAGCACAGGTGCTGTGCTTACAGGTGCAATCCTTAAGATTGGAAGAATTAAGGGGATTTCTCGTCCGGCTCTTTGCTCTATTTTGCCAACTGTACAGGAAGGGAAAAGTGTTATGATTTGTGATTGTGGTGCAAATGTTGACTGTAAGAGTGAGCATTTGTTGCACTTTGCAATTATGTCATCAGCTTATTATTCAATCATGAACAAAGTTGAAGCTCCAAAAGTTGCCCTTCTCAATAATGGTGCAGAGGAGCATAAAGGAAATGAACTCACAAAATCAACCTATCCATTAATGCAAAAGTTGCCTATCAATTTTGTTGGAAATGCTGAAGCAAGAGAAGTTATGTCCGGAGATGTTGATGTCATTGTGACAGATGGTTTTGCTGGAAATGTGCTTTTAAAAGCGACAGAGGGTGTTGCTGCAGGGATGTCTAAATTGATAAAAAAAGAAGCGGAGAAAAATGTTTTTACTGCTCTTGGAGCACTTCTTATGGGCAAATTTAAGGGGCTTAAAAACAAAATGGATATAAACAAATATGGCGGAGCTCCATTTTTGGGTTGTAAGAAACTCGTTGTAAAAACTCATGGCTCTGCAAATAGATTAAACTTCTGCAATACAATTTTACAAGTGGCACTTTTGCACGAGAAGAAACTGAATGAAAAGATAGAATCGCTTGTTGGACAAGTTCAATCAAAAATGGAGATAAAAAATGATTGACAAAAAAATTAATTATAAATTTAAAAACAAAGATTTGCTTACTTCTGCCTTGACTCATCCTTCAAAGTCTAAAGATAACTATCAAAGATTGGAATTTTTGGGTGACAGTATATTAAATTTTTTAGTCGGCGAATATTTGTTTAAGCATTGTGATAAACAAGAGGGAGAACTTACTGTTTTGCGTTCTCACTATGTTTCTGAAAAACATCTATCCGAATGTTTTGACGAGCTTGAACTTGAGAAAGAGGTTATTCTTGGAAAAAGCATGAATGGCGAGATTACTTCAGCAATTAAGTGTGATATTATTGAAGCTATTATTGCGGGGATATATCTTGATGGCAGTTTGGATGAGGCAAGAAAATTTGTTATTCAAATGCTTCATATTGAAGAGTTTGAAACAGCAAAAGATGACAACTATAAGTCGCAGTTGCAAGAGCTTATTCAAGCAAATTTCAAGTGTGCTATAAAATACGAAACTGTAAAAGTTGATGACAACTTTGAAGCTAGTTTTTTTATGGATGATGACAAAATTGCTGTTGGATACGGAAAAGATAAGACAAGTGCCGAGCAAAACTGTGCTTATGTTGCACTTAAGAAACTGTTTGAAGAAGAGGAAGAATAACATTATTAAATCATAACTAATGATTGATTATAAGGTGGATATATGTATTTTAAAAGAATTGAAATGATAGGTTTTAAATCATTTGCAGACAGAACAATAATTGAGTTTAATGGTGGATTTACTGCCATTGTTGGACCTAATGGTTGCGGAAAGAGTAATGTTTCTGACGCTATCAGATGGGTTTTGGGTGAGCAAAGTGCCAAGAGTTTGCGTGGTGACAACATGCAAGACGTCATCTTTAAGGGTACTGAAAAGAGAAAAAGTTTGTCATATTGTGAAGTGACTCTTACTTTTGACAATACAGACAGATTTTTTAATATTGCTTATGATGAATTGTCTATCACAAGAAAACTCTATCGTTCTGGAGAAAGTGAATATCAAATAAACAAAAATACCTGCCGTTTGAGAGATATTACTGATTTGCTTTTTGACAGTGGTATTGGAAAAAATGGTTACTCTGTTATTGGGCAAGGTAAAGTCAGTGAAATTGTGGATGAAAAACCAGAAGAACGCAGGACTATGTTTGAAGAGGCTGCCGGAGTTGCAAAGTTCAAATCCAGAAAAGATGAAGCTGAGAGAAAGCTTGACAGAACAAGAGAAAATCTTGTCAGAATTGATGATATTATTTTTGAAATTGAAAGACAGATGGGACCTCTTAAAAAGCAGGCAGAGGATGCCAAAAAGTACCTTGAGTATAA
>CASXBC010000038.1 GCA_949474265.1 uncultured bacterium | reverse complement strand
TAGAATAGACTACGAAACCCTAAATTATATTGAATCGTCAGGTGCACAATATATTGACACAGGCGTTTATATGGGACCAAAGACATCTTTTGTGGCAGATTGGCAGTTTACAAACACCAATCAGCAGGCAAGAATTTGCGGAGGAGTTGGAGATTTTTCTTTTGTACTTTATATAAGCGGTGGAGATGTGCTTTCGTGGGCATGCGGAGACAATCCAGCAAGTTACAATTGGAGCAGTGTGAAAGCGGACAAAAATAGACATACTTTTGAGCTTAATGCAAAAACGCAAAAGTTTTTAATAGATAATGGCAACACGTTTTCATCTGATTTGTTGGATGCAAAAACTAAAACAGCAACTCAAACGCTGACACTATTTACGCAAAAAGAGGCAAACGGAAAGATAAATGGTGGGGCTTATGCACTTGGTGCAAGATTGTATTCAACAAGGCTTTATGATGACGACTTATTAGTAAGAGATTTTGTTCCTGTAAGAAATGTTTACACAGGTGAAGCTGGGCTTTGGGACAATGTGACACAAAGATTTTATGGCAATCTTGGCACAGGCAGTTTCTTGGCAGGCTAGTGGAGATGTTTTGGTACAAATTAAATTAAGAAAAGAGGCTTTGACCTCTTTTTTTATTTTGAAAAAAGACCAAGATTTTCTTCTTTAAATAAATCTCAAAAGTTCTAAACTAAAAGTGGCAGACATAAAGTGTATTATCTTGGAGGTTCTAAATGGAAAAATATCAAATTTATGATGATATTAAAACACGCACCAATGGTGATATATATGTTGGGGTTGTTGGCCCTGTCCGTGTCGGCAAATCAACTTTTATATCAGAATTTATGAAAAAATTGGTGTTGCCAAATATCGAAAACAAAAATGTGAGAGAGCGTGCAACAGATGAGCTCCCTCAAAGTGCTGATGGCAAGACTGTTATGACAACTCAACCAAAGTTTGTGCCAAATGAAGCAGTTAAAATTTCTGTGGCAGATAATGTCAATTTGAAAGTCAGGATGATTGACTGTGTTGGTTATCTTGTAAGCGGTGCTATGGGAACAACTGAAAATGACAAACCTAGACTTGTCAAGACTCCTTGGTCAGATGAAGAGATGCCTTTTGAAAAAGCTGCAGAAATTGGCACAAAAAAAGTTATTGAAGAGCATTCTACAATTGGAGTTGTGCTTACAACTGATGGAAGTGTTACTGACATTGACAGAGCAAGCTATGTTGAGGCAGAAGAGAAGGTTGTTTCAGAAATGAAAGCCTGCAAAAAGCCTTTTGTTGTTGTTTTAAACTGCAAAAATCCAAACGCAAACGAGAGCAAAAAACTTGCTCAAAGTTTGGCAGAAAAGTATCAAGCTCAAGTTGTTGCAATGAATGTTGCTGAAATGAAAGAAGCTGATATTGACCAAATTTTTGAAAAAGTGCTTATGGAGTTTCCTATCAAAAGCATTAAAGTTGATATGCCAAAATGGCTTCAAGCTCTCTCATTTTCAAATCCTATCATAAGTGAAATTATCAGTGAAATAAGAAAGTTTTCAAATGGTCTTACAAAAGTTGGAGATGCAAAGAAGGACACTGTTGTCTTTACTGAAAGTGAAAGTTTTGACCCAATCACATTCTCAAACATTGAAATGGGCGACGGCATAGTCAGATTTAATGTTGTGCCAAAAGAAAACCTGTTTTATAAAGTGCTTTCAGATGAGTGTGGTTTTGCAATCAATGACGATTATGAACTTGTTTCATATATCAAGAGTTTGGCAATTGCAAAAGTTGAGTATGACAAACTTAAAAATGCTCTTGATGAAGTTGAGCAAACAGGCTATGGTATTGTTGTGCCAAACAAGAGTGAGTACACGCTCGAACAACCTGAAATGTTTAAGCAGGGCAACAGATATGGAGTAAAAATTAAGGCTTCTGCACCAAGCTTGCATATTATCAAGGTTGATGTTGAAACAGAGGTTACTCCACTTGTTGGCAGTGAACAACAGAGTCAAGATTTGGTTGAATATCTTGGTGAAAGATTTGAAACTTCTCCTGAAGAGATTTGGGAGACAAATCTTCTTGGAAAGAGTTTGTCAGCCCTTGTGGATGAAAACATCAGTTCAAAAATTGTGATGATGCCAGAGGATGCTCAAAGAAAAATGAAAAAGACGCTTGGAAGAATTATCAACGAAGGAAAAGGCGGAGTTCTTTGCATACTTCTTTAATTTACAAAAATTCTCTTTTGTGCTATAATGACCTTATAGTTGCAAAGGAGATTTTTTTATGAAAAAAGTTGGTGGAGATTTAAAAATTTCAAAACTTACAAATGAAAAATACCTAAATTTGTTTTGCGTGGAATATAAGAAAAAGGGCATAAAATGGCTTTTGGCATCTAGAAGGGATGCTGACAAGCTGGAAATATTAAACAAGTCCAAAAATGCAGATGCGGTCAATATTTTGCCATATAGCGTTGATAAAGATGGAGAAATCGAAGTTTATCTTATCCGTGAGTTTAGACATGCAATAGGAGATTATATTTATTCTGTGCCAGCAGGTCTTGTGGAAAACAACAAGACAGAAGAGCAAAGTGTCAAAGCTGAGATTTATGAAGAAATTGGTGGAGAAGTTGTTTCTTGTAAATGTGTCGATAAAAATGTTTACACAACAGTAGGTTTAACTGATGAAAAAATTTCATTTTTTGAAGCAGAGGTGAAAATTGTAGGAAAGCAGCACCTTGAAAAAACTGAAGAGATTGAACTTGTTTCTGTGCCTTTGAAAAAAGTTGAAAAGATGCTTGATGACAAAAAGGTTGATATAGATTTAAAAGGTAGATATTCACTTCGACATTTTGTTGAGAGTCAAAAAATTGCAAAACTTGAAAAACAAAATGCAGAGCTGATTGCAAAGTTGAAACAAAAACCAAAGGTTTAAAATTTGATTGAAAGATTTTTATTTGTTTTGTCGCAGATTTTATACACAATGAATAGAATTGTAAAGTATCTTTATATTAAAAATGTTGGTTGAAATCAATTAATTTGTTATTATTAACCTAAGGAGATTGGTATGAAGAAAGAACTTGACAGAGCATTTATGAAAAAGACCTTAATTGCATCTATTGTTGCCACTGCTATTTGGCTGGCTTGTTTTATTGTTTTTATTCCACTTGCATGCAAGGGGATTGTTCCAAGTGAGGCAAGCAGATACCTCTCTTGCATTTCTGTTTTGTTTATGATTTGGGTGCCATTTGCCTTTGTTTTTCTTAGGGTTAAGTTTGACTTTACAGTGTTTATTGTTTATTTAGTTTTCATATTCATGGCTACACTTGTTGGAAGTGGATTTAGTGTTTATCACTTTGTAAGTTGGTATGATACGGTCATTCATTTCTTAAGCGGTGTTGTGATAGGCTTTGTTGGATATACTCTTTTTTCACAAAACTCAAAAGAGAGATTAAATTATGTTTGGCTTTTCATTTTTGTTGTTGCCTTTGCAATGCTTTGTGGAGGAATGTGGGAAATCTATGAGTTTATGGGTGATTTAATCACAGGCAGTGATATGCAAGTTTCAGCAGGTTTTGTTGGACAAAAAGCTCTTATGGACACTATGATTGACATTATCTGTGATTTCGGAGGCGGATTGGTAGCGGCTGTATGTTGTATTTTTCTTGAAAGAAACAAAAGAAAAGCAAAGCCTGTCGAAACTGTTGAAGGTGACATTTCTCAAGTGAATAAATAACAATTTTTCAATCCACAATAAAAGCATGTATTTCAATTATCATGCAAAACTTAAAAAGCTCATTCGAGAAGGTCATTGCACAACTTTTAAGTTTGTCGAAAGCTATCATGGCATTTCGCCTTGTTTGTTGTTGGAGTTTGATGATGGAAAGGTTTTTCCGGTCAGAGAACATCGTTTTTCTGAATATTCACAGATGCTTTCAGAGTTTAATGTTGAACAATATCTTGAACATAACTAAAAAGACATTCGTTATTTTGAATGTCTTTTTTCTACAAATAGTTTGATTTTGTCTGTTTAATATTGTATACTTTGCTTAGAAAAGTCTAAATTGAAAATTTAATTTTTAAACATGTTTAGATACAGAAGGATGAAAAATGGAGATAGCAATTAAAGTTTTGTCTATAATAGGCACAGTTTGGAGTGTGTTGAAAATATATCAAGTTCTTTTTTTTGCTGGTGTTTTTCATAAAAAGAAATTCAAAAAAACTGAGAATTTTCATAAGTATGGCATTTGCATTGCTGCAAGAAATGAAGAAAAAGTCATCAGAAACCTTTTGGATAGCATCAAAAATCAAGACTATGTTCACGATAAAATAACGATATTTGTTGTTGCGGACAATTGCACAGATGGTACTGCGGACATTGCAAGGAAATTTGGCAGTGAGGGAAATATTGAAACAGTTGTTTTTGAACATAACAATCCTGATGAGAGAACAAAGGGATATGCACTGCGTTATTTGTTTGATATGATA
>CASXBC010000037.1 GCA_949474265.1 uncultured bacterium | reverse complement strand
ATGCTCGGAATCTTTTGTCAAAGTATCAATTTTTGCGGTAGTTACACTGCTTGGAACCTCAAATTCGGTTTTTTCATAAGTTTGGGTTGAAATATAAGTTTTTACAGTGTTTGTTGGTTGGTTTCCGCTGGCAATTTTGCTTGGCAAGTTGGAAAGTTCTCCATACCAAACTCCAATTGTTTCTTCTGGGCAGAATGTGATGTTGTAAGCATCTATGTTTCCATCTTTTTTTCCTACTGTGCCTGTTTTTGATGCAAGTTCTGTGGTCTTTATGTCAGACAGTTTTCTTGCTGTGCCAGATTTGACTGTCTCTTGCAAAATATTTGTCATAAGATAGGCACTGTCTTCTCGAAATACCATATTTTTTTGAGGTTTGTGAAGGTAGACAATTTTTCCGTATTTATCAGTTATGTATTGAACAAAGTTGCATTGTGCATATTCTCCAGAGTTTGAAAAAACGGTGTAGGCACTTGTCAAATCTTTGAGGTTGCAACCATAAGTCATTCCTCCAAGGGCAAGAGCATAGCTATCATCTTTTTCATCAAAGGTCAGACCAAGTTTTTGTGCATAAGAGAGACCTGTGTCAATGCCAATATAACTGAGAACTTTTATGGCTGGAATATTTACAGAGTTTTTAACCGCATCAGTGATTGACATATAGCCTGCAAACTTTTTGTTTACATTTTCAGGTTTGTAAGAGCCTATTTGAAGTGGCTCATCAAGAATTTGTGTGCAAGGGCTTATGACATTTTCATTTAGAGCTGGAGCATAGACCAAGAGTGGTTTAAGGCAGGAAGCAGGTTGTCTTTTTATGTCTAAAATTTTGTAGTTGCTGTCTGCTATAAAGGCGGTTACTCCATGAGTTTCATTGTCAATTACAATGCCTGCAGAGGACAGATTTTCTACAGGATTGTTTTCAAATGCTTTTCTTAAAGCATTTTGTTTTTCTTCATTAAAATAGGTGTGAATTTTGTATTCGCCGAGTGCAAGTTGTTTTGGTGTAATGCCTAAAAGTTTTGCGGCTTCATCAATGCTTGCTTGAGAGTAAGAATTGATTTTGTTGGCATTTCGAGAAGAAATTGAAAGCTTTATTGGTGTGTTTTTTGCCGTCAGCATTTGCTCTGATGTGATTTTTCCATCTTTCTCCATTTCAGAAAGCACAATATCTCGTCGTTTCTTGCAAAGTTCCATTCTTGTTATTGGGGAATATCTGCTTGGTGATTTAATTATGCCAGCTAGAGTGCAACTTTCTTCAAGTGTCAAATCCTTTGAACTCTTTCCAAAATAGTATTTAGATGCACTTTCAATGCCATAACAGTTGTTTCCAAAGAAGATTATGTTTAAATAACTTTCTAATATCTCTTCTTTACTAAATTGCTTTTCTAGTTTTTGGGTGAGAGCAACTTCTTTTAGTTTTCTAGTGAGAGTTTTTTCGCTTGTAAGGTGGGTGTTTTTTATCAGTTGTTGGCTGATTGTGGATGCTCCTTCTTTAAACTTTCCGCTTTTGAGATTGTTGAGCATTGCTTTGGCAATACGCTTCTTATTTAGTCCATTGTGAGAGTAAAAAGTTTTGTCTTCAATGGAAATAAAGGCTTGTTTTGTATAATCATTGAGTTCTTCTAGTTTTGCATAGTCTCCATTGAACTGATTTTCGTCTTCCATTTTTACATTTTCATTGGAAAAAACTTCAATAGAAAGAGAAGGGGTGGTCAAAGCTTCGGCGTTTAGTGGAATTCTTTTGTATTTTAGGTAATTTGTCCCAAGATATGTTCCACAGAAAGCAACGGCAAAAACCCCTGTCAGCACAAATGAAATTAGACAAAATTTGACAAATTTCTTCATTGCTTCTTATTGTGCTTTTATTTGTCAAAATTATTCTCATTAACTTGCGTTTGAAAAGAAATTTTTGTATAATATCTATTATGAAATATTATATAGTTACTTATGGGTGCCAGATGAATGTGCACGAATCAGAAAAACTTGCAGCAATTTGCGAAAAAATGGGTTATACTTTGGCAGAAAAGAGAGAAGAGGCTGACCTAATCGTCTTTAATACTTGTGCCATCAGAGAGGGTGCAGAAGATAGAGTGTTTGGCAATGTTGGAGCACTTAAAAAACTAAAAAAGCAAAAAAAAGACCTTATAATTGCCGTATGTGGCTGTATGACACAAAAAGAAACCACAGCCAATCATATTATGAGGACGTTCCCTTTTGTTGATATTGTGATAGGCACTTTCAATTTGCCAAATTTTGAATATTATGTAAATGCTGTCAAAAAAGGTAGACAACTTGAAATTTTGGAGTCTGGGGAAATAGATGAACTTGTGCCTTACAAGAGGACAAGCGGTGAAAATGCGTGGGTAAACATCATGCAGGGTTGCAACAACTTTTGTACATATTGCATTGTTCCTTATGTGAGAGGGAGAGAAAAAAGCAGGTCAGAAGAAAACATTTTGAAAGAAATAAGAGAGGTTGTTGCTGAGGGTAAATACAAAAAAATCACTTTGCTTGGGCAAAATGTAAACTCTTATGGCAAAGACCTTTCTCCAGCGGTGTCTTTTGCTAAACTTTTGAAAGATATTTGTCAGATTGAGGGGGATTTCAAACTTTGGTTTATGACTTCACATCCAAAAGATTTGACAGATGAGGTGATTGATGTGATTGCAAATGAGGATAAGATTTTGAAGGATATTCATCTTCCTGCACAGAGCGGAAACAATCGAATATTAAACCTCATGAACAGACGTTATACAAGAGAGAAATACCTTGGGATAATTGAAAAAATCAGAGAAAAGATGCCAAATTGTAGGATTACTTCGGACTTTATTGTCGGCTTTCCAACGGAGACTGAAGAAGAGTTTGAGGACACCATGTCACTTGTTGAGCAGGTAAAATATGACAGTATCTTCGCTTTTATGTATTCGCCAAGAGAAGGAACCGTTGCAAGCAAGATGGAAGAGCAAATATCTCAAGAGGTTAAGCAGAGAAGAGTCAATGCCCTTCTTGCACTTGAAAAGAAAATTCAAAAACAGGAAGGTAAAAAATAATGGCTTCAAGCGTTAAAGAACCATCAAACATGATGAAACACTATCTGCAAATGAAAGAGCAATATAAGGATTGCATATTGTTTTATCGACTTGGAGACTTTTATGAGTTTTTTTATGATGATGCAATTGAGATTTCAAGAGTTTTGGATTTGACACTCACAGGCAAAAGTTGTGGGCTAGATGAAAAAGCTCCAATGTGTGGGGTGCCTTATCATGCTGCAGAAGGGTATATTGCAAAACTTGTTTCGCTTGGCTATAAAGTTGCTGTCTGTGAGCAACTTACCGAGCCGAAAAAGGGCGTAAAAATAGTTGAACGTGATGTTGTGAGAGTTGTCACTGCTGGAACGGTTGTTGATGACTCTATGCTTGAAGAAAAGAAAAACAATTACATAATGTCAATTTATATTTCAAATGAAAAACTGTCTGCTGTTTATTGTGACATAACAACAGGGGATTTCAATCTTTGTCATTATGAAGGAGGAGCAGAGAGCAATATCTCTGATTTGCTCAGCAGAGTAATGCCTTCACAAATCATTGGAAATGCCGTTGCAAAAGAGTTTTACAACAATTTGCCAATTTTGCGTTTTGGAGTCTATCCAAAATTTGAAGAATATTATGATTATGCTTTTGAGACACAAAGAGCGACATCAAACATTCAAAAGCAGTTCGGCGAAAATGCCCTTTCAGTGTATGAGCTTAAGACAAACAAAACTGACTTGGCTGCCGTTGGCGGACTTTTGGAATATTTGCAGGAGACACAAAAACGTTCTTTAAAAAATATCTCAAGCATTACAAGAGTTAAAAACAATCAATACATGGTAATTGATATGAACACAAGACGAAATCTCGAACTTGTGGAATCAATCCGTGAAAGGAAAAAATATGGCTCGCTTTTGTGGCTTATGGATATGACCAAAACCAGCATGGGTGCAAGAAGATTTAGGTCAATGTTTGACCAACCTCTTGCTTCTGCAAGCGAAATCAACGCTAGACTTGACAGCGTTGAAGAGTTGTCAAAAAACCTTATCATGAGAGACCGTCTTTGCGAAGTGTTGTCAAACATTAAAGACATTGAGAGAATAAGTGGAAAGATTGCTTATGGAAATATAGTTCCAAAAGACCTTATTTCTCTTAAAACATCTCTTAGAGAGATTCCAAACATAAAAAACATTCTTGCAAGTGTAAAAAGTGAAAAACTGACACAATTGAGAGAAAGTTTTTGTGACCTTTCTGAAATTGTAGAGTTGCTTGACAAAGCAATCAAAAACGAGCCTCCAGCTCTTATGAGAGACGGTGGCTATATCAAAGAAGGCTTTAATCAAGAACTTGATGACCTTAGAAATGCCAAAGAAATTGGGAAAAAAGAATGTGCAAAGCTTGAAGAACTTGAACGTGAACAAACAGGTATTAAAAATTTAAGAATAAACAGCAACAGTGTTTTTGGCTATTATATTGAGGTAAGCAAAGGTCAAACAGACCTTGTGCCTCTTCGCTATATCAGAAAGCAAACAATAGCAAACTCTGAGCGATACACAACTGCTGATTTGCAGAGGATTGAAGAGCGAATTATGGGCTCTGAAGAAAATGCAATAAAGCTTGAGGACAAGCTCTATAAAATGCTCATTGAATATCTTTCAAACTATCTCACAACTTTCTCTGACACGGCAAAGTCTGTGTCAGAAGTGGATGCTCTTTTGTCACTTGCTCAAGTGGCTGTCAAATACAATTTCTGCAAGCCACAGATTTCAAAAAATGTCAAACAAATAGAAATTCTTGAGGGTAGAC
>CASXBC010000036.1 GCA_949474265.1 uncultured bacterium | reverse complement strand
TTACCTCATTGACACTGCAGGGCTTCGTCGTCAACGTTCGGTTGAGAAACAGTCTGTTGAAGGCTATTCTGTGCTTAGGAGTATGGATTCAATAGAGCAAAGTGATGTTGTTTTGATTGTGCTTGATGCAACAAAAGAGATTGCCGAGCAAGATGTAAGAATCGCTGGATATGTGCATGAGGCGAAGAAAGCCAATGTCATTGTGGTAAACAAATGGGATGAAAAAACAATGACCAAAGATGCCTTTTTGGCAATACTTAAAGAAAAGTTCTCGTTTATGTCATATTTTAAAGCAATTTTTGTTTCGGCACTTGTAGGCACAGGACTTTCTGATATTATGAAAACCGTTGATGAGGTTTATGAAAATACAACAAGAAGAATCTCAACAGGGATTTTGAACGATATAGTGCATGATGCCATACTGAATTTTGAGCCTCCATCAAAACATGGTAAGAGGAGCAAGATTATGTTTGCAACTCAGCCAAGTACGAAGCCTCCAAAATTTGTTTTCTTCTGTAAAGAGCCGACTCTTATCAACTTTTCTTATGAAAGATATCTTGAAAATAGGCTAAGAGAAAAAGTGGACTTTTCTGGGACTCCGATAGAGCTTGTCTTTAAGGGTAAGGAGGAAGAATGATAGCATTATATTTAGTTATAGCTTTTGTTGTTGGATATTTCGTTGGAAATATCAACTTTGCAAGAATTTTCTGTAGACTGTTTTCTCATAAAGACATTACAGAGATAGGAAGTAAAAACCCTGGCACAACAAATGTGCTTCGTACACGTGGGATTGGTGAAGCAATGCTGACATTGATTTTTGAGGCGGCAAAGTCTGGCGGACCAGCTTTGGGCGGATATTATCTTTTTGAGCATTTCTTTGCTGGATATGGAAATCTTGCTTTCTTTTTGATTGGCTTTGGAGTTGTGATAGGGCATTGTTTTCCTGTTTTTTACAAATTTAAAGGCGGAAAGGGTGTAGCTTGCACTTTTGGAGTTTTTGTTTTTCATCCAATGTTTTGGTGGGGAGCAATAATAGTCTTTGTTTGTGGTTTTGTGACTTATTTGTTTATTAGATATGCTTTTATAGTAAATCTGCTTGCAATGATAGCTTTGGCGATTTATGGAACAGTTTATTTCGTTTTGACAGAGCCATACCAATTCTTTATTCCACTCTTGGTAATCATTTGGCTCAACATTGCTCTTTTGTTTTTCACTCACAGAGGAAACATCAAAAGACTTCTTAATGGCACAGAAAATAAGATTGAATTTAGAAAGTATCTAAAGTCAAAAAAGAAGCGTGAGGCTGAAGAGCAAGAAAAAATAAATGCTCAACAACTAGCAGGGGCTTGTGCAAATGTTGAAAGTGCAAAGGAAGAGGTGAAATCAGATGACGAAGGAAAGTCTGCTTGAGTTTGTTGAACAGGAGTATGGCATCAAAGCTGATTATCCTTTTTCAAAAGAATACACTGCAAGTCCTGTGCTGAGACATCTTGACAACAAAAAATGGTTTGCACTTGGAATGTATATCCCAAAGAACAAACTTGGAGAAAACTCCGAAAAGAAAGTTTGGGTTTTTAATTTTAAATGTGAACAATTGCTTAGGTCTGCTTTGCTTGAGAAAAAAGGTTTTTATGTGGCATATCACATGAGCAAAGAACATTGGATTTCGGTTGTGCTTGAAGAGGTGGAAGATGAAGAGTTGCTTTTTGTCCTTTCAAGCAGTTTTGAATTGACCAAGGCTAAATATAAAAAGAAAAACACTTGACAGGTGTTTTTTTTGTTTATATTATATAGATTAACTTTTTAATTTGACTTTATGGTTATGCTATAATTCCAATCAAGATTAAATACTTTTCAATTTAGCAATTTTTATATTTGTTTTCAAAATTTAATACAGTCATATTTTTCTTTGCTTTTTTACAGATAAAATATAATTCTCCAATAATAGTTTCAACACTTCATACAAAAGATTTTTGAAAAAAGTTGAAAATTTAATTGAATTTTGCTTGATATTTTGTGACGGGGGGGGTATACTGAAATTGAATATATTTATATATTCAAAGGTATACTGATGAAAAAAATATCTATGATTATATTTGCAATGTTTTTGGGGCTGGCACTTATGATAGGTGGCAGTGTTGTTTTGTCAGTATGCTTTTCAGATGATTTAAGTGTTTCAGAAGAGGAAAGTGATGACAATGCACAAGTAAGTGCAACAATACCTACGAGGGCTGCTATGCGTTTTAATGCAAATGGCGGAACGCTTACCACTAAGAGAGCGTTGCAGATAAACAGCATTAGTGTCACCAATTTCGGTTATGGTTTTAGCGTAAATACAAGAGGATGGTTTGAAAGTCAAAATCAAGGAGTAAATAATTCTTACTCAATGATAAAAATTAGATTTTATGCTACATCAAATTCTAGTTTTACAATAAGGTATATAAGTCATGCGGAAAACAACTTTGATTATGCAATTTTTGGCAATCTTGACCAAGTATTGTCACAAAGTTACAATGTTGACAGCACATATTACAAAAGTACAAATGGAGAAGCGTCTCCGGATGAAAAGTCAATCACATATTCAAGCATCTCTTCTGGATATCACGAAATCTATATAAAATTTAGGAAAGATGGGTCAAATCATTACAACAATGACTCTCTGCAATTATTTTTTGAATCGGACTGCGAAACAGGTGGAAATAAGTGGCAATTTCAAGGCATGATGATTGGGACACTGCCTTATGCAACAAGAAGAGGATATTCCTTTGCTGGCTGGTGGACTTCTGCAGATGGCGGAGAATATGTCACACCTTACTCTATTCACAACAATGGTGCGACAGTTTACGCACATTGGGAAGGGGCTGTTGCGGTAACTGCTCCAATATACTTTGATGAAAATCACAGTGGCTCAAATCCCAACTTGCTAAACACATATTCGATGGTTGTAAATAATGGAAACTTGGTAGAACAGGATGGCAGGTGGACATCGAAAACTATTTCAGGAAACCTCTATAGCGGTATAAAAATTCATAGATTGCAGAATGATGATTGGGGCGGGGATTTGCAAGCTAAAAGCTTCGCAACACCTGGCAGAATTATTCATACAATTGATAAAACAGAAGCAAATTGTAAAGTTAGAATTGGTTTTGATGGAAATAATACTGATGCAACATTGATGATTGATATAAGCAGTTTACAAAATGGTAGTTACACCATAAGTGCTTATGTTTATAGCTTTTCTGGGGAATCTGCAACCGGTGGAACTTTTGGAGAGATTAAAATTGAAAAAGGCTCGTCTTTTTCTGGGTATTCTCCTGAATATAGGTTGACGTATGTTGGTTCTGGGTATGAGGGCGACGCTTTTATAGATTTGCCAACACCAGCTAGGGAGGGCTACACTTTCAATGGTTGGTACCGAAAGAAAAACTATCTTGATATGGATGCAATGATGGGCTATTTCAACAGTTTTGACCCTTATGCAAAAATAGAAAAGCTTTATGGAAGAGTTTATTCTTGGGCAGGGCAAACTGCATATCTTGGCAATTCTGGCTCTGGTGACACTTATAGGCTTTACAATCCTGGAGGTTTTGAGGTTGGTGGCACTTATCGAGTGTCTTATATGGCGAAAAATCCAACTGAGGATTTGTTGCCAACAACAGCTCTTATTCCTTATAAATCAGATGGAAGAAATGGTGTTGAACGTAATGGCGACAATATTTATAACACATTAAGAAATGAATGGCTAAGTATTTCATACACCTTTGTTGTGCCAAGTGATTTTGGAGGATTTTCTTGTACTTGGTATCACGGAAACAGAACAGAATTTAAGGATATTTGGGTTGAGCGTGTGGATATAAGCGATTTTGAAACGAAGGTCACAACTTCAACTAAACAACCATTTATTTTTGGACACACCTTGTATGCCAGCTGGTCGGCAAACGCATACTCAGTCAGTTTCAATGGCAATGGTTCGACTTCTGGAAGTATGTCAAGCAGAACATGGGAATATGGCAATTGGTATACTGTTTCAAACTCATTTACAAGACAAGGATACAGTTTTTCAGGCTGGACTATTAGCACATCATCTTCTATCAAGCACTACTACGGTACCTCAACATCAAATTACTCGACAACATCAAGTAGTAGTTTTACACATAATCTAACAGGAACAGGCTATTATAAAAATTTACGTTCAACCTCAGGAACAGTAGCTTTTACAGCAAAATGGACGCCATATCAATACACTGTGACATTCAATGGCAATGGAGGGAGTGTGTCACAGACAAGCAAACCGGTCACTTTTGATAGCCCTTATGGAACATTGCCAGAACCATCAAGGACATATTACGAATTTGGGGGTTGGTGGACAGCAGCAAGTGGAGGGACACAAGTTACAAAAGATACAACTTACTCAACAGTCGGAAATCAGACTTTGTATGCACATTGGACGCCAACAATAGTCAGACACCATGTTTATCTAAGAGTAATCAGTGCAGACGGAAAAACAGTGTCAGAATCAAATGACGGTGGAAGCGTGAACTTGCAATGGTATTTACCGGAATTGGATTCACAAGGCAACAGTATTTTAACAGAAGAAGAAATATTTACATCAGATGTGTTCAACGCACATCAGGGACAAGCATTAAGAATGACTGCACGAGCAAAGAGCGGATACGCCTTTGTTGGATTTTCAACGAGCAGCACTCCAAGTGAAGCAATAAAAAATCCAAGCAGTTCGCCATCAACAACAGCGACTTTTTATCCAACAGCAAACACTGATTATTATGTTTACTTCAAACAACTAAGTGGAAATCAGCTCAAATATGATGAAACAGACAAATATTTCTATTTTGAGGACGGCTATTACCCACAGAGTGAGGCGACAAATG
Organism: uncultured bacterium; assembly: GCA_949474265.1. Lineage (GTDB taxonomy): Bacteria > Bacillota > Clostridia > Christensenellales > UBA1242 > Caccovivens. The sequence goes on along the minus strand of CASXBC010000036.1, from coordinate 93 downwards.
CGTCCACATTAAACTCTTCAGCCACAGAGACAGGAGAAAAAATATCAATAACACAAGCATTTCCAACAGACTTGAGAGAGTGGACACGATATG
>CASXBC010000035.1 GCA_949474265.1 uncultured bacterium | reverse complement strand
GGATACTGAGACAGGATGGTACTTTACTCGAAACAAAGCAGAAAATGGATGGGTAATCTATGTTGGATTTAATGGTGGGCTAATTTCTTACAGTCCATCAAACAAAGACACAGGACTTCGTGTTGGAATGCACATTGAATATGATGAAAATAGTGACGTTGTAAAAAGTGTGCGTGATGTGAAGAGAAAAGCTATTATTTGGGACAGAAAAACAAAATCGAAGAAAAAACTTTTTGGAAAAGCACCTGTTGTGACGTTCGGCAAGATTGACTATATTTGGATGAACAAAGAGGATTGTGATGCAGGTCTTTCAAAGACAATGGACCTTATCAGTCTAGAACTTATCACTAAGGCGGTGCAATTTAATGACGCCGAATGGAACAATAATTACAATGAAGCGGTAAGACTTAGAAACCAATCAGAATTTGTTGCACTTTTCAATTGCACTGCAGAAGAACGTAAAATGGTTGTGCCTGTGAAAATGTCAAGCAGTGACAACTTTATGAAGATTACATTGCCAGAAAAATATAGACAAAATGAAGAAAGGCAAAAGGCAATTTAAGTTTGTTCAACCCAAAAGAAAGAAACAGGAAACCTTGGTCTCCTGTTTTTTTATGGCTTAATTTATCTTGCAAATTTTTTTGTTTTGTTGAGAAATCATTTGGCATATTCCTGTGCGATTTGTTATAATGAATGAGTAATAAAAAGGAGAGGTTTTATTTATGAAAAAATATGTTTACGCTTTTAAAGAAGCAGATGGCAAAAACAAAGCGCTTTTCGGCGGAAAGGGTGCAAATCTCGCTGAAATGACAAAGATTGGACTTCCGGTTCCACAAGGTTTTACTGTGACAACTGAAGCCTGCACAAAATATTATGATGACGGCAGAGAAATCAATGCTGACATTCAAGGACAAATCAAGGCAAACCTTGCAAAACTTGAAAAGACAACAGGAAAGACTCTTGGAGACCCAAACAATCCACTTCTTGTTTCAGTTCGTTCTGGTGCAAGAGTTTCTATGCCTGGTATGATGGACACAATCCTCAACCTTGGACTCAACGACACAGTTGTTGAAGGACTTGCAAAACTTACAAACAATCCAAGATTTGCATACGATTCATATCGTAGATTTATCCAAATGTTCAGTGATGTTGTTATGCAACAAGACAAGTCAAAATATGAAAGAATTTTGGACGAAATTAAAGAAAAGAAAGGGGTTAAGTTTGATAAAGACCTCACTGCTGATGATTTGAAAGAAATTGTTAAGCTCTTCAAAAAACTCTATAAACAATCACAAAAGGTTGATTTCCCACAAGAACCTGAAACTCAACTTATGGAAGCTGTTAAAGCTGTTTTCCGTTCTTGGGACAATGACAGAGCCAATGTATATAGAAAAATGCACGGTATTCCTTACAGCTGGGGTACTGCAGTAAACATTCAATCAATGGTGTTTGGAAACATGGGAGATGAAAGCGGAACAGGTGTTGCTTTCACAAGAAACCCATCAACAGGTGAAAATGTGCTTTATGGAGAATATTTGATGAACGCACAAGGCGAAGACGTTGTTGCTGGAATCAGAACTCCACAACCTATTGCACAACTTGAAGCACAAAACCCAGAAGTTTATGCTCAATTTGTTGCAATCACAAAGAAACTTGAAAAACACTATAAAGATATGCAAGATATGGAATTTACTATTGAAAATGGCAAACTCTATATGCTTCAAACAAGAAACGGCAAACGTACAGCAAAAGCTGCTCTCAAAATTGCTGTTGACCTCGTTTCAGAGGGTATGATTGATGAAAAACAAGCACTCCTTATGATTGACCCAGCTCAACTTGATGCACTTCTTCACCCAACATTTGATGAAGCTGCAATCAAGAAAGCAAAAGTTGTTGGCGAAGCTCTTCCAGCTTCTCCTGGTGCTGCTTGCGGTAAAATTGTTTTCACAGCTGAAAAAGCAAAAGAAGAAGCAAAGAAAAACAAGGTTGTTCTTGTTAGACTTGAAACTTCTCCAGAAGATATTGAAGGTATGGCTGCCAGCCAAGGTATCCTTACAGCTCGTGGTGGTATGACTTCTCACGCTGCCGTTGTTGCTCGTGGAATGGGTACTTGCTGTGTTGCAGGTTGCTCTGCTCTTAAATTTGCTGATGACGGAAAGTCATTCACACTTGGTGGAAAGAAATATAAAGAAGGAGATGTTATCTCTTTTGACGGCTCAACAGGAAAGATTTATGACGGCGAAGTTGCCACTGTTGAAGCAAAAATCTCTGGTGAATTTGCTACTATCATGGCTTGGGCTGACAAATACAGAGATTTGCAAGTAAGAACAAATGCCGACAATCCAAAAGATGCTAAAGTTGCTTTTGGCTTTGGTGCTGAAGGTGTTGGTCTTTGCAGAACTGAACATATGTTCTTTGAAGCAGATAGAATTGCTGCTGTGAGAGAAATGATTGTTTCTTCAACTGTTGAAGCAAGAAAGAAAGCTCTCAAGAAAATTTTGCCAATGCAACAAAAAGATTTCAAAGGAATCTTCAAGGCTATGCAAGGAAAGAGCGTTACTATCCGTTTCCTTGACCCACCTCTTCATGAATTCCTTCCTCATAAAGATGAAGAAATCAAAGCTCTTGCAAAAGATATGGGACTTACTTTCAACGAACTTAAAGCAACTGTTGAAGGCTTGCACGAATTCAACCCAATGATGGGTCACCGTGGTCTTAGACTTGCTGTGACTTATCCTGAAATTGCTGAAATGCAAACAGAAGCAGTTATCAAAGCTGCAATCGAAGTTCAGAAAGAAGACAAGATTGAAGTTGTGCCTGAAATCATGATTCCTCTTACAAGTGATTCAGTTGAATTTAAATATGTTAAAGATATTGTTACTGCAACTGCAGACAGAATTTTGGACGAAAACAAAGTTTCTATGCACTACAAAGTGGGAACAATGATTGAAATCCCAAGAGCTGCAATCACAGCTGACCAAATCGCTAAATATGCTGAATTCTTCTCATTTGGTACAAATGACCTTACTCAAATGACATTTGGTTTCTCAAGAGATGATGCTGGCAAATTCCTTGACACTTATTATGCAAAGAAACTCTTTGAAAATGACCCATTCCAAAGACTTGACCAAAACGGTGTTGGCAAGATGGTTAGAATTGCTGCCGAACTTGGAAGAAGCACAAGACCAGACATCAAACTTGGTATCTGTGGAGAACACGGTGGAGAACCTACATCAATTGAATTCTGCCACAGAGTTGGACTCAACTATGTTTCATGCTCTCCATTCAGAGTTCCAATCGCAAGACTTGCTGCTGCTCAAGCTGCAATTCGTTTTCCAAGAAAGAAAAAAGGACTTTTCTCTAAATAATAGTCGCTTGTGATTTAATAAACAAAAAGTTATCTCAAAAGAGATAACTTTTTTTATTGTCTAAAGCTTCAAGTCCTCTTTTTCAAACAAGTTTACAATCCTCAAACCCTTTTTTTGAGCATATCTCAAGGCTGTTTTTGCTCCACTGCGAGATTTTGTCTCATCCACATAACAAATCATGGTGTCGCAGGTGTCAATCATTTGCCTGTTGCTTATGGTTATTTTTCTTTTGTAATGCACTTCTTCAATGTCATACATAACTGTATCAACATCATCATAGATGGTGTATTTTTCTTTGCCCCAAATGCCTCCATAATTTATTTCTTTTTGCTCAATTTGATGAAGACTCGTTATGACAAGCTCAATTTTGAGGTCTGGATGCTCTGTTCTTAAACTTCTGCAAACGCTCAATGCAAGTTTGTCAAAATTGCCATGTGTACCCATAGTGAAAGCTTTGCATCCTCTGCTCAATTCTCTTTCAATTGCTTGGCTCATTCTCTCATTTTTATTTTTAAAAAATATCTCTCTATGACCTATAAAACATGTTTTCTTTCCCATTATACCCCTAGTTCTTTACAGCGAACGTGTTTATTTTTGAGTATAGCATATAATTGACGTAATACAAAGCGTTCTTAATGGCGAACTAAAATAATTTTATAAAAATATATAATTCTATATAACGAACTATTGTTTAATTTGGAGATATTATGAAATTAGTTGAAGCTATAGCATTAAGAGTAAAAAATATTTTAGAAGATAGAGGAATAAATCAGTACTATTTACATAAAAATGGGGGCATTCCTCGTTCGACTTTATCTGAATTAGTTAGTAGTAAAAAGAAGAGGGTAAGTTTAGATACCATTTATCAAATTTGTAGTACTTTAAATATGACACTTGCGGAGTTTTTTAATGATAAAATTTTTAGTCCTGAAAATTTAGATGATTGAGTTATGGGAAGAAAGAGGGTAAGATATGAAATTAATAGAGGCTGTTTCATTGAGAGTCAAAAAATTGTTGTTAGAAAAAGGTGTGTCCCAATATTATTTGTTTAAAAATGGGGGTATCCCTCGTTCAACAATTTCAGAGTTGATTAATTTAAAAAAGAAAAATGTTAGCATTGACACAATCTATCAAATATGTAGTACGCTTGAAATAACTCTTGTGGAGTTTTTTGATGATGAGTTGTTTGACTTTGACAACATAATTGATTAATGAGTTTTAAATCCCATGTAAGTTGGGATTTTTTTATGCTAAACATACTAAGAAATTGAAGATAATTTTATATTTTCGGCTTTTCCATAAATAGTTAAATGTTTTTATTATGCTATATTTTGTATAGAAAAAAGGAGTAAACATGAGACTATTGGATGCTGTTGTGTTAAGAATAGAAAGTTTGCTTAGTGAAAGGGGGGCTGACAAAATATCAACTTTGTAAAATTGGAAGAATAAATTATTCAATATTAAAAAAGCTTACAAACTTAAAGAGTAACACAGCTTTAATGAATACAATCTATTAAATATGTAGCACACTTGAGATTAGTTTAGTTGAGTTTTTTGATGATAAACTGTTTGATTGTGAAAACTTGGAAGATTAAAAAAAGTCTATTGAAAAAATAGACTTTTATTTTTGCTTACTTATAAGATTATATAATTTATTATTCTAATAAAACTTATAGATATATCCAAGTAGCCATCATGGATGGTCGTCAAAAACAACATTTCCGCACATCACATCAAAATAAGAAAAAGTCTGAAGTTTCTCATCATTGGTTTTGATTGTAAACACGCTTGGATAAACATCTTTGATTGTTGCGGTCAGTGACTCAATCTTCTTTCTGCCACGATTGATACTCATCTGCACATCTCTTCCTTTGAGTTCGTTTATTTTCTTCTTGATTTCATCAAGTCCCAAAATTATCTTTCTCATAAAAAACTCCTTAAGGGGATTTTTGCCACAAATAAGAAAATTATTCAAAAAAAGTTCTAAGACTGTGAAAGCGAAAGTAATATATAATAGTTTTGATTTTGGAGGGGAAAAACTATGTCTTTTGAAATGAACAAATTTACAGTGGTGAAGAAAAAGCGTCTTGAGAAATCTCAATTTAATGTTGAGTGCAATGTTGACGCTGGGGTAGAAATTGGCAAGATTTTGTCAGTGTGCCACAATGCACAAGTGGAAAATGCAGAAATTTTGAATGGGGTGGCAAACTTTGGTGGAATGATTGATGTGTGCATCCTTTATTCAACAATTGATGGAGAAATTGGGACAGTCAACTCATCATGCCCATTTTCAAGCAAGTTTGAGGACAACACTATTCAAGTGGGAGACAAGATTGGCATAAAAGTTGATGTTGAGGAATGTCGCATTGACAGTGTTGCTGGTGGTCAAGTAAGACTTTCTTTCCCTGCGGATTGGGTGCAAGTG
>CASXBC010000034.1 GCA_949474265.1 uncultured bacterium | reverse complement strand
ATCACAGGAAAACCAATCAAATTCTCAGGTATTGGAGAAAAAATTGGCGACTTGGAACCTTTTTACCCAGACAGAATTGCAAGTAGAATTTTGGGGATGGGTGATGTGCTTTCGCTTATTGAAAAGGCACAACAAGCTGTGACTGAAGAAGAAGCAAAAAAGATGACGGAAAAATTGAGAGAAAATTCTTTCACTTTTGAAGATTATCTTACTCAAATGGAAAGCCTCAAAAAGATGGGCAACATCAATGATATACTTGGAATGATACCTGGAGTTGCATCAAAGATGAAAGGCATCACAATAGATGAGAAACAGCTTGAGGTAAACAAGGCAATTATTCAAAGTATGACAAGAGAGGAGAGGTTGAATCCAGACCTTATAAAAGCAAGTCGAAGAAAACGTATTGCAGAAGGGAGCGGTACAACCATTCAACAAGTAAACTCATTACTGCGTCAGTTTGAACAATCAAAAGAAATGATGAAACAGCTCAAAGGCAAACGTGGAATGAGAGGATTGTTTTAATAAAAAGAAAAAGCAATTTTGATAGAAAAACTATCTAAACTGCTTAAAAAATTGGTATAAACAAGGAAACTTGATTATATATAGACAAACTAAAAGTGCTTTGAGCTCTTTTTAGAATGTCACTAAAAATAAACGGGCTACAAGCTCAAAAAGGAGAGAAAAAATGGCTGTTAAAATTAGACTTACAAGAATGGGAGATAAAAAGTCACCTTTTTATCGTGTAGTTGTTGCTGATTCAAAAAGCCCAAGAGATGGAAAATACATAGACCTTCTCGGGACTTACAATCCGCTTACAAACCCAGCAGAAATCAAGATTGACAATGCAAAAGCTCAACAATGGCTCAAAAATGGTGCAACTCCAACAGAAACTGCTAAATCAGTTTTGGTTAAGAGTGGTGCTATTAATGAAGATAAAAAATAAGGAGTAAAATATGGATGAATTATTGAAATTCCTTGTGAAATCACTTGTTGAAAAAGAAGATGAAGTTTCGCTTGAAAAAGAGGAAGATGATAATGCCATAACATATCATGTAAAAGTTGCATCAGGCGACCTTGGCAAAGTAATTGGCAAGAATGGCAAGACTGCAACAAGCATCAGAACTGTTATGAAGTCAATTGGTGCAAAAACTCACAAAAAAGTTTTTGTAAAGTTTGAGGATTAAGATGGAATTTGTTTGCGTAGGCAAAATTATTAAACCGCAGGGAATAAAGGGGGAAGTGAAGATTTTTCCTTCAATAGATATCCCTGCGATTTTTAATGGAAAACATCAATTGTTTATTGAAAAAAAGCCAAGTCCGTTTAAAACTGCATGTTTTAGATTGGGCTATGCTTATGTAAAATTTGATGAGATAACCGACAGAAATGTTGCAGAAAAGTATAGAAATAAGTTTGTGTATATCACGAAAGAGGAATTTGCTCTTCTTACAACTGATGACTTTTTGATTGAAGATTTGATTGGAACAATCATATTTGATGAAAATGGTGAGTTGGTTGGTCAAATTATGAATGCTGTTGATTATGGCTTTGATGACATGTTGGTTATTCAGGAAGAAGGGCTTTTGTATGAAGTTCCTTTTAGAAAAGAGATATTTAAAAATGTCAACGGCACACTTGTTGCAATAAGAAATGAATATAATGGAGCAAAGGTAATTCAAGAGTGATGAAAATTGATATTCTGACTTTGTTTCCGGAGAGTTTTTCTCCGCTTAAGACAAGTATTTTGGCTAGAGCAGAAGAAAGTGGCAAATTGGAAATAAATTTGGTCAACATAAGGGATTTTTCAAAGGATAAGCACAAAAAATGTGATGATTATCCTTTTGGTGGTGGGGCAGGCATGCTGATGACTGTCCAACCTTTATTTGACGCAATAAATTCTGTTTATAAAGAAAATGCAAAAATTATTTTCCCTTCTCCTGTTGGGCAAACTTTTTCAGCTAAAAAAGCAGAACAACTTTCAATAGCAGAGCATTTGATATTTGTTTGTGGTCATTATGAAGGTGTGGATGAAAGAATATTTGAGCTTTTTGATATAGAGCAAATTTCTATAGGAGATTATGTGCTCACAGGGGGAGAATTGCCTTCAATGGTTATTATTGACAGTCTTGCAAGATTTGTTGATGGAGTGATTTCGAAAGAAAGCTTGGAAAGTGAAAGCTTTTCAAATGGTCTTTTGGAGTATCCTCAGTACACAAGACCACAAGAATTTATGGGGCTTAGTGTGCCTGATGTGCTTGTCTCTGGCAATCATCAAGAAATTGATAAATGGCGAAAAGAAGAAAGCTTGAAAAGGACAAAAAAATATCGTAGTGATTTGTTGTCGTAGTATATTACACTTGTTTTGGTGTGTTATGCAATGCGTAACACACAATATATAGTATTTCGATAAATGTGGAGAAGATATGAAAATTAATTGGTTTCCTGGACACATGAATAAAGCACTCAAAGATATAAGTGAACAACTTAAAAAAGTTGATGTAGTAACTTATATTCTTGATGCACGAATTCCGCTGTCATCCCTCAATCCTTCTTTAAGTCAGCTTGCTGAAAATAAACCTATATTATATGTCATCAACAAAATTGATATGGCAGACGAAAAGAGAATAAAAGAACTTTTGCCAAACTTTAAAGGTGAAAATATTGATTATATTCTTTTCAATAGCACAATGTCTGGAAAGTCAGAATTAATAACAAGCAAACTGAAAAAACTCTCTTCTAAAAAGATAGAAAAATATAAGGCTAAGGGTGTTAAAGCAACAATCAGAACAATGATTATTGGTATACCAAATTGTGGAAAAAGCACTTTGGTGAACAATTTGAGCAAAAAGGCTAAAGCAATCACAGGAAACAAGGCTGGAGTTACAAAACATGGACTTTGGTTGCCTATTGGGGATTGCATTGAAGTGTATGACACTCCAGGAACTCTTTATCCAAATATTTCTGACCAAGAAACTGCAAAAAAGCTTGCTTATGTAGGCAGTGTTAGAGATGAGATTTTGGACTTTGTTGAGCTTTCAACCGAGCTTTTGATACTTTTGAAAGAAAAGTATCCTGCTCTTGTTGAAAAAAGATATGGAGCTTGTAAAAATATCGAAGAAATTGCACTTGCAAGAAAGTATGTTGTTGGTGGCGGTGAAGTGGATGTTGAGCGTGCTGCTAGGGTTGTTATTGATGATTTTCGTAAAGGCAGAATAGGTAAATTAACTTTGGACTAGATGAATAGATTTTGAAGTTACCTGCTTTAAAAAATCTAAAAATTACAAAAGAATGAGGAGATGTTTATGGGATATGTAAAACATCTTAATAAATTTCAAGGGGCGAAAGGCGAAGAACTTGCCATAAACTTCTTGAAAAGTAAGAATTATAAGATTTTAGAAAAAAACTATTCAAATAAAATTGGAGAGATTGACATAATTGCTCAAGATAAAGGCGTTTTGGTCTTTATTGAGGTCAAGGCAAGGGAGACTTTGGCATTTGGTAGACCTTGTGAAGCAGTTGATTTTCGCAAACAACACAAACTTAGAATGACCGCTCAAGCATATTTGCAGTTTAAAAAGACACCTTATGTAGATTGCAGGTTTGATGTAATAGAAATTTTGGGTGACCAGATAATAGGACATATTGAAAATGCTTTTTAGCAAAATATAATATAAATCTGTAATTTACATAAAATTTAAAAGTTTTTTAATATTTATTTAAAGTTGTGATGACAAAAAATAGAATTATTTTAATTTTTCAAAATTTTATTTGAAAATTTTTTTATTTAATAATAAAATTTAAAGAAAATACTTGTTTTTTGTAAAATTTGTATGGTATAATCAAAAAGACTTCGGGTGCTCCGCTGAAGCAAATTAGAGATTTAATCTCTGACTTTAAGAACACTTTGTCGAAAATCTGAAAAAAGGAGATAAGTCAATGGCTAATATAATCGACCAACTTGAAAGAGAAGGCATGAAAGAATCTGTCCCTGTTTTTGCAATTGGTGACACTGTTAAGGTTGTTGTAAAAATTGCTGAAGGCGACAAGGAAAGATTGCAAGCATTTGAAGGTGTTGTTATTGCCAGAAAGAATGGTGGAATTAGAGAAACCTTTACTGTAAGAAAATTGTCTTATGGTGTTGGTGTTGAAAAAACATTCCCAATCCATTCACCAAAAATTGCTTCTATTGAAGTGGTTAGAAAAGGTAAACCAAGAAGAGCTAAACTCTACTATGTTAGAGAACTCACCGGAAAAGCTGCAAAAGTTAAATCTGCCGACAATAAGTAAGGTGTTTAAAGAAAGAAAACTTAATTGTTTCTTTCTTTTTTCATTTATAAAGTTAAGGAGTGAAATATGGAACTTATTGACTTGTATGATGCAGACAGAGTTGTGCTGGGGAGAAAGGCTGAAAAAGAGGCAAAGATGAACAAGGGGGAGTATAGAGTTGTTGTGCATGTTTGTGTTTTAAACAGCAAAGGAGAAATGCTTATTCAACAACGCTCAAGCACAAAAAAGAATTTTCCAAACACTTGGGATTTGACACTTGGAGGAAATGTTCAGGCTGGGGAAAACGCAAGAATGGCAGCACAACGAGAACTTATGGAAGAGCTTGGTATTGATGTTGACTTTTCTGATATTAGACCACTTTACACTTTCAATTTCAAAGATGGCTTTGATGATATGTTTGTATTTGAAAAGGATATAAATATTGAAGATGTAAAATTTATTGATGGAGAGGTTCAAGAGGTTAAGTGGGCGACAAGAGAAGAGATTTTAAAACTTATTGAACAGAAGCAGTTTATTAAATATTATTCTTCAGTTATAAATCTTATTTTTGACACTTACAAAAGTAAAAATGCTTTCAATGTTTGATATTTTTTAAGAAAAAAATAAACACAGGAACAAACCTGTGTTTTTTATTAATTTAGAAAGTTATAACAATTCTATTACTTAATTCTAAGTTTTTCTAATTCTGTTTTGTTTGGCTTGTCAACCCTAAAACTTTCGCAAGCTTTTGAAATTGCTTTGTTTCTGATAAACTTATCAGTCGTAGCTTCAATTTGCTTTTTTGCTCTTTGAAAATTGATTGTACAAAGTTCTGCATAAAGCCAGGCAACAGCCATTTTGACATAATAAGCATCATGTTTGATTGCAGATATTCTTTTTAAAACATCTTCAAGTTTTTCTGTTTTAAGAAAATTTCGCATCATTGAAACTAATCCAACTCTTACATAAAATTCCTTTTCGCTTTCAAGAAGTTTACAGAAGAAATTGTATGACTTTTCTCCTCTTAGTTTTTTTAAAGAGGAGACTATGCAGTCGCAAGTTGCCCAATTATCAATATAAGGCAGGATATTTTCAAGATACTCAAGTTGCTCGTCTTCGCTCTTGATTTGTCCTGCAGAAAAACCATACAACAAAATCTCCTCATGAGAAAGATTGTTTGACTGCAAGTCAATGAATTCTGGCTCAATTTCTTTTGAGAAATTTCTCAATAAAGGTATTCTTACACCTTTTATTTCATATTGAGAATTTATAAGTTTGTGACTAAATTCAGCATAACTAAAATCACTGTTATCTTTAATGAATTTTTTTATATTAACCATGTCTATGCCTCTTTTGTTATCTTTGTGCGATTATTCTCTTCTTAAAGATTCTACAGGGTCGAGTTTTGCGGCTTTGCTGGCTGGGTAGAGTCCGGAGAGCATGCTGATGACAATGGACACTCCCATTGCAAGGAAGAAATACCACCATCTATAAGAGAGTGGGGTCATGCCCAAGGTAAATTTAAGCACAATCC
>CASXBC010000033.1 GCA_949474265.1 uncultured bacterium | reverse complement strand
GATATTGCTTATGCACTTGCTGCAGAAGGGGCTATTCGTGTTGAAGCTCCTGTGCCAGGAAAGAGTGTGGTTGGTATTGAAGTGCCAAATGCTTCTATAGCAACAATAAGTCTTAGAGATATTTTGGATTCTAGTGAGTTTAAACAAGCTTCATCACCTCTTACTTTTGCAATTGGTAAGGATATTACAGGCAGAGTTGTTTGTGCAAACATGCAAAAACTTACTCACCTTTTGGTTGCAGGTTCGACAGGTTCTGGAAAGTCTGTTTGCTTAAACTCAATTATTCTTTCAATAATTTACAAAGCTTCTCCTGAAGATGTTAAGATTGTGCTTATTGACCCAAAACGTGTTGAATTTTCTTCTTATGAAGCCTTGCCACATCTTATCATGCCAAAGATTGTTTGTGATACACAAAAAGCAATCAGCACGCTTTCTTGGGCTGTGGATGAAATGGAAAAACGTTTTGAAATCTTGGGTAATGCAAGAGTTAAAAACATTGATGAGTTTAATCAAACAAGTGATGTCGTGTCTGGCAAAAAGAGAAAGATGCCATTTCTTGTCATCATTGTTGACGAGCTTGCCGACCTCATGATGACCGGAAAGAAAGAGGTTGAAGATAAAGTTTGTAGACTTGCTCAGAAAGCTCGTGCAGCTGGTATTCATCTTATTTTGGCAACTCAAAGACCATCTGTTGATGTTATTACAGGGCTTATCAAATCAAACTTCCCTTCAAGAATTTCATTCTCAGTTACGAGTGCTGTTGACTCTATGACAATTTTGGATAGAGTTGGAGCAGAAAAACTTTTGGGTAAGGGAGATATGCTTTATTTCCCAAATGGTGCGAAAGACCCAGCTCGTATTCAGGGGTGCTTTATTGGAACAAACGAAATCAACAGTATTGTGGATTTTGTTAGAGATAGCAATGAACCTCGCTTTGATAAGTCAATAGAGGACAAAATCAACAATCCAAACAGTGGCAATGTTGGAGGTGGTGCTGGTGGAAAAAATGATGATTTAGACCCACTTTTGCCACAAGTTTTGAAAGCGTCTATTGATGCGAAAGTTGCTTCTGCTACTATGATAAGAAGAAGATTTGCAATTGGCTATCCAAGAGCTGCAAGAATTATTGACCAAATGGAAGAGGCGGGCTATATTTCAAGTGCTGATGGCGTTAAACCAAGAACGGTTTATATCACTGAAGAAGAATTTAATGATATTTTTGGTGATGTTGACTACTAAAAATAAGGAAAATTACAATGGATAAAAAATTGGAAGGAAAAAAAGTCTCTGCCATAACCTTAGGGTGTGATAAAAATAGAGTTGACTTAGAGAAAATGCTTTTCAGACTGAAAAATTTTGGTTTTGAAATTGTTGACAGTGTGAATGAAGCGAATATTGTCATAGTCAACACTTGTGCTTTTATTTCTCCTGCAAGAAAAGAGGCTCTTGACAACATATTCGAAATGCTTTTGCTCAAAGAAAACAAAACAGTTGAGAAGGTGATTGTGAGTGGATGTCTTGCTCAAAGATACAGGGATGAACTGCTCAAAGAGGTGCCAGAAGTTGATGCCGTTTTGTCCGCAAAAGACAATGAAAAGATATGTCAAATTATTGAAGATTTGTATGGGGTAAAACACAGTAAAAAAGATGAGTCGCAGGGGAGAATTTTTACCTGCCGTGGCTCTTATGCTTATTTGAAAATTGCAGATGGCTGTGATAATGTTTGCTCATATTGTACAATCCCAAGAATAAAAGGTCGATATACTAGTTATGATATGGAATTGATTGTTGGTGAAGCAAAATATTTGGCAAAAAATGGCATAAAAGAATTGGTGTTGGTTGCTCAAGATGTCACTCGATATGGAGAGGATTTATATAAGAAAAATTGTCTGATTGAATTGTGTAAAAAATTGATAAAAATCCCAGAAATAAAGTGGATAAGATTGCATTATGCTTACCCAGAAAAGACCACAGATGAACTTTTGGATTTCATAATGAAAGAGCCTAAAATGTGTAAATATTTGGATATTCCACTTCAACATATTGATGATGGAATTTTGCTTAGCATGAGAAGACGCCACAATGAACAGCAGACACGAGCAATTATCTCAAAATTACATGAAAAATATCCAGAAATTGCTATTAGGACAACCTTTATTGTGGGCTATCCAAATGAGAGGAAGAAAGAGTTTAACAAGCTCTGTGATTTCGTAAAGCAAGAAAAGTTTGACTATACAGGCTTTTTCCCTTTCTATAAAGAAGAAAATACTCCAAGCTTTTTCATGGATGGACAAGTGTCAAACTTTGTCAAAAAGCATAGATTTAAGAAAATCTCCAAACTTCAAACAAAACTTGCAAGTGAGAAGGCTAAAGAGAAAATTGGCAAGGTGTTTGAGGTTTTGATAGATTATTTTGACGAAATAAAGGGAGTTTATGTTGGACATACTGAAATTTTATCTCCAACAGTTGACTTTGGTGTTGAAATTGAAGATAATAGAAATATAGATGTTGGCAAATTTGTGTATGTTAAATTTGTTGACTTTGATGGAGAAAATTTTAAAGGAGAATATTATGAATCTTCCAAATAGAATTACGGTTGCAAGAATTTGTCTCATACCACTTTTTGTCTTTTTCTACATGGCTGACTTTATTCCTGGTGGTTATGGAAAGTTGGCTGCAGCACTTGTTTTTGCTGTTGCAAGTTTTACTGATTTTCTTGATGGCAAAATTGCAAGAAAAAGAGGGCTTGTTACAAATCTTGGAAAGTTCCTTGAACCTATTGAAGACAATGTGCTTGTAATGGCAGGGCTTCTTTTGATTTGTGCTTATCCAATAACAGCAAAGGGTGGTGTCAATCCAGCTGCTCCAGCAATTGCTCCTGTTTATGTTGGTGCAATATTTGTAATTGTTGTGCTTGCGAGAGAACTTATTGTGAGTGCTTTCAGACAAATTGCAGCAACAAAAAATTTTGTTATTGCTGCTGATATGTATGGAAAAGTTAAAACTGTTTTCCAAATGATTACACTTATTTACTATTTCATTTTGGCATTTATGATTCAAGGTTTTTACGCAAATGTGGCTGGCACAGCATTTACTGTTTTAAATATCATTGGTTATGTGCTTATTGCTATCACCACTATTCTTACAATCATTTCTGGATTTAACTATATTTGGAAAAACAGACAAGTTTTTAAGGATGAAAAAAAGAATGAAAACTAAGGTTTTAATTTTTGACAACAGACAAAATTTAATTTCAAATACTGCATTAAAAATAGAAAAGTTCTTTCTCGAAAAAGGGCTTTTCGATTTTTCATTTTTAACTACTTCACTTTTTGAAGAATTTGGAAATTTTTTAAAAAATCAAAGAAATGAAAATCAGTCCATTATTATTCTTTGCAAAAATGATAAGTTGGATGAGTGTTTGGATGCTGTCAAATGTGAAGAGGATAAGTTGTCTCTGGTTGATGAGCAGGCGATAAAACTTGAAAACGAAAGTCAAAAACTTTCAATGTTGTTTATTCCGCTTGAACTTGAATTTGAAAAGTTTTTAAAGGACTTCATTCCTGAGGAAAAGGTAAGCGTTTTCTCTGTCTTTGGAAAGAGCTTGAGCTTTGTTGATTCAAAGTTTGAAGAGTTTAAAGTTGAGAGTGGATGTGATTATAAAATAATAACTAAACATCCATATTTACATACAGTTTATTGTTCTAAAAATGTTGATGATGAGAAGTTGCAAGCTGTGTTTGGAGAGAGTGTATATTCAAAAGCAGATGTCTCACTTGCAGAGACGCTTAATGAGCTTTTAAAGCAAAATGACAAAAATCTTTTTGTCGTTGAGTATGGCACTTTGGGTAATGTTTCAGCAGGTTTGAATTGTGAAAACTTGGTGCTTAAAACTCAAGAAGAGTTGAAAAATGTGGGTGTTACGCAAGAGTTGAACTCTGGAGAAATTTTGGAAAAAGAGGTGGTTTTTGCTCTTTCAAAGCATGCTCTTTCAAAATCAACTTGCGATTTGGTTTTGTCTGTTTGCGACAATTCATCAGATGAGCAAAAGACATTTATTTCAGTGGGGGATAGAGAAACTTTGCATCTTTACTCGTCGGTTTTTGTTGGAGATAAAAGAGAAAGATTGAATGTTTTGCAAGATTTTGCAATCTTTAGAGTTATCTGTTTTTTGAATGGTAAAAGATAAAATTTAGCACTTTTGCTTTGAGATATTTGTTAAGTTTGATATAATAATATTATAGGAGAAATTTATGGCAGAAAAAGAAAAAAGAGACCCAAGAGAAGAAGCTCTTGAGCAGGCATTACTGAAAATTGAAAAAGATTTTGGTAAGGGTGCAATTATGAAGCTTGGCGATAGCGAACATCAGAAAGTTGATGTAATTCCAACAGGATGTTTGACTCTTGACCTAGCTCTTGGGATTGGTGGTATACCTCGTGGAAGAATTGTTGAAATTTATGGACCAGAATCTTCTGGTAAGACAACTGTGTCACTTCACATAGTTGCTGAAGCACAACGACTTGGTGGAAGAGCAGCATTTATTGATGCTGAGCATGCTCTTGACCCTGTCTATGCAGAGCGTCTTGGAGTAAACACAAGAGATTTGTATGTTTCTCAACCAGATGATGGAGAACAAGCACTCAACATTTGTGATACGCTTATTCGTTCTGGTGCATTTGATATTATTGTTATTGACTCAGTTGCGGCACTTACACCAAAAGCTGAAATTGATGGCGAGATGGGAGACAACCATGTAGGACTTCAAGCTAGAATGATGAGTCAAGCTCTTAGAAAAATGACTTCAGTTTCAAGCAAAAGTAAGACAGCAGTTGTGTTTATCAACCAACTCCGTGAAAAGATTGGGGTTATGTTTGGAAATCCTGAAACAACTACAGGTGGAAAGGCTCTTAAGTTTTATGCTAGCATCCGTCTTGATGTAAGAAAAGCTGACACTATCAAAGATGGGCAAAATGTAATTGGAAACAGGACCAAAGTTAAGGTTGTTAAAAACAAAATGGCTCCTCCATTTAAAACTGCAGAATTTGATATAATGTATGGAACAGGAATTTCTCAGTCTGGTTGTATTTTGGATACTGCAATCAGCCTTGACATAATCAAAAAATCTGGTGCTTGGTTCTCTTATAATGATGAGAAAATTGGGCAAG
Organism: uncultured bacterium; assembly: GCA_949474265.1. GTDB lineage: Bacteria > Bacillota > Clostridia > Christensenellales > UBA1242 > Caccovivens. The sequence goes on along the minus strand of CASXBC010000033.1, from coordinate 982 downwards.
GTAAAGAAAATACAAAGCTTTATCTTGAGAAAAATCCAGATATTTGCAATGAGATTGAGACAAAAATCAGAAATATTCTCTCTGGAGAAGGGGATGTTTCTGAGCAAGAAAACATTGAAGAATAAAATGGCTTTTGAAAATGGATTGTTTGTTTTTGCAATCCATTTTTTTGTTGTGCTAGTTTTGATTTTGGTTGAAGAATTTTTGAATATGTGGAAAAATTATAAAAAAATAAGCAATTTTAATAGCTTATTTTTTTGCTTTTCAAAGTATTTTATTGTTGTTTAGTCAAAGCTAGGTTATCTTTTGCTAAATAATAGGTCGCAAATTTTTCCCAGCCCAAAGATGATTAGGGTGCTTACAATCATGTTGACAAAACCATTCAAAAACACCATGAAGTTGTCTGACTTTGCACCGTTATAAATTGCCAGAACAAAGAGCAACAGTCCAACAATTAATGCAGAGATTTCAAAGATGTAGAAAATTGCTTTTCCAGCTTTGCTTTGTGAAATTGCTTTAAACATATTTTCTCCTTTCTATATCTTAATTCAATCTTTGCTCACTTGAGCTAAAATTGAAACTAGATATACCATTTTTTATGCTCAATTTCTGTATTTGTTGAATTGGTTTTAATTAGTTTAAAGCTTTTTTCAATGTTTTGGTCATTTTTGCCTTGATAGTTGGCGATTATTTTTAAGGTGGTTTCTTTATCAGAGACAGGAAGTTTTATTGTGAGTTTATCTTGCTTGTTTTTTATTTGTCGGTACAAAACCGAATTTTTGTAAATTTGATAGTCAATATGTTTTTCTGCCATAATTGTCAGAGTGGCTTCATTGCCATTTACGGTACATTCGGCATTAATTTTTGGGTTTTCTGTGAAGTTTTTGGAACATTCAGTTGGCATATTAAATCTTGAAAAAATTGCCGATTGGGTGTATCTTTCAGGGCTGTAAGGGCTTGCAAGCACAATGCGATGCTCGGA
>CASXBC010000032.1 GCA_949474265.1 uncultured bacterium | reverse complement strand
AATTAAGGAGTTTAGAGAGCTTGGCAGTGGCTTCAAAATTGCAATGAGAGACCTTGAAATACGTGGTGCAGGCAATGTCTTGGGCAAGGAACAACATGGACACATGCAAAAAGTTGGTTATGACCTTTATGTAAAACTTTTGGAAGAGGTGACAAAAGAAATGTCAGGTGGCTCTTCTGCAAGCGAAAAAGAAATTAAGATGGAGCTTACCCTTGATGCCTTTATTTCAGAGGCTTATATTCAATCACAAGAGGAAAGAATTGTTTTTTACAACAAAATCAGTCAGATTGCTTCAGCAGAGGATTATCAAAAAGTTTGTGAAAATCTGGTTGAAGGTTATGGCGACATGCCAACAGAAATTGAAAACCTTTGCAAAATTGCTTACCTAAAAAATCTGGCAAAAGATTTTGATGTTTGCAAAATAAAAATAAACAGCAAAGACTGCCTGGTTTATTTCTATAAAACAGAGCAAATTATTGATGAAAGATTGTCGAAAGTTGTCAAGTTTTATGATGCGTGTTTAAAATTTGAGCAGTTGCCTATGCTAAGCGTGAATTCTTCTGGGAGAATTTTGGATAAACTTAATCTGCTGATTGAGATTTTTTCAAATGCTTCTGGCTTTAAAAAAGATTGAGAATTTGCCTAGTTTTGCTTGAAATTTGTTTTTTTATATTATATAATACTATGGTTTAGACACTCTGTGTTTAAAGGCAATGCCTTATGACAAAAATATTATTTGGAGAATGGAAGTGAAAAAAAAGATATTATCTTTACTGTTGGTGTTTATGATGTGCATATCTGCTTTGGCAGGATGTTCGCTTTGGGGAAGAAACGAAGAAAGCTATTTTGAGGCTACTGTTGCGACAATAACTTATCAAAATGGCGATGTTGAAAAAATCTCTAAGAGAGAACTTATCACTGCATTTAATAGTTATGGATACAATTATGTCCAAAACTATGGAATGGGTATGAAAGAAGCTGTCAATACAACTCTTGAATCAATCATTGAAAAATATTTGACAATCTATGACGTTAAAGAGACTTACAAGAAAAACGGAGAAGAACTTTTTAATGATAGAGAAAAATCATATCTTTGGGATTCTACTTTTGATGCTATCTATTCAAACTTGAAGTCCTATATTGAGGGATACAAAGATGACAGCAGTGAAAGTAAAGAAGATACTGCAAATGCTTCAGTTTTTAAAGATTATCAGACCAAAATTGAGTCTTTGGAAAAAGATGAAAACGGAAATTGGGTAATCAGAAAGAAAGATACAACAACAAAAATTAAAGACACTTATCAAATCCATCAAGATGAAAATGGTGCTTTTGATTTTGAACTTGAAAAAGATGGAGTTTATCCTTATCAAGAATTGATGTTTAAAAACATCTATAAAATGACTGACGAAAAAGCTTGGAGAGTTGCTTACAATAAATACGTCGCTGACATCAAAGAAAACTACTCATACAAAAAACTTGATGGTGATGAATGGTTTAAGTTTGAAATCAACAGAGTTTACGACATATTGAAAGACAACTATATTTCAGAAAAATACGAAGATTTGCACAATACAGCAAACAAAGGACTTTCAACTACCACAGGAAACGACATTTTGAAGGCTTATTCAAAGAGAGTGAGAGTTGACTATGAAAACTATGTAACTCATGGCAATTTGTCAGCATTTGAATCTTCAATCCTTTCTGGTGTTGCTGATGTTGATTATATTGTAGAAAACAAAGACAATGCAAATGTTGGAAATTATTTCTATGTTGCACCTATCAAGATTAATGTTGAAGGTTTGGCAGCACTTAAAACTCAAAGAGACAATGGAGAAATCTCTGTAGCTCAATATGAGGCTGAAGTAAAAAAACTTTTTGATAGAAATAAAGAAATCGTTTCTGTAAGAAATGCTGAGACCGGAGAAGTTGAGGCTAATAAAATCACTGTAAACAATCTTTACTCAGCAATTCAGAGTGAAGTTGTTGGTTCAGAACAAAACAAAATTGAAAAGTATAGAAAATATTTCTATCTTTACAATGATGATGACACAAACAAAGGTAAGGATTACAACGCTGTTTTTGGTGTTGATGCAAGCGGAAAAGCTATTGTTTCTGATTCTTACAACAATGATGAAGTGAAAACTGCAATTGAAAAGCTTTACAACAATGGAAATGCTCAAGTTGGAGATATTTCAGAGATAGTTCAAACTGACGAAGGTTTTTATATTTTCTTCTATGCAGGTGAAATAAAGAATACTTTTGATGTTAATCCTTCATTTGATGCCTCATCTGACAAGGACAACATCTTGGCTCTTTCAAAAATTAAACTTAATGTTTTTTCTAGCAAAACCTTATTGGATGTGCTTTTTGATGAGTTGGATGCAAACAATTTCTCAGTTTTTCAAACAATGGATATGAACAATCTTAGAAGCAAGACAAAATCAATTGTTACTCACAAAGAAAACATAAAGGATTTGTATAAATAATATAGAATAGAAAATATTACTAATAAACAACTCTTGTTTAAATTGACAAAGAGTTGTTTTTTTTGATAAAATCAACTAATAATGAGAAATGAAAAAAGTCCACAAGAAAATGAAGAACTTGTAGAGGTTGTTAAGGAGTCATCAAAACAATCACTTTTTTCACGTCTAAGAAAACACAGAGCCGACAGGAAGAGCAATAGGCAGGCGGAGATTGACAAGGGACTTTCTGCAGAAGAAAACAAGATTGTTGAAGAGAAAATTGAAGAAGTAAACAAGGAGATTCAAGAGTCTCATACTTCCACGACACGAAAAAAAGTTTGGAAGAGTTTGTTTTTCATTCTCAATATTGTGCTTGTGATTGGCGTGTTGATTTGGGATATTTTTACCAGCGGAGAAAATTTTTCTTTTGGTCAAATAGTAAATGGTTGGTATTTGCTTATTGTATTCTTCTTTTTGGCACTTGTGGTCATCATAGATGTCATGTCAGTGCATAGACTTATTTACCGCAAAACTCTGATGTCAAGGTGGGCTCTTTCTTACAAGTCAATGACAACTTGGAGATATTATAATGGCATAACACCAATTCCAAATGGTGGTCAAACTTTTATGGTTGGTTATCTCTCAAGCAGAGATATTCCAGGAGCGGCTTCACTTTCAATCCCTGTTGCTAAACTTCTTTTTCAAAACACTGCTTGGATTTTGATTACTATGATTTGTCTTATTATATCCTTTTCAAGTGGTGTAACAGGCATGGTTTCTGTCATCAGTGTTATTGTTTTCTGTTTCACTATTATCATGCTTATTGTTATGTTTACTTTTTCTTCATCAAAAAAGGCTTGCGAGAAAGTGGCAGCTTGGGCAATAAGGTTGCTTGTAAAAATGAAATTCCTCAAAGATTTTGATAGAAGTTTCTCAAAAGTGACTACTTTTATTGATGACTATCAAGCAACAATGAAGGACTATGCAAAGAAAAAATTTGATATGGTTTATCAGTTTCTTTTAAATGCAGCAAGATTTGTCTTGCTTTACTCCATTCCGTTTTTTATCTGCTGTGCATTTAGGGGAAATGCAGATTCAAGCATTTACGGCGATTTCTTTGTCTATACTGTGCTGGTAGATTTGGCTACAGCTTTTATCCCACTTCCTGGTGGAATTGTCTTGAATGAAATTACTTTCGCTTGGCTCTTCAGGTCTTATCTTGGAGGAAGTGTTTTCTTGCCTCTTTTGATTTGGAGATTTTGTGACTATTATTTCTATCTCTTGCAGGGGCTTGGCGTCTTTGTTTATGACACATTTTATGGCAATAGAAAGTATAAATGGGTGCAAAAAAGAAGATTACTTCAAGCGGAAAGTCAAGAATTTAGAAAAGCTCAAATTGAAAATTTTAGAGCAGAGCGTACTCTTAGAAGAAGAAAACAAGAAAAAATTAAGAAATAATAGCATAAGTTTTTGTTTAAAGCAAAGACTACTTTTATGAATAAAACTCATATTGGATGGCTTTTTGCCGTTATTGCATTGTCAATTTTGCTTGTTGTATCCATTGTTCTTGGCATGAATGGATATTATTTTTCAATGTCATTCATACAAGCAAAATCCGATATTTCAATAGGAGAGACAGCAAACATTGAAGTTTTGCCTGATGAGGCAAGTGTGCTTTCATTTACTTTTGATGGGACATATATGCCAAAAGAAAAACTGCCTCAAAAAATACAAATTAGTGCAAAAAATTCTGATAAAGACTTACTCATCAGGGTAAAAAGCAGGCTTTTTGGTGATGAAACTGATGATAAACTTGAGTTTTTGACTGATGATAGGTTTGTATATGATGGGGAGTATTATTATTTTAAAGATGTGTTGGGCTTTGGAGGAAGAATCCTTTTCTGCGAGTATATTCAAATACCTGAAGAAAACAACTTGTCAAGCAAAGAGAAATATATCCTTTCTATTTTGGTGGAAGCTGTCGAAAACACACAAGAAAATCAAATCAAATGGGGTTTTGGGCAATTTAGTGAGTAAATTGTTGGACTTTTTTGCTGTAAAGTTTTAAAATAGTAATAGATATATAAAGTAGAAGAGGAGATTTGATATGGAAGACAATAAACCATTTATGCCACCTCCACCACCTAAAATGCCACCATTTCCACCAAGAGACCAAGCTCAAGGTCAAATGCCAAAACAGGCTGTTCAGCAACAACCAGAAGCCTTAAATCAAACGGCATGGGTTGAAAATGTTTCAAAGCCTGAAAATCCTGTGGCAAATGACAATGTTTTACAAAGTGAAAGTGTTGTGCCAGAAAAAGTTGCTCCTGTTGCAAAAAAAGAGCTTATGAGCCAAGAGAAGAAGAAAAATGTCCTTATTACTGCATTATATTGGGGAGGTTTTACCATCTGTTTGGTTGGGATTGCTTTGTGCATTTTCTTTATTGTTAAATAAAAATTTATTCAAACTGCCGAAAAATTCGGCGTTTTTGTTTAGTTATCATTTGTTTTGTAAATAATCAGCTTATGAAAAAGTTGATTATTTTTCTTTTTATAATATCAATAGTGGCGGGGAGTTTCTGTTTTTTGGAGAAGCCTGTACAGATTTTTGATGTAAGTGGAGTTGATGAGGTCTGCTTTGTTTCTGGAGAAAAGTGTGAAACTGCATTTGAAACAGTGCAGTGCGGAGATAAGTATTTCAATTATTTCTCCTTTGATGAAGCAAAAAAAGAAGTTTCGCATCTAAAAAATCTTGATGCTGTTCAATTTTATGCTGACCAAACTGAGCTGGATAGCATTTTAAAAGAAATCAAATTTGTCAGCCTGTTGTCTGAGCAGATAGAAAATATTGAAATTGTTTATGGGTTTTCTCCTCTATATAATAAGGCAATATATTTGGAGGGAAAGAAAGTTAATGTCCAAATTGCCAAAGTGCAGGATAGAGTGATTTTAGGGTTTCCTATGATTTTGACAGGTTATTAAAATTTTATGAAAAGTATGTATAAACCACAGTTTTGTGGCAATATTTGAGTTGTGGAGGTAAGATATGGAAATAAAAAAAGAATCCAAATTTTTAAGATTATTCAGAAGATATGCGGTGCTTGCATTTGCTTGCGTGCTTTGTGTTGTTATTGCACTTGTTGTTTCAATTTCAGTGAAAAAGGGAGGAGAGGCTCCGGTTTCTACACAAGCTGTTAAATTTTCATTGCCTATGGAAAATGCTGTTGTTGTCAAAGACTTTGCAGATGACCACTTGCAATTTAATGAAAGTTTAAACCGTTGGGAAATTCACCTTTCTGTTGATTTGACTTCAGAAAATGAAAATGTTTTCAGTGCAGCAAAAGGAGTTGTAACTTCAGTTGAATCAAACTCACTTGATGGCTATATTGTTGAAATTTCGCATGATGATGGCTTTGTAAGTGTTTACTCTTCTTTGAATGAAAATGTTGATGTAAAAGCTGGAGACAAAGTTGAAGCTGGACAAAAGATTGGCAAGGCATCTACAACTGCTTCAAATGAATCAAAGACAGGAAGTCATTTGCATTTTACACTTTTGAAAGATGGTGTTGAAGTTGACCCAAACAACTATATCGACTTGCAAAATAAATAATGCAAAGTATTAAAAAAGGTTGCAAAACAGTGTCAATTTATGCTATGATTTAATCATGGAGGTTGATATGGTTTTGGAAAAAGTAACTGAAGTTATTTCAGAACAACTCGGAGTTGCAAAGGATACAATCACAAACAATTCAAATATTTTGGAGGATTTGGGAGCAGACTCTTTGGACATTATTGAGATGTTGATGACTTTGGAGGAAGAATACGGAATCACAATCCCTGACGAAAAAATTAACCAAGTTAAAACTGTTGGGGAAATTTGTGCTTTGATTGAATCATTGAAAAAATAATGCTTTCAGTTTGAAGTCAGAGGCGAAGTTTTGTGCTTTGCCTTTTTTTTGTTTTTATATTCGACAAAAATTAACATAATTCTACAAACCCTCTCATAAGTATCTTTATGGAGGTGTTATGAAAGCTTATATAAAAGAGCGTACTTTGGAGGTGGCTAGACACATTGCTGATAC
>CASXBC010000031.1 GCA_949474265.1 uncultured bacterium | reverse complement strand
GTATCCTTGTTTTCGTAAGCCCCCAGCTTCTTTGCAAGACTTGAAAGTTTGGCTGAAGCAAAAACAGGAAACTTTTCTATGAGCCTTTCCAAATCATAGACACTAATCTGGTAAACTCTTACTTCAATTTCTGCCATAAAATCTCCTTTTTTGATGTGGCATTCGGCAATTATATCAAATTTGAAAGAAAAAAGCAAGTTTTTGCTATTTATATTCAAATACAAGCATTAAAAAAAGAAGCTTTGCCTCTCTTTCTTTTATATATTAATTTTCTTCAACCAATGTTTCTATATATTGCAAAAGGCTTTCCTTTCCAACTGAAGATTCTGAAGAAAACGGAATTATCATCTCTCTTCTTATGCCAAGTTCCTTAGCCACTGCACTTGCAGCCTGTGGAACTTTTGATTTTGCAAGTTTGTCCACCTTTGTCATAACAACCATATATGGTATTTGATAATTGTTTAAAAATTCCAACATCATCTTGTCAAGCTCAGAAGGTTTTATTCGGCAATCTACCAAAACAAACACTGTTTTCAAATTTGGAGATTGCAGAAGATAATCCTCCATAAGATGTGCCCAATTTGCAATATGTTTTTGCCCTGTCTTTGCATAGCCATAGCCTGGCAAATCCACAATCCTAAAACTTTCATTTATGACAAAATAATTAACCATTTTTGTTAGTCCAGGAGTTGATGAGGTCTTTGCCAAATTTTTTTTGCAACATAGACAATTGATAAGAGAAGATTTGCCGACATTACTTCTGCCGACAAATGCAAACTCAATCATCTCATCTTTCAAAATGTCAGAAGCCTTAACAACTGACGTCAAATATCTTGCACTAGTTATCTTCATAAAATTATTCTATCACAAACTGCGGAAATCTCCAAATGACTGAGCAGAAGTATTTTCCACTATGTTTTCATCCTTTGCATGAATTTGCCCTAAGCAAACATACATAATGTTTCCTGTTGAGGCGTACTTTTCTCTGTTTAATTCATATTCTTGAGTCGCTTGTGGGTCACTCAAAAAGCCACTGTTGACAAACTCTTCCACATCTTTCTCGTCATGTGCACCAAAAATATCTACATAAACATCTTCGCCCAATTCAGCATAGGTGTGACTTGTCACTCTGTCAGAGCTAGCTTCTTTTGAGAAAAACGTTTTTGTATCAATAACTTTGTCAAGATAAGCACCAAAAACCATGCGAATGGCATCAGCCAAAGTGCTGCAATAAGCTTGAGTATATTTTACCATAATATCCTCTTCGCTTAAGCCTTGCTCTTTCTCATAAGCTTTAACAAACTCCACAATCTTGCATGCGTTGGTTTTGTCAGAATCGAATTTTGATAAATACAAATCTTCCATGACTTTTGACCTCTCTTATAATGATATTTTAACATAAAACAACTTTTATTTCAATACTAAATCAAAACAAATATTTCACTTCACTTGACAACTTAAAGCATGAAAAATATAATAAAGTTATGAAAAACTTTTTGCAAATGTTAAAATTTACACTTTTCTCAATATCTGCTGGTGTCATTCAACTTGCAGTTTCTGAGATAATGTATGATTGGATACATATCAACTATTGGGTGTCATATTTGACTGCTCTTATTCTTTCTGTCGTTTGGAACTTTACTTTCAACCGCAAATTCACTTTCAAATCAGCAAACAATGTCTCTTTGGCAATGTTTTTAGTTTTGGTCTATTATGCAGTTTTTACCCCTGCTTCGACACTTTGGGGAAATGCAATGGAAAAAGCTGGGATTGCTGGCATTCTTGTGACAGCATTTTCAATGATTGTAAACTTCGTCACAGAATTTTTGTGGCAAAAATTTGTTGTTTTTAGAAACTCTGAAAACACCGCAATTGATAAAGATGAAGAATTATTTAAGAAAATAATAAAAATTTGCAAGAGTTAACAAACACTTTTTACCTTGTTAAAACAAAAAAGCGTCATTGACGCTTTTTTTAGTTGTAAAAATCAATATTGCTCCCCTCTTTAAATGTGTAAGCAAACCTCATGCCAAGCATCTCAACAAGCCAAGGTCGAACTTGCGTGCCTGTTGGTGTGATTGCAAGTCCAGCTCCAAGGTTTGATAGGTCTCTCGTCCAATATGAAACTTGGTTTTTATCTTGCCCCAAGATAAATGCAACCATGTCAGTTGCTCTCGCTCCAAAATTGACAAAACCTATGCTTTGGAGTTCTTTAGTTGAAACAACTCGAATTGGTGCTGAGTAAAGCATTTCTACCCCTCTGTCAGCAGTGTTTGCCACACTATTTCCTTCGTTTAAATCAGTAATCCCATATCTTGCTGCATCAATAATTGTCGTAGTTTTATTGAAGCTCGCCTGCAAATCCAATCCATCAGTCAACTTTTCAACATGCTTGTGACCAATCATATCAATTGCAAAGGTTCCGTAATAATTGCCATTTTCATTTTTTGAATTTTCATCTACCTTTCTTGTGTTGTGCATTGCTCCAACTCCAAGGATAAGGTCGCTCACTGCAAAAAAATCATCACTAAAAGAAGCGTAATTTTTAAATTTTAAAAGCGTTGAATATCGGAGAATATTTCTCTCATCTTTCTCCACTCCATAGTCACTTATTCTCCACCTTATTGGCTCAAACTTAAACCACTTGACCACACCATTTTTTGCCACTTTTGCCAATCGTTCATTGCCATAGTTATATATTGGAAGTTCAACATCATTTTTGCCATTGTTGTAAGTTATCGTCTCATGCGTTGGAGTTGCAAAATCAGAAAAGTTGTCATAGACAATGGTTACTCGAAAACGTGCATTTACAAACTTTGGCGTGCCTACAACATCTGTGTTTCTCCAAAGCGAAACTCCAAAATAGCCTTCACTTAAATTCACATCTAAATTGTTTGTAAGCTCTGTTGATATATTTTCTATGCTAGGCTCATGTGAAGAACCTTGAACAGAATTTCCTTCATTGTTGTAAAGTCTCCACATAAAAATCACCCTTCCGCCACCAGAAATCGAGCCACTTAAATGCTCTACCTTAAGAGTCACCTTTTGCCCAATTTTAAGATTGTTGACTTTCTCTGTGTTAAAAAATATGTGAACATTTGAATTATCAGGATAAGCCCCATTAAGCTCCACAATATTTGTCTCAACATAAGACTTTACCTTCAAGTCATCAAAGCTATCTGAAATCCCTGAAACATAGTTCAACTTTCCTGCTTCGCTCTGCGGATAATAACCGTCCTCAAAATAGAAATACTTGTCCGTCTCATCATATTTTAGCTGATTTTCACTAATTTTTTTGAAATAAACATAATAATCTGCATTGCTTGTTGGATAATATGACACCGTTCCATTTGGCTTTGTCGTTGGATTTTTTATCACTTCACTTGGAATCGCACTTGTTGAAAATCCAACAAATGCATATCCATCATTTGCATTTGCAGTCAATCTAAATTGTTGTCCTTGATGCACTGAATAGGTCTTTCCACTGTGAGCATCTTCAAGTCTTTTAAAAGTCGACTCTGAGCCTAAAATCTGATAACCTTCAACCTCAACCGTTCCACCAGCATTATTTCCCTCGTCAATGTACGAGCCATCTGCATTTACCACTCTCAAATGCACGGTGTTTGAAACCTCATTTGGTGTCCAGCTTGCAACAAGCGTATGGTCATGAAACAGGTTTGCTGTGGTGGTTGATTCTATTGTATTTGAGTCATAAATCACTTTTAAAGCATCACGCTTAGCAAAAGAAAGATAAGCTGTCAAATTTTCAAATCTGATAAAATGTGTGCCAGCTGGAATATTATGCTCTTTCGTTTCAACACCTGCATCATTTATAAAATTTCCCTCTCTATCATAGCAATAAATAGAGCTAATTACATAATTTGAAGAGACTCTAATTGTTGAGCTAGAGTCATTTACAAACTTTATAAGATTTATATTAGACCAATAAGTATTTGAATATTCTATCAAATACCTTCCATCATCCCACGCAACCGCATCCGTATAAAAATATTCCCCAGCAGATGCCAAATTAAGTTTCCAGCCAGAAAAAGTATAATTTTCTCTAGTTGGCATTGGCAAAATCCCATAGATAGAATTGCAAAGTACACTCTTCACAGGTGCAGAATAAGCGGTTTTTGTGTCGCCACTTTCTATTTTCACCTCTTTGAAAGTTCCCGTTAAATCTGACAAACTCTCAACCACTGCACTTATTGTGTAAACGCCATCCGGCAAATTTGATATATCCAGCAAAAACAGAGCGTCAACGTTATTTCCATTGAAGCCAAGCTTTAAAGTTGAGTTTATTCCTTGTTTATTTATTGTGAGAATACCTGTTTGTGTTTCCTGCGAAAAGACAAATTTTTCATCTGTTAATACGGAGTTTCTATAGTGCAACATTTTAAAATAACTATAATAGTTTCCTGCTATCGTCTGAGCCGAAAACTTTTCGTCAGAATAAGTCAAAAGTTCATAATCAACAATTTTTGAAGCATCAAACAAATTGGGGTTTATTCCAGAATAGTTATAATCAAAAGTCACACAGTCATACTCCTGCCACCATTCAGCATCATAAATCAAGGTCAATCTAAATTGTGCATTTGAAAAAGTTGGCGAGCCTCCCAAATCAATATTTCTCCACAGAGCCAACTTAAAATAAGCAGAAGCAGCTGAAACATTTAGTTCATTTGCAAAATAGGTCGCCCCCTTTTCAATTGTTGGCTCAGTGGTTGACCTTTGAATAATATCTCCAGCCATATTAAATAAATCCCACATAAAAACCACTCTTCCACCGCCAGAAACATTGCCTCCAACATACTCAACTTTAAGTCCAACTACTTTCCCACTTGAAAGGTTTGAAAGTGTCTCTGTTTGAAGAATATAGCCAACATCTCCATTGTTTGCATAAGCACCATTTAGCGTAACAATGTTTCTTTTTTTATTAAATGAAATGTCAACACCATTAAAATTTGTCGTCAACACACCATCTATTGAAGGTGTTGTAGAACTCGCATTGACACTTGCCTCTATTTCAGAAAAATCAAGCAGTGGCTGCCTGTTTTGTTTTGCCAAAACAACACCACCACAGATTGCCATTGTGATGCTGAAAAACATTAGAAACAATATTGAAAAAAATTTCTTCATTTGTATACCTTTGAATAAATATCATTTTTAGTATACCCCCCCCCGCAAAGAAATATCAAGCAAAATCAACACAAAATTTCAAATTTTTGCTTAGCGAGCAGTCAACCTATAAATAAAATTTTCCATCTTCACTTTTTTCTTGATTTATTCATAAAAATCAAAGTAGGAGAAAATTTATGGCAAATTATTTTGGAACAGATGGCGTGCGTGGAGAATATGGCAAAAATCTAACCACTGACCTTGCCTTTTCAATAGGCAATGCTCTTTCTCAAATTAAAACAAAACCAAAAGTACTTATAGGTCATGACACAAGAGTTTCGGCTGATGCTTTAAAACTTGCTGTAAGCATGGGAATTGTTCAAGGTGGCGGAACTGCAATTGATGTTGGCATAATTCCAACAGCAGGAGTATCTTATTTAACTCAAACAGAAAAATGCGATTTTGGAGTGGTCATAACCGCCTCTCACAACCCTGCAACTTACAACGGAATCAAAGTTTTTGGTGCAGACGGCAAAAAGCTGTCAGATACAGATGAAGAATTTTTAGAAGAATTTTTTAAAAACACTTACACTTGTCAAAAATGTGGAAAGTTTGTTAAAAAAGATTCGCTTAAAAACAAATATATTTCTCATCTTTTAAATTGCACAAAACAATCTTTTCAAAATATGAAAATTTGTATTGATGCCAGCAATGGAGCAAGTTTTTCTATTGCACCAAAAGTTTTTAAGGCAAAAAAAGCACAGGTTGAATGTTTTTCTTGCAAAAATAATGGACTTAAAATAAACTTCAATTGCGGTTCTTTAAATCCAAAAATTTTGGCAAATAAAGTACTCGACTGCCATGCAGATGTCGGCTTTGCCTTTGACGGAGATGCTGATAGAGTAATTGCAGTAAGCAAAAGTGGAAAGATTTTTGACGGCGACCAACTCATATATATTCTCGCCTGCCACATGAAAGAAAAAGGCACACTCTATGCAAATTCTGTCGTTGGCACAAGTCATACAAACAGCGGAATTATGGTTGCTCTAAACAAACACAAAATTAATCTCATCCGCACTGACATTGGCGACAAATATGTCATTGAAGCTATGGAGAAGATGAACTTAGTTTTGGGCGGAGAACAATCAGGACATATCATTATAAAAGAAAATTCAAAGACAGGTGACGGAATTTTGACCGCCTTAAAAATTTGTGAAATAATCAAAGAGACAGGCAAAAGCCTAGACGAACTTTTTGATGTAAAACTAATACCTCAACAAAATATAAATATAGAAGTAAGAGACAAAATCAAAGTCATAAACAACGAAAAACTGAAAGACCTTATTTCTGACATTTCAAACAAGATTGCACCTGCTGGAAGAATAATGGTCAGAGCGAGTGGAACAGAAGAAAAAATAAGAGTGATGGTTGAATATACAGATGACAATAAAGCAAAAGAATATTTGACTGAAATAAAAAATCAAATAGAAAGTATATAAAAAAAGGAGTCTTGCCTCCTTTTTCTATTATTTATAAAACATTTGAACCTTGATTGAAAGTATAAGTAAATCTCATGCCAAGCACTTCACTATCCAGCTAAGAAACTGCCTGTGCCTGAATTTCCAAAAAATCTATCTGTCACATTATCCCAAAGTCCAACCTCTCCTGTGTAAATATTTCGCACAGGCACAAAGTCTCTCACAAGTACATCATCCTCCCATACCTTGCATCCATATAATTTCGCCGAAGTTGCATAACTTAGCACACCTGTTCTGCTTACACCAAACAAATAAAGATTTGTTCTCGTATCCCAGCTTTCACTCTCCCAAGTTTTTACTATTTCTCCATCTATTATCACTTTATTTCTATCCAAGGTGTAAGTGTGTTGATTAAGCCAATCGGCACCGCTCATTGTTTTGACTGCTTCAT
>CASXBC010000030.1 GCA_949474265.1 uncultured bacterium | reverse complement strand
TTTCAAGAGTTTTTGTTGGACTTTCTGAAGATGCTTTGATAAACGAACAAGTTGTTGCAATCAATCCTTTGCCAATTGCACCAGGTGCCCCTGGTCAAGAAATTTGCAACTATAAACTTTCTTCAATTGTTGATAAATTGAATGAGATGGGTGCAAATATAGTTGCACAAAACAAAGATATAAGATTATATTTCTGGGCATACAAAGAGACAGACCTTTCTGAAAGAGAAAATAGTTATACAGTTTCACATTTCTCGACTTGCGATTTTACTTACACAAATAATGTCGATTTTGTTGCCATTAAGAAGATAGGAAAAGAACTTGCAGAGTCATCTAAATATATGGAGGATTATGCAAACACCTTTGCTCTTTTTGCAAACAATGACAATGAAAACAAAACCACTTTTGGAATTTATGTAAAGATAACTCCAATTGGCTTGAGTGAGACTGACTATGCTTTGGGCGAGGAAATTGAAGGTGTTGCAACTGCTACATCAACGGTTGTGTTTGTGAGTAAAGAAGAGTTGCAAAAACCAAGCTATTTCCATGACGAAGGTTTTGTGATAAATCTTACAAGCATTTTTGAAAATTGTGAATTTGCCTCTATGTCTGGAAAGTTTAAGTTTGAATTTTCTTCACTTTCAGTAAAAACTGTGGATGGCGTAAAACAGTTTGTGCTTAGCGATTGGGTTTCACAAAGTGAAGGCAAACAATTTGAGTTTACTAGATTAAAAAATTTGGATAGACTTCAACTTTTGTCAGGCAGTTTGACATGGGTTAATAATGAAGAAAATACCACAAAATATTATATCTACTTTGTTGAAGAACTTGATGGAAATGGTGGGCTTAGTGACAATTATACTTATGCTGTTATTTCAACAAACAGCAAATATCCTGCCTATAATGCCTCTGACTTTGTTGGGCTTGGAGAGGGCTATTATTTGGCAGTGAGAGGTGTCAGTGAAGACCCTTATGTGCTTCCAACAGCTGCTAGCTTTGTGACTTCAAATAATGAAAAAATCAAAGTTGAGAAAAATGAGATAAACACAGAAATCAAAATTGAAAATGGAAAAATTTATATTCCATTTGTCGAAGGAGATGATGATTCTCACAAACTTAATGGCGGAGATGGCAAGGATTTTGTTGATTATATCAAAAACTCTGCTGAGACAGGTGATGCTGCTGATTTGTTTGTAACAACAACTTTCAAAGTGCCTTTCACTTTCCGCTTGACAGAACTTGTTTCTGGACAAGTGAGAGTAAGGATGAGATTTACCTCTCTCTCTGGCTCATCAGTTGGCAAGGCACAAACTTTTGATGTGGATGCAAGACAGCTTATCTCGAGCTTGTTTGAAATGAAAAATGATGACTTTGATTATTTGCAAAAACTTGAAAGAATGGCAAGCCGTACTCCAAGTGGTTCGGCAACAATTAGAAGTCTTATCAACACTATGCAAAATGGGTCATTCGGAATTGGAAATGACAAAATGCTGTTTGATGATAGATTTGAAGCTCTACAAAGTGGAGAATATAAGCTTGATTATTGCTTGCTTGGCACTTCAACCACACTTACTTCTGGTTGGTACAATTATGACAACAATGGTCAAAACAGCATTTATGTAAATAATGAGCCTATTGTTTCAGCTATTAAAACTTCTGCCCTTGGTGGAAAGAAGAGTGCCAACGCTTATAAAATTTTGCTTAAAAAGAGCGAAATATTTACAAAAGAGAGCGGTGTTTTAAGTGGAACGCTTGCTGATAGATACATAATGAAAATCTATAGTGATGCAGGAAAAGCTTACTCATTCTCAATTGCAAAAATGGGCACATCCTTCAGCTTGTCTTTGCTTGGCGTTGAAGCTGGCACAAGTGTAAGTGTTTATGAAACAGATGCTTTTGGAAATGAGACAACTGACGGACAATATTTGTTGTTCTACATCAACCAAAATGATGGAGATTCCATTCTTGGAAGATATGGCAGTTTGATAGAAAAGACAAAATACAGTTTGCAGATTTATGCAATAGGAAATGACTATTCAACATCAAGTAAGTCAAGTGTTTTCAACCTTACATTGTATGGCTTTGGAAACAACTTTGCAATCAACAATGGAGAGTTTACTTGGACAGCAAACAGAAATTCAAAGACCACAGTGATTTACAAGATGAGCAAGAGTTCGGATGAAACAATGCTCGAAAATCCAATTGAGGTTGGGCAGTCAAAGTTTAGTCTTGATGGTTGCGGTTATGGGCTCTATGACTACATTGATTTCTTGGTTTTGGGAGATGTGTATGCAAACAACATTTTCGTAGATAGTGAAGTTTATCATGTTGAAAATATTTACAAGCTTGCAAATCCAACCTTGAAAAACACAAACGGATTGATAGAAATAGATGACACAAGAAATGCTACATTTGAAAATCTTGATGGCTGTTACTCAGACAACTCACTTTATAGTTATAGAATAGAAAATGACATCTCAAGAGCTCAAGCAGACAATGGCAGTGAGTTTATTCAAGTGTCTGATGTAAACCTTGCTCAAAACGCTATCTATTATGAAACCGGCACTACAAATCTTGCTCAAGATGCTGCTGATTACAATTATAAGTTGACAGAAAGCCAAGCTTCAGAGTTTTATGTTTTGAGCGTAGGCTCATCAGCAGAATTTGAAGTTTTTGACAATGAAGACGAGTCAATGTATTACATGAAAAACATTGTTTATAAAAATAAAACAGGCGTTGATTTTGGTGAGGATGCAACAATTGGGCTTGCCGTAAAGAGTGATTATTCAACTCTTGAAGCAAAGATGCTTGATAGTGTTGGCGGTTTGAATATTAAAAATGGCTTGCTTACTTGGACAGCGGTTTCTGGAAGAGTAGAAGATGGCCTTCAAATTGCAGAAAACGAAAGAGTTGTTTACAAAATTTCTGTTGTACAATACGATATTTCATACACTGACAGGATGGAAGTTGAAAACGAATATCCAAACACTCTTGAATTCTACACCTTGCAAACAGAGTTTGACTTTGCAAGAATAGAAGAAGAGAGATTAAACAAAACTGCACAGTTTATGAAAGCGACAATTCAAGCTTTTGCTATGAATATCTCAACAAACATCCCAGCATTCCCAACATATTTACCTTTGGTTGAAGGTGGCTATGCTTATGGAAATGCTAAGTATGCTGACTCAACTGCTTATGTACTTATGGGAGAAGGTGAGGTTATCAAATCTATTGAAAGGTCACAATCAGTTGATGAAGGCTCAATCTTTGTCTCAGATGGAAAGTTGACATGGACAGTTACCTTTAACGAACCTGTTGATGCTACTGCTGGCTTTGGTGACAATTACAAATTCTCAGTCATAGATGAAAACTTCCGTGAGATTAAAGGTCAATACTTCTTTGAACAAGGAATGATTGACAGTCAAGTCAGAGTGACATTTATTGAAGCCAAAGGTCAGATTCTTGAAAAGACTCAAATTTTGAGCATTTATATGACCAAACTTAAATCTGTAAATAATGTTATCAAATCTTTTGCAAGAGAGGTTGAAGTAACAAAACTTAAAACAATTGACACAAATGATTATCAAATTGAATCAGATGAACGTGATTCAAATGTTGAAATAATTGATTTCACAAACTACTTTGCTTTAAATCCTGCAAATGAAATTGAACTTTCAATTTATCAAAACAGCGACAAGAGTGATGTTCCTAGCAAGATTATTTTGACTTCAAAGAGAAGCAAATTCTATGTTTTGGGGCAAGAAGATTCAAGTATTACAGGTTCTGAAAATGGATTTGCAGGCAAGTTTGTTGTTGGCGAAAAGAGCAGATTGATTTTGAATTTTGTTGTAAAAAATATCAGCATGACAAACTGCTTGTATAGTGATGTTAGTGATGACATCATCTTGCAACGCTCTTCATGGGGAGATGGGCAAATCACTTGGGATGATTCAACTCAAAAGTTTACTTGGACTTACAATGGGTTTAATGCGCTTGGAGAGAAAGTTGAAGCCTCTCAAGTTGAATGGGTAAATAAAACAATTGTTGATGCTCAAATCTATGTTGATGAAGCTATGGAAACAGAAATGCTTGTTGATGGACAACCATTTAAGATTGTCAGCGGACAAGAGATAGATGTTGCAAAAGTTGTTGATGATTGCACTTGGATTTATTATGAAGGGACATTGTATTATATAAACACTTCAACTTATGCTCCTTCTCTCAAGACAATTGCTGAAGAGACTCTTTCTGCTGGCACTCTTTATAAAGTGGTAGATAAAGTTGATGACACAACAGTGCTTATTGAGACTGAGGACGAAAAGCAATATGTTATTGCTTCAAATCTTGTTGTAGAACCTGTCTATATTGTTGAAGCTACTTATGGTGAAGGTGCATCAAAAATTGTAAGGACTTACACTACTTCAGAAAAAGAGTTTATTCCAACAATTATAGGCAAAGTTACTATCAAAGTGAGAATAAAACTTGGTGAGTCAAACATTCAGTCTCAAGCACTTGAATACAAGGATTCACATGATAGAGTTGTGACTGTTGATTTCAATTTGTTCAAATCAGGTTATGGCACGGCACAGACTCCTTATTTGATTTCAAATGAAACAGAGTTTAAAAATATGACATACAGAATGTCAAAAAGCAAAGTGCTGACCAAATTTACTGAGGGCGGAAATATCAAAACTGAAGAAGAAAAATATTACTTCTCAATTCAAAACGATATTACGCTTTCAACAGCATTAAACGGTATTCTGTTTAATGGAGTTTTTACAGGTGAGATAAGAGGGAATAGACACATTTTGGAATATGAAAATAGTGATATTTCAAAATTCACTGTGGAAGACATAACTGTGTCAGAGGGAAATGTTGTAAGCTCAACAGACTCTTCAAGCACAGTGATAAGTTATGGAGCCTCAATCTTTGAAAATCTGTCATCCACTGCAGTGGTTAAAGACTTAGATTTGAAAGTAACACTTAAGAAAAGAAACTCTTGGGTGTCAAGAAACTCAATGATTTCTGGTCTCACAATCACAAATTCAGGAAAGATTGAAAATGTCAACTTGATTGAATTTACAAGCGATTTTGTTGGTTACTCTGGTATTTCAACAAGAATAATGATGGCATACAGTGGTATAGCTTCTGTCAATATTGGAAGAGATGCAATCATAGCTGGATGTTCTATGAAAACTGATATGCAGTTTAATGATATGAACACTGCACAACTGATTTTTGTTGGAGGAATTGCTTTCTCAAATCATGCGACCATTGACAATTGTCTTTCAGGGGATGCAAACTCTACAAAAACAATCAGCGTTACAGGGCTTAATGAATCTGATGTAATTCAGCTTGCAGGAATAGTTGTTACTAATGCAAATTATTCAACGCTTACAAATTGTCAAAACTATGCAAATATTTCTGCTTCTGCTCAATATGGCAATGAAAACTTTGTGGTTTATATTGCGGGTATTGCAGATTATGCAAGTGGAACAGTTCAGGATAATCAAAATCATGGAAAGCTCACCACTTCAAATGTGCTGGACAAAAACCTTCACAAAGGTGATATATTTGCAAACGAAGCATAACAGACGACATAAAAGAGTATAAATAGGATATGAAAAAAACTATTTGTGCTCTTTTTTTATTGATAACAATCCTTTTTTGCATGCCAACTTTTTCTGCTCATGCAACAGTGTCTGACCCTATGCAAGAAAATGCTTTTCGTATTGTTAGGAAAGGCTATATTGATGGTCAAATTTCTTTGACTTATATCTTCCCTGTAAACTCAAAATTGCTTAAAACCAATGGCTTTTCTGAAGAAGAAATTGCGGTTTATAAGTTTTATTTGACAACTTATGTAAACGCTCTGGCAAAGACAAATGCCGAAAATTTGTGTGAAGGAGTGGAAATTGAGAATTGCAAATATTTTACTGATGTTGATGGTCTTGGCTTCTCAATAATCTTTGAAAATCTTTCCGCACAAAAGAAATTTTTTGGCACAAGTGACAGTGAGTCGACTTCTCAAAACAGTCAAAAATCAAAAGGGTTGTTTGTTTCAAAAACCGAAATAAACACCACTTTCCCTGTGTCATCAACAAAAGCTGCTGGTGATTTGAAGATGGTTTGCATCATGGCTATTTCTTCTTGGGCGACAAACAATTCGTTGTCTAAAGAAAAGCAAGAACTTGTCACATTGGCTTATCAGGACTCTGTTTATATTTATGATTT
Source organism: uncultured bacterium (assembly GCA_949474265.1). Taxonomy (GTDB): domain Bacteria; phylum Bacillota; class Clostridia; order Christensenellales; family UBA1242; genus Caccovivens. The sequence continues at coordinate 1,360 of CASXBC010000030.1, read as the reverse complement.
CGCTTTGCAAGAAAAAGGCTTAAAATCAAAGCTTATGTATGAAGATAAAAATTTCTATCATAATGTCTTTATCAAATCTTTGTCGGATATAGAAAAGGATAATAAAATAACCTTTTGGGTAACAACCATAAACACTCCTGCATGGTATATAACTGCAATAATTATTGTTGTTTTGGGAATGGTGGCGACTTGGATTGGCTTCAAAGTTTCTCAAAAAAAGAGAAAGATTTAATAAAAAAATTAAGCTAGAAAAATTTTTTTTCTAGCTTTTCTATTGTGTTTTGTCCAAAAAAATGCTAAACTAAATAAGTTATTTAAGAAAGGACAAAATTATGGAAAACAAAAATATTAGAAACATTGCAATTATTGCACACGTTGACCACGGCAAGACATCATTGGTCAACGAGCTTTTGAAACAAGGAAATGTGTTTAGAGACAATCAAGTGGTTGAGGATAGAGTTATGGACTCAAACGCTATTGAAAGAGAAAGAGGGATTACCATTCTTTCAAAAAACACTTCTTGTTTTTATGATGGCATAAAGATAAATGTTGTGGACACACCAGGACATGCTGATTTTGGCGGTGAGGTTGAGAGAGTTTTGAAGATGGTTGACGGGGTTTTGCTTGTGGTGGATGCTTATGAAGGCCCAATGCCACAAACAAGATTTGTGCTTGAAAAAGCACTTGCACTCAAACTCAAAGTTGTGGTTGTGGTAAACAAGGTTGACAGAGCAGATGCTCGTATTAAAGAAGTTGTTGATGAAGTTCTGGAACTCTTCTTGGAGCTTGATGCAGATGACGAACAACTTGATTCACCATTTGTTTTTGCATCTGCAAGAGCAGGGATTGCTTCAAAAGATCCAGACGTTTTGGGCACAGACATGAAACCTCTTTTTGATACAATCATAAGTCATATTCCAGCCCCACAAGGAGATGATGCTGGTGCATTTAAAATGCTTATCTCTTCTGCAGAGCATAATGAATATGTTGGTAAGCTTGCCGTTGGAAAAATTGAGAGAGGCACAATCAAAGTTGGACAAAATGTTGTTGTTTGCAACTATCACGAGGCAGACAAAAAGAAAAAGTCAAAGATTGTGAGTTTGTTTGTTTATGAAGGGCTTAAGCGTGTAGCTGTTGAAGAAGCCGGAGTTGGTGAGATTGTCTGCATTGCAGGGCTTGAGGATGTTCAGATTGGAGACACTATTTGCAACGAAAGCGTGGTCGAACCAATTGAATTTGTAAAGATTGCAGAGCCAAGTGTCGAGATGACATTTATGGTTAATGACAGTCCGTTTGCTGGTCAAGAGGGCAAATTTGTCACATCCAGACACCTTACAGACAGGCTCTATAATGAAGCTGT
>CASXBC010000029.1 GCA_949474265.1 uncultured bacterium | reverse complement strand
ATTACAATTTAGTAAACCCCCCCCCCCGTCAAAGAATATCAAGCAATTTTAAGTAATTTTTCTGTTATTTTTATCAAAACTTGCCTATTTTTATAAAGATAGCAACAAAAAAAAGCACGGACATCCGTGCTTTTTTATTTTTTAAATTATTCAGCTTTCTTTTTTGATGATTTAGCTGTTTTTGTTGTTTTTGGAGCAACTTTAGTCTCTTCAGCAACAACAGTCTCTGTTGACTCAACTACAGGAGCTTCAACCTCAACCTTTTTTGACTTTTTTGATGCTTTCTTTTCTTCCAAAGCTTCTGCTTCACGCTTTTCAGCTTCAGCTTTAAGTGCTTCTTCACGAGCAATCTCTTCATCACTTTTGAAAACAGTGTAAATTGCATAAGCGTCAACTGTCAAATAACTCTTAGTCTTTCCACCTGTTTCAAGCACAACAAGTTTTTTAGAATCATCAAATTTGAGTTCTGTTATTGTTCCATAAACTCCACTTGTTGTCAAAACTTTGTCACCAACTTTCAAAGAATTGGTTTGTTCTTGAATCTTCTGAGATTCTTTTTTGTTTCTTTGGCTCATCATAATTGGCATTGCAACAAGAAGAAGTGCAACAACTCCAATCAAAACATAGTTCCAAACATTGTTTGATGCGAGCAACATACTATACATAATACTCTCCTTTTTCGCTTAGCAAGCGTTTTAATTTATTTGAAGTAAAACCCCATCACTAGCATAAGGAAAATTACGCCGATTGGAATTATAAGTTCATTAATCCCCACTTAATTTTACTCCTTTTTTGATATTACCATACTATTATAAGATAAACCAAACAAAATTTCAAGATAAAACTCTAATTTTGTCGAAATTTATAAAAGAGTCATCAAAACTTTTATTTTTGATTTAATAGCACAAACAATTTCAGTTTCTCAAAAATTTCATATTGAAAAGTTGAATAACCAAAAAACCAGACTTCTGCAAATCAATTAGTTGAGTTTTTTTGTTTTGATTTCTTCTTCAAGTCTTGCAAGAAAATCATTCAATTCAAGCCCACTCTTGTTTTCATAACCTCTTCCACGAATTGAAATTTGATTGTTTTTCTCTTCCTCATCACCAACAATAATGAGATAAGGTATTTTCATAGAAAGTGCCTCTCTAATTTTGTAACCAACTTTTTCATTTCTGTCATCAAGCTCAGCTCTTATCCCTCGCTCACAAAGAATGTCATAAACTTTCTTTGCATAGTCATTGTTTCTTTCAGTAAGAGTCAAAACCTTGACTTGTGTTGGAGCAAGCCAAAGAGGAAAGGCTCCTGCATATTTTTCAATCAAGTATGCAAGCGTTCTTTCATAACAACCAATGCTTGTTCTGTGAATAATGTATGGATTTTTCTTTACGCCGTCTTTATCTGTGTATTCCATACCAAATTTTTCAGCAAGCATTTGGTCAATTTGAATAGTGATAAGAGTATCCTCTTTTCCCCAAACATTTTTGATTTGAATATCAAGTTTTGGTCCATAGAAGGCCGCTTCCCCAATTCCAATTTCATAAGGAACTTTAAGGTCATCCAAAATCTTTTTCATTGTGCTTTGAGCTTCATCCCATTGCTCTTTTGTGCCAATATACTTTGCTCTATCTTCTGGGTCCCACTGAGAAAATCTGTAAGAAGCATCCTCATAAAGCCCCAAAGTCTTGAGCATGAAGATTGCAAGCTCGAGACAATTTTTAAACTCATCTTCAAGTTGTTCTGGAGTGCACATCAAGTGACCTTCAGAAATAGTGAACTGTCTGACACGAATAAGACCGTGCATCTCTCCACTTGCTTCATTTCTGAAAAGTGTTGATGTTTCATTATAACGAAGAGGCAAATCTTTGTAAGAGCGGGCTCTGTTGAGATAAGCTTGATATTGGAAAGGGCAAGTCATTGGACGAAGAGCAAAAACCTCTTTGTCTTTCTTTTCATCTCCAAGCACAAACATTCCGTCTTTGTAGTGGTCCCAATGCCCTGAGATTTTGTACAAATCACTCTTTGCCATAAATGGTGTCTTTGTCAAAAGCCAACCACGTTTTTGTTCTTCATCTTCAACAAATCTTTGAAGCTGTTGAATGACCCTTGCACCTTTAGGCAACAAGATTGGCAAGCCTTGACCAATATAATCAACTGTTGTAAAGAGTTCAAGTTCTCTTCCAAGTTTGTTGTGGTCACGTTTTTTTGCCTCTTCAAGCATGCTGACATGCTCAGCAAGTTGCTTTTTATCGGCAAAAGCATAGACATAAACTCTTTGAAGCATCTTGTTTTTTTCATTTCCACGCCAATAAGCACCATTTACAGAATGGATTTTGTAAGCATAGTTTTGCAAGTTTTTACTGCTTTCAACATGAGGTCCTCTGCAAAGGTCAAAAAAGTCATCTCCTGTGTAATAAACTGAGATTTTTTCGCCTTCTGGAAGTTCATTGATAATTTCAATTTTATATTGATTGCCAGCAAAGAGTTTGAGAGCCTCAGCCTTTGAAACTTCTTTTCTTTCAAAAGCCTCACCTTTGTTTAAGATTTCTTTCATCTTCTTTTCAATTGTCTCAAAGTGGTCTGGCGTAAGTTGTTCGTCCAAGTCCACATCATAATAAAAACCATCATCAATAGCTGGTCCAATAGTGAGTTTGGTGCTTGGGTAAAGAGACACAAGAGCTTTTGCCAAAATGTGTGCCAAGCTGTGTCTTGCTTTTTGCAATTTTTCATCCATTTCTTTCTTTTCCATTTTAAAACTCCTTTACCACTTGTGTGGTCTCTAAATTTCACAAGACAACCTGCTTAAAAAACAAAAAATCCTTAAAAACAAGCAAAGTCTTGTCTTTAAGGACGATTTTTCTAAAACCGTGGTTCCACCTTAATTGCATCTGTTATCACAACAAAATGCCACTCTTTTTTATCGTGTCTGTCAATCTTTTTCGCTCAAGTGGTTTCATTTGAAATCTCGATTTAGGTTTTTCACCAGCCAACCTTTCTCTGTGCATCTAAAAATCAATTACTTGTCTCTCGCTAAACACTTAATTTTATTATACGACTTAAAAAATTGGTTGTCAAGAAAATTTTTTAATATTTCACAAAACTATTTCATTACTGAAACAGTGCTTGGTCTGTCAGTTATCTTTTCAACTGACTTGTCATAACAGACATTTACCCTCTCTTCAAAAATCTTTGAAAGAAACCCTGCGGTGCCTTCATCATTTTTGCAGAAAAGGTTGATTTTCTTTGGACAAAGTTCAATCAGTGATGAAATAAGCCCCTCACGTGACAACTCATTGCATTGCATATCATCCTCTTCCCTTTCAAACTTTATTGAATAACCATTTTCATCTTCAAAGACATTTATTTCATCTTCTCCAATTTCAAGGTTGTCTATCAAAAATTTCAAAAGGTCAAAAAACGCTTCACTGCTGACAAGATAATCACTGTTTTCGTTTGCAAGTGAAACAAGCTCTGCCCACTTATCTCTCAATGCTTTCAATTTGAATGAATAGAAAGAATCCAAATAAAGATTTTTTTGCAAATCCAAGTTTTTGCTTATCAGATAAAAATCAGTCTCTTTATCAAAATTTATAAGAGCCTTTTTAAATGCCATAACAGTCATTGTCTCATGAGATGGCAAACGCAAGTTTTCCGACAAAAACTTCTCTTTATAAAAATTGCAGATGACTTTGATTATGCACCTTTCAACCAGATTTGTCACTCTAAGACGTTCTTCCTCAGGGCAAGCCAAAAGCACATAAATTTTCTCGTATTCTTCATAGCAAGTGACAACACTGCCAAATTCTCCTGTCCCCGCTTTCAGTGTCTGATAAACATATCTAGCGATTTCAAAATTTTTGGAATCAACAGAAATAGAAAGTTCCCACATAAAAACTGCTCCTTATCAAAAGACAAATATCTAATTAATTTTTGTTTCCTATTTTTTCTACAAGGAGCAACCTGCTTACTTGCAAAGGCTATTTAGTGAAGCCTAAAAAAATAGGATAGGTTTTGTTTGAAATTCAAACAACCATAAATGAACTGTTTTGAACTCAACTCAAAAACGTTTCACCTATCTTATTTTATGCAAGGCTCTTGAAAATACTCATAAATGTTTTTATTTTTGTAAATATAATTTTTTAATTGACTTTTTTTGCTTATTTTAGCTAATATTTTTATATAAAGGAATGTTGAATTATGAAAAAGAAATTAAGTATCTTTATATTGGCTTTAATGTTTTTGCCTGCCTTAGCTTTTCTTGGTTGTGGAAAGACAGAGTCTTTTTATGTTGATGTCATTTCAAGTTGGACAGGGCTTACAACAGGAAGCATGGGTGGAACTGTCTCTGGTTCTGGCTCATACGCTGACGGCTCAACTGTTACACTTACAGCAACTGCAAAACCACAAAGCAGATTTATTGCTTGGATATATGAGGATTCAGTTTTAATTTCTAATAATGAAACCTATTCAATCAAAAACCAAGGCGAAAGTGGTGCTGTTTCAAAAAGCGAATTGTCTTTTAAAATAAACAAAGATTTAAAGGGAAAGTACACAGCTGTTTTTGATGACAACAAAATAGTTTACACAAAACTCACTGCTTGGAGATTGACAGATGACCTGTCAGCAGATGGTGTTGAAGAAAATGAAAGCACCACCCCTGCCACAATGACAACCGACCTTTATGTGACTCAAACAAACTTGGCAGCTGATGTTTATTCAGCAGTAAGCTTTGATACAAAAAACAATGTTGTTTACCACACAGAAACAGTCAATCAAATTTTGAAATTAAATGCAGAAAACCCACAAGAAATTGCTGTTGATTTGACAATTTCAGAAGCTGGCAAAACTCGCTCAAAACTCTTCAAAGCTGAAATATTATTTTGCGAAAATGTCAACCATCTTGATGATGAAAGCAACCCTTATAAAATCACTTACACCGAAAAAGGAACTTATGAGATTGTTTTCAAACTCTCTGTTTCTGATTATGAAAAATATTTAATAATTGAATATTCAAACTTAAACGTACTTTTTTAAAAACTAAGCAAAAACTTAATTTTTATAACAAAAAACAGCATTTGTGTGCTGTTTTTTGTTTGTTTTTAAAGATATTTTACACTTTTTAAATAAAGTCCATTTGGCTCCATTGTTTTTCCAAGGGTATTTCTATTACAATTTTTGAAAGCATTTTTTATACTATTTTCATCAAGCTTTCCTCTTCCGATATCAAGCAAACTGCCAACAATTATTCTGACCATGTTATACAAAAATCCATTGCCAGAAATCTCAAATTTTATCAACTGACCACGTCTTGAAAGTTTGACATCAAAAATCTCTCTTTCAAAATTTTTTACGCTTGTGTCTGCAGCCGAAAATGCTTTGAAATTGTGCTTTCCAACAAGTTGAAGCGAAGCGTTTTTCATCTTTTCAAAATCAACTTTATAAGGATAAAAACCGACTGTTTTGCAATCAATTGCAGAACGCTCGCCTCCAACTTTTGCAATATAAAGATAGGTTTTTCTCTTCGCCGAAAATCTTGCATGAAAGTCATCCGGAGCATTTTCAACTCTTACAATTCTTATGTCCGTTGGAAGCAAATTATTAAAAGTAAGTTTAAGATTTTTGAGTGGAATTTTAGCATCCGTCTTTACTGATGCAACTTGACCAAATGCGTGCACCCCCTTATCAGTGCGTCCGCTTCCTTCAAAAATCACTTTCTCTTTGGTAAGTTCAAAAAAGGCTCGCTCAAGCTCCCCTTGAACAGTTCTCTTTCCTTCTTGTCTCTGCCAGCCAAAAAAGTCTGCCCCATTGTATTCGATAACAAATTTCAAATTTCTCATGTTTTTATTTTACTAGAAAGCAAAACAATAATCAATCAAACTTAAAATAAATTTGACATATTTTTTCGAAATGTTTAAACTATGATATAAAGTTATTTATAAATAAAGAGGAGCTTTAAATGAAAAATATTGTTGTTGATGGAAACACCGCCGCAGCCATGGTGGCATACAAACTTTCTGAGGTAATTCCAATTTACCCTATCACCCCATCTTCACCTATGGCTGAATATTGTGATGGAGAAGTTTCTTCTATGCGACCAAACCTCTTTGGCAAACTTCCAACTCTGGTTGAAATGCAATCAGAAGCTGGTGTTGCTGGCACTCTTCATGGCAGTCTTTGCAGTGGAGCTATGTCAACAACTTTTACTTCAAGTCAAGGTTTGTTGCTTATGATTCCAAATCTTTACAAACTTGCAGGCGAGCATCTGCCTTGCGTAATTCATGTTGCAGCTAGAGCTTTGGCTTCACATGCTCTTTCAATCTTTGGAGACCACAGTGATGTCATGGCAATCAGACAAACAGGAGCTGTACTTTTGTCATCTTCTTCTGTTCAACAAGCACATGATTTCTCACTCATATCTCACATCCTTGCTTATAAAACAAGCTTGCCTGTTGTGCATTTTTTTGACGGTTTTCGCACTTCACATGAAATTCAAAAGATTGAGCTGATAGAGGACGAACAAATAAAGAAGCTCTTACCACTTGAAGAAATAGAAAACTTCAGAAAAAGCAGAATGACATCAGAAAAACCATATCAAAAAGGCACAGCACAAAACCCAGATGTTTTCTTCCAAAATAGAGAACTTTCTTCACTCGACTATGCAAAAGTGAGCAAGGCACTTGCAGAAATTCTTGCAAATTTTGAAAAAATTGTTGGAAGAAAATATGACATATATCAACTTTTTGGAAATAAAAATCCAAAAAATGTCATTGTAAGTATGGGCTCTTCTTGTGAAACAATAGAAGAATATATTGAAAATGAAAAACTAGAAAATGTGGCAGTTTTAAATTGCCATCTCTATCGCCCATTTGATTATGAAAGGCTTTCAAAATGCTTGCCAGAAAGTGTAGAGAAAATCATTGTACTCGACCGCACAAAAGAATGTGGAGCTCGTGAGCCTCTGTTTTTAGATGTGACATCCGCTTTAAAAAACCGCCCAAAAATAAATATAATTGGCGGAAGATATGGGCTTGGCGGAAAAGATTTCACTCCTGCAATGGTAGATGCCGTCGTGAAAAACTTTGACAAAATGAAAGACAATTTCACTGTTGGGATTATTGATGACGTCAATCATTCCTCCCTTGAAACGACAGACTATCATTCAAAGAGCAAAGATTTTCAAATGAAATTCTTTGGACTCGGCTCTGATGGTACTGTCTCAGCAAGCAAAAGCACCATCAAAATTTTGGGAACAGAGCTTGGCTCTTATGTGCAAGGCTATTTTGAATACGACAGCAAGAAAAGCGGAAGTTTGACAAAGTCACATCTTCGTGTAAGCGGCAACAAAATCAAAAGTGCTTATCTTGTGCATGAGGCAGACATAATCACAATCAGCAATTTCTCATTTGTGCATAAGTACAACTGTCTTGAAGGGCTTAAATATGGCGGAAAAGTTTTGATAAATTCTGTTTTCTCTGCAGATGAGATAGACAAAGTTTTGCCTGATATTTACAAAAAACAATTGCAAGAAAAAAATGCAAAACTTTTTGTTGTGGATGGCTTTAAACTTGCAAAAGAAGTTGGTCTTGGCAACAAAATAAACATGGTTATGCAAACCGCTTTGTTTAAAGTGTCAAACATAATTGATTTTTCTGTAGCAAAAAACGAAATTGAAAAATATATCAAAAAAACTTTTGCCAAAAAAGGTCAAGCAACAATTGACAAAAATCTCAAAGTTTGTCAACTCACTGATGAAAAGATTGAAGAAGTTGATATTTCTAAGTTCACTTTCAAAAATATCAATTTGTCTGAAAAAACTTTATCCGACACTTTTTACAACAAAATTATGCGTCCTATTGAAAAACTTGATGGAGAAAGCTTGCCGGTCTCTGCTTTTGACAAGTGCGGTATTGTGCCTCAAGGCACCGCCGAATTTGAAAAAAGAGGGATTGCAAACATGCTCCCTAAATGGATTCCTGCAAACTGTATTCAATGTGGTCAATGTATAATCACCTGCCCACATAATGCCATTCGCCCAATTCTGACAAAAGCAAAAACCCCAGAAGAGATTGAATTTGCAAACGCTTTCGGAATGAATGGATACTTCTACCGAATACAAGTCAGCCCAGAAGATTGCACAGGCTGTGGAAACTGCCAAACAGCATGTATAGCAAAAAATAAAGCAATACAAATGGTTATGGCAGATGAACTTTTGGAAAAAGAAAAGAAAAACTTTGCTATTCTTCAAAAGCTTGAAAGAGAAACAGCCACTCCATTTTCTACT
>CASXBC010000028.1 GCA_949474265.1 uncultured bacterium | reverse complement strand
TAAAGGTAAATGGCGAAAAGGGGCTGGGAGTGTTGTTGGAAAGCTTGAATGGGCTTGGCAAAAGACTTCGACTCTCATCAATGGAAGATGGCTTGATTGATGAAGAATTTATGAAAAAACTTTCTTCACTTTCAAACTTTTGTCCTCATTTTCATTTGTCACTTCAAAGCGGTTGTGACAATGTTTTGAAAAAAATGAACAGAAAGTATACTACTGCACAGTTTGAAGAGAGTGTGAGGCTAATCAGAAAATATTTTCCTCTTGCTGGCATAACCACAGATATTATTGTGGGCTTTCCAACGGAGACGGAAGAGGATTTTGAAAACACATTGAATTTTGTTGAGAGTATAAAGTTTTCACAACTACATTTGTTTCCTTATTCAAAGCGAAACGGAACAGCATCAGCAAAGCTTTATGGCGATTTATCTGGCACAGTCAAGGCTGAGCGGTTGAGAAAGTTGGAAGCACTTGGGCAAAAGCATAGGCTTGAATTTATTGAGAAGAACAAGACAGGCAGAGTTTTGATTGAAGAGATGTCTAAAGATTTTGGTGAAGGGTATACCGAAAACTACATAAAGTGCTATGTCAAAGGTGAGTTTAAAGTTGGCGATATTGTCAATGTTGAATTGCTTAAACCTTTTAAAGACGGAGCTTTGGCAGAGTTACTAAATTAAAAAGTACTTATGAAAGCACTTTAAAATTAAATAAAATGATTTTGTGGCTGGAAATTTTGTAATAAAACTTGACTTATCTAGATAACTTATGTTATGCTAAGCAAGATTAGTGACCTTGAAAGGTGGTGAGAAAGAATGACAACTGTTAAAGTAGGAGAAAACGAATCTCTTGAGAGTGCTCTCAAAAGATTTAAGAGAAAGTGCCAAAAAGATGGTATTATCGGAGATATTAGAAAGAAAGAAGCCTATGACAAGCCAAGCGTAGCTAAAAAGAAAAAGAGTGAAAACGCTAGAAAAAGAGCTAGAAAAAGAGGTTAAAAAAACAGACCAAATCTGGTCTGTTTTTTTGTTTGCTTTTTTATAGACTTTCACAATCATTGCTTTGTTTATTTGAATTTTCTGTCGTTTTACAAGCAGTTTGCTCGCTTTTGTTTACTAGTCTGGACAGTGAATAATTTGTAAATTTTGAGATTTTTACAAGGGCAATTATGCCAATGCTGTCAGCACCATTTAAAAATTGATTTAAGGTCTCAAGGCAGATGCCGCATTGTCTACAAAATGAAGCTTTTGATATGTGATTGTTGTTTAGGAAGTCTTTAACAAGCTGTGTGTTATATTTTCCCATATTTTTCTCCATAATAAATTTGAGGGTTTGTTGGCTTAGTATATCATCCAAGATTATGGATGTCAATATAATTCGACAAAATTAGCACTATAATAGGGATATGGAAAGGAAATTTGCAAATAGATTGAAAGAGTTGAGGGCAGAAGCAAATCTATCATTTGACAAGCTTTCAAAGCTGGTTGGAATAAGCTCTTCTGCACTTTGCAATTGGGAAAATAATGTTTGTGATATAAGCAGTGACAATTTGGTCGCACTTGCTAAATTTTTTTGCGTGAGTACGGATTATCTGCTTGGACTTGAGGACTGAGAGTTAAATATTAAAAATTTTGAAAGGGGAATTGCTTTAAATTTTTTCTCGTTGGTTTAGTTGAATGTTAAGCTATATAAAATTACTGTTGTGACATTTTATTAACCCTCTATCAAATAAGTGTAAAAAACCTTTTCATATCTGATGTTTACATTATATAATGTGATAGTCTATATGTCAAGCATATTTTTAAAATATAATTTAATCATAAGATATGTGAAGGTGAGATATGTTTAGATTAAGAGTTTTGGAAATATTGAAAGAAAAGAATAAAACAAAATATTGGTTGTACAATCAAATGAATATGAGTTATCAAAACTTCAACAAGATGATTACAAACAAGACAAGAAGTATAAAATATGAAAATTTAGAGCTTTTGTGTGAGATTCTTGAGTGTGATATAGGTGACCTGTTTGAGAGAAAAAATTAAACTGCAATGTTGCAGTTTTTTTGTTTGTTAAATCTTTTGAAATGTGGAAGAATTTATGGTAAAATAATGTCATGAAAAACTTTGATATAAATTCTTTGAATGAAGAGCAGAAAAAAGCCCTCTATCAGACGGAGGGAGTTGTTTTGGTGACTGCTGGGGCAGGCAGTGGCAAAACTCGCTTGCTTACTCACAGAATTTGCTATTTGATTGAAAAAGGTGTCAGAGAGTTTAACATTCTTGCAATAACATTTACCAATAAAGCTACGAATGAAATGAAAGACAGGCTTGCTCAAATGGGAGTGAGTGGTGTTTGGATTTCTACATTCCATTCAATGTGCGTGCGAATACTTAGAGAGTATATTGATAGACTTGAAGGCTATGACAGAAATTTTACAATAATTGCTGAAGCTGACAGAGACAAGATTTTGAAGGACCTCCTTAAAAAATATCAATGTGAGGATGAAGAGAAAAACAGAGTATCTTGTCATCTTGACAATATCAAAAATAAAGGTCTTGATATTGCGGATTATTTTTCGGCTCTAAGAGAGTTCAACAAGAGCGGAGAACTAAAAACTTATGAGAGGATTTGTTTTGATTATGAGGATTATCTTCACAAAAACAACTCACTTGATTTTGATGATTTGCTAAATAAAACACTCTTTTTATTCAACAACTATAGTGATGTTTTAGAGCATTATTCAAGACGCTTTGAATATATTTTGGTGGATGAATTTCAAGACACAAATCTCGTGCAATACAAACTTGTGAAGTTGCTTACAAAAGTTCATAAAAATCTCTTTGTTGTGGGAGATGAGGACCAATGTATTTATTCTTGGAGAGGGGCAAACTTTCATAATATTTTCAATTTAAAAGAAGATTTTGATGATGTAAAAGTGTTTAAGTTGGAGCAGAATTATCGTTCTACAAAAAACATTTTGAACTTGGCAAACAATGTTATTGCAAACAATAAAGAGAGGCTTGCAAAAGAGCTTTGGACTGATAAAGAAGACGGAGAAAAACCTGTTATATTTACAGCCTTTGATGAGAGAGACGAAGCTGATTTTGTTGCAAAAACAATAGATGATTTGCTTGTGAAAGGATATTCTTATGATGATTTTGCAGTGCTTATGAGAGTCAATGCCATGTCTCGCCCTATTGAAGATGCATTTATGATGTATCAGACACCATACAAGCTTTATGGTGGATTTAAGTTTTATGAGCGTGCAGAGATAAAAATGGTGCTGGCATATTTGTCAGTCTTTGTCAATCCGAAAGATGAGATTTCTCTGCTTAAGATTATCAATTTCCCAAAGCGAGGAATTGGTGATGTGGCTATCTCCAATTTGCAAGAAGAAGCCGGAGAGAGTGGGCTTTTGGAATATCTTTTAAGCGAAAAATTTAAATTTTCAAAATATTTTAACAAACTCTCAAAATTTGTAGAAAACTTTATCTGCATACAAGAACAAATGAACATTCTTTCTCCTGCAGACTTCGTTGACAAGGTGGTAAAAAGTTTTGCTCTTGAGCAAGCTTTTGCTGGCAAGGATGAAGAGTCTATTGAAAAAGTTGAAAACATTGAAAGTTTGATTTCTGGTGTTGTGCAGTTTCAAGATGAAAATGAGGATGCGACTCTTTCAGATTATTTGGCTAGCCTTATGCTTAGAAGTGACAGTGACACTATTGGTGAAAATGGTTTTGTCTCTGTTTCTACTATTCATGCTGTTAAGGGGTTGGAATTTAAAGTGGTTTTTGTGGTTGGTTTGGAGGAAGGGATTTTTCCTCTTATGCGTGCGATGAATAGTGCTAGCGAGCTTGAAGAAGAAAGAAGATTGATGTATGTTGCAATCACACGTGCTGAAGAAAAAATTTATCTTGTGCATGCACAAAAGAGATATATGTATGGCAAGAGCAATTATCAAAAAGAGAGCAGGTTTTTGGGAGAGCTGGGCATTGTTTCAAAAACAAAACCAAAACTGTTTAGTGTTGCAAGAGTTTATGAAGAGGAAGAAGAGAGTTTTGACAGTGGTTTTCAAGTGGGCGAAACTGTTTGCCATTCACGTTTTGGAAACGGAAAGATTGTCAATATTTCAGATGATGGATTGGTTGGAATGATTGATTTTGAGGACTTTGGAAGAAAAGAGCTTATGCTTAATTTAGCAAATCTTGAAAGGGTGGATTAGCAATGAATGACAAAATAAAATTGATGAAAGAGTTGATTGAAAAAATTGACCTTTACAATTACCATTATTATACTCTTGACGCACCGATTGTTTCTGATAAGGAGTATGATGAAGTCTATTACAAACTTGTTGACCTTGAAAATGAAACTAATACTATTTTGCCAAATTCTCCAACGCAAAGAGTTGGTGGAGAGATTTTGACTCAATTTACAAAAAGAAAACACCAATACAAACTCTATAGCTTGATGAAGGTTAGGTCATTTGAGGATTTGAATAAATGGCTGGAGGAAATGCGAGAATTTGATAAAGATACTGATTTTGCCCTTGAATACAAGTTTGATGGGCTTCAGCTTGTGCTTGAATATGACAAGGGAGAGTTTGTTTGTGCGACAACCCGTGGGAATGGCGAAATTGGTGAAGATGTAACAGCTCAAGTCAGGACAATAGCTTCTGTACCTTTGACCATTTCTTATCAGCATAAATTGCTTGTGCAGGGTGAAGGAATGATGACAAAAAAAGCTTTTGAGATTTACAATCGCAAAGCTGAAGTCCCTCTTAAAAACACTCGAAATGGTGTAGCCGGGGCAATAAGAAATCTTGACCCCAAAGAAACTGCAAAGAGAAAATTGGATTTTTTCTGCTATTCAATTATTTTCTGTGAGAAAAAATTTAAAACGCAAGAAGAAATGAACAAGTTTTTGAAAGAGAATGGTTTTAATGTTGGAGATTATTTTAAGGTTTGTCATACCTTGGAAGAACTTGTTGAAAACATTGAGACTGTTGGGCGAAAAAAGAATGAATTTCAAGTTGACATTGACGGAATGGTCATTAAAGTCAATGATGTATCTCCAAGAGAAGAAATTGGATTTACAAACAAGTTTCCAAAATGGGCAAGAGCTTTCAAATTTGAAGCGGAGGAGACTTCGACAATTTTGGAAGATGTGCTTTGGCAAGTGGGAAGAAGTGGAAAGGTCTCTCCAATTGCTGTGCTTGAACCTGTAGAACTTGCTGGTGCCACAATTTCTCGTGCAACGCTTAATAATATTGAAGACATAAGAAAAAAGAATGTTTATTTAAAAAGCCGTGTGTTTATAAGAAGAAGCAATGAGGTTATTCCTGAGGTTTTGGGGCTTGCTGAAAAATATGAGGATTCTCAGATAATTGAAGAGCCACAATTTTGTCCTTGTTGCAATAGCAAACTGATAAAAAAAGGACCGTTGATTTTCTGCAAAAATCATGACGGTTGTAAGGAGCAAATCGTTGCAAGACTTACACATTTTGTCAGCAGAAATGCTTTTGATATTGTGGGACTCTCAGAGAAAACCATTTCTCAGTTTTATGACGAGCTTGGGCTTAGACATTTTTCTGACTTATATACTCTTACAAAGGACCAACTAGTTGGACTTGAAAAATTTAAGGATAAAAAAGCAGAAAATGTCCTTTCGGCACTTGAAAAAAGCAAGCATATTGATTTGTCAAGATTTTTGCTTGGGTTGGGCATAAGTGAGGTCGGCGAGAAAACTGCAAAAGACCTAGCCAAAAAGTTTAAATCTTTGAATGCAATCAAGAGTGCAACTTTTGATGAAATTCTTGTGATTGAAGATATTGGCGAGATAATAGCTCAAAACATTGTAGACTTTTTCAAGGATGACGACAATCTTGACGAAATTGAAAGGTTGCTTTCTGTTGGTGTGGCTCCAAGATATGAGAATACTTTAGTTTCAAACAAGCTTGAGGGATTGTCTTTTGTTCTCACAGGAACGCTTCCAAATATGCAAAGAAGCGAAATGACAAAACTCATTGAGTCTCATGGAGGCAAGACAACTTCTTCAGTTTCAAAACTTACTTCCTTTGTTGTTGCTGGAGAGGATGCGGGAAGCAAGCTTGAAAAGGCAAAATCTTTGAATATTCCAATTTTGAGTGAAGAAGAATTTTTGACCAAATTTATTGATAATTGATTGGTTTTGTGGTATACTAACTATATACGGAGGAAGAAATTATGGCTTTACCAGCACCTTTTGGCGTTTGTCCAATATGCAAGCATCCTTTATCTATTGAGATGTTGCCGGTTGGGATAAATGAGGTTAAAGAAGGAAAGAAAAAGAAAGAGAAACCTATGGCAGTTTTTGACAAAGCACTTTCTCAGACAATAAGATGGTCAGGAGAGATGCTTGCTAGGTCGGCTGTTGCTGCTCTTACAGTTGGGATTGGTTCAAATGTACCTGCCAAAAGACGTCTTTATTTAACATGTAATTTTAGTGGTGGGGCTGATGGTGCTCCAGCATGTACAGCTTGTTATTCTCTTAAAAATCCGGTTTATTTTGAAAGTTTGCCGTATGGAGCGTTTGCGCTTGTGGGTGATGTGACAGGTATGACTATTGAGATGATGAGAGCATCTTACAATATGAAAAAGAAGATGTTTGACTTGCAACAAGCACTTAAAAAGAAAAAATAAATTTGTTTTAAAAGTCCATTTTGTTTAAAGTGGATTTTTTTAGTAATTATCTTTTAGAAAATACATTAAAACTCTTGACAACGGATGCTTAAATAATTATAATAACAAGGTGTTTCGTTGTCGGAAACCATGCTTTGATTTTTGTTGCAAAGGCTTCCAAAATCTAAGAGCATAAACAAACAACAGGTGGCAAGTCGATTTAAAGCAATTTAGTTTCGATACATGCTTTGAAAAAAGCAGACAGGATAAAGGGAAACAAACCCCACCGATTTGAAGGAATGTTCTTCAAAGTTGCATAGTGACAGTTGAGTGTGCTAAGCAATTGTGTTGTTCATGTTTGATTAAAAAGCATTTTCTATGGCACGAACTCGATTTCGTGCCTTTTTTATGACACAAGTGTAAAGTCGATACTGAAAATGGTATACACTGAGAAAAGAAAACAAGGAGAATAAAGATGCCTACATTTAACCAATTGGTAAGAAACGGAAGAAAGACTTTTGAAAAGAAGAAGAAAGCTCCACTTTTGGAAGAATGCCCACAAAAGCGTGGCGTATGCTTGTCAGTAAGAACAGCTACTCCAAAGAAGCCTAACTCAGCTCTTAGAAAAATTGCCAGAGTAAAACTTTCAAATGGTCAAGAAGGAACTTGCTATATTCCTGGTGTTGGACACAACTTGCAAGAACACAGCGTTGTGCTTGTTAGAGGCGGACGTGTTAAGGACCTTCCTGGTGTGCGTTATCACATTGTAAGAGGAACACTTGACACTGCAGGTGTTGCAAACAGAAAGCAAAGCCGTTCTAAATATGGTGCAAAGCGTCCAAAGAGCGGAAAATAATTTTTACCTAGGTCAAATTTGACTAATTACTAAATTTAAAAAAAGGAGAGTAAAACACAATGCCAAGAAGAAATAGTGCTGTCAAGAAAGACGTTTTACCAGACCCAATTTACAACAATAAAGTTGTTACAAAACTTATCAATCAAGTTATGATGAGCGGAAAGAAAGGTCTTGCACAAAGAATTGTTTACGGTGCTTTCGATATTTTGAAAGAAAAAACCGGGGCAGAAGCTCTTGATGTTTGCCTTACTGCAATTGAGAATGTAAAACCTATGCTTGAAACTAAAGGACGTAGAGTTGGTGGGGCAACTTACCAAGTTCCTATGGAAATTCGTCCAGAAAGAAGACAAACTCTTGCAATTCGTTGGATTGTTGCTAATGCTAGAAAGAGAAGCGGTGAAAGAAATATGAATGAAAAACTTGCTGGCGAACTTTTGGATGCTTACAACAACACAGGTGCTTCAATCAAGAAGCGTGATGAAATGCACAGAATGGCTGAAGCTAACAAGGCTTTTGCACACTACAAGTGGTAAGCGAAAAAGATTCATTTATGGCTCATTTTGTCATGAATGACAAAAGTTTCGCTTAACATTCACTTTTTCGCTTTCGCCACCAAACGAAATTGCACGATGTTGGCAATTTGTGGCGACTCTCTGGCGAAGAAAGTGATGACTAAGAATTAATTTAGGTGATTATGTGAAAAAAACTTATAAATCATCTTAAAAATTATAAATTTTATAAGTAAAACTTGAAATATGTTCATTTTTAGTAGTGAATTTATAAAAAATGATGTTTGGAGGAAATATGACAAGTAGATTTGAAATATATAAAGCTTATCATAAGGCAGTTAAGGATGCTGAAGAAGCTCAAAAGGCTGAAAATGAAAAGAAAAATGGAAAAGTTGCTTGTGTTAAAGAACAAAAAGTTGTTCAGCCTTCAAAAGATTTGGGAAAGTAGTCTCAAATCAGAAAGTTTATGGCTTTTCACACCATGGTTTAGAAAAACCTAAAATTGTGAAAAATTTAAATTAGGAGAAAATATATGGCTACAAACCTTGAGATGACCAGAAATGTCGGAATTATGGCTCACATTGATGCTGGAAAGACTACTACTACAGAAAGAATCCTTTACTATACAGGTAAAAGCCACAAAATTGGTGAGGTTCACGACGGTCAGGCTACAATGGACTGGATGGC
>CASXBC010000027.1 GCA_949474265.1 uncultured bacterium | reverse complement strand
ATACAAAAGCGGTGGATTGAGATTTGCACTCATCTTCAATGCAGAAACAGTTATTGCATTTGGAACATTTGCTGGAGAAGAAGTTATCCTTCTTCCGCCTGTCTCTGTGTTTCCAGCAGAAACAACTGAAAGCAGTCCCGCACCATACGCAGCATTAACCCAACCACTCAAATCAGTTTTGCTGATTGTAGCATTAGCAGAAACCATATTGCTGTTTGAGATTGCATTTTGAGAAATCCCCAAACTCATATTCATAATCTTAAACTCAAAGCCGGTCTCTTCTTCAACTTGAGCTTTTACCCTGATTGCATAATCAATTGCATTTGTTATGTACGAAACATAACCATCCCCATTTGCATCAAGCACACGAAGAGGCAAAATCTTGACAGAAGCTGGAGTAATCTCTGCAATTGTACCGCTCACGTGAGTTCCGTGACCGTTTTCGTCTATATAATCATTGACATTGCTATTTGTATAATTTCTAGCATATTTTGTTAAAATTCTATTCTTAAACAAATTGTGAGAAACATTTATTCCGGTATCAAGCACAGCCACCACTTGCCCCTTCAAATTTTCACTTCCAACAGTTTCCATAAGAGTTGTCAAATAGGAATTTGCTCCCAAATAATCATTTTGAGCATTCCAACCCCAAGAATAGTAATTGCTAGCATTTATCTCTATGCTATCTGCATTGATGGTCGTCTTGTAGTCATACATAACCTCGACACCCTCAAGCCCTGAAAAATACTCATAAGCCTTGTCGGTGTCATAATAATCTTGATATTGAAAATAATAGTGGTTTTTATAATTGCAAGAAGCTACTGCAGTTTCATCCTGCAGCTTGTTATCTGAAGTAACAATAAGCCTTGTCTGATAATTTGGCTTTGCTTCTTCATCAATCTTTGCAACAGCAATACCATCACTTTGAGAATCGACATCATATTCCTGCACCATTTCAACAAATGTTTGATAAAAACTTTCATAATCATCTTCATCTATTTGTGCAGAAGCATCAAACACAGGAAAACCAAGAAATGCTATTGCACAAAGCATAAGTGCAAGAAGTGTAAGCAAAACAAATTTAAGTTTCTTTTGTTTAATACCAATAACCATGTTTTTATTATACCACCGTTTTTTATAAAAATCAACACTAAATAATATATATTATATACATTATAATAAACAAAATACTTCAGGCACAAAAAAGTTGTAAAATTAAAATTTATCTGTAGATTTTGCAAATTTTTGTTGACAAAAAAAATAATTTAATATATAATGTTAAAGATTTTCATGCAAAAAGTCACAAATTTGCGGATGTGGCGGAATGGCAGACGCGCTTGTTTAAGGGGCAAGTTCGAAAGAGTGGAGGTTCGACCCCTCTCATCCGCACCAATAAAAAAGCCATTGGCTCGTTTTTAAACAAGTTTTAAAAGTTTTACTTTTTGACTTGTTTTTTTCTTTCCATGTCTAAGCTTTTTCTTATTAAATATTCAATTAACTATCTTTTTTATTCGTAACTATCGCTCTCTATTTTTAATCAAGCTCCAACCCAAGCTTTTGAAAAAAACAATTAAAAATAACAGCATTGCTATTTGTTGCTATGTCTTGAAGCAGACGATAAAATTTGTCTGCTTTTTTCACTCATAATTGATGCTTTTGAAAGACAATACTCTTTTTTCATCCTTGTCACGCCATGCTCTATCATCATATCTTCTCTTGCAATCTCCTCTGCTTTACCATAGCATTCTCCTGCAACAGAAAAGTTTTGGCAAGCACATTCAAAATTTCTTGAAAGTTCAAACTCTTCGCCCTTTTCCTTATATCTCTGCCCAAGGCAGTTAAAAAACAAATAATCTTTTCTACTCATAAAAATCATTATATGCTTTATAGTTTTAAAAAGTGTGAGAGAAAGCTGTCATAAAAAAGAAAAAGATGTAGTTTTGTGTCTACATCTTTCTTAATTTTGCAATATTTTAAACTTCAGCTTCAATAATTTTTCCAATTTTTACATCAAACTTGCCATTCTTATATTCAATTTCTCTTGTTGAGGTAACTGCCTTTATGTCGCCCTCGCAAGCTTTAATAAAATCCAAATCTTCCGCAGTGATTGTCATATCAGCAATCTCTGTTTTTAAGCTCAATTTGTTTTCACTCTTAAATGCTCTTACACGAGAAACAACATCAAACACCATGTCGCCGTTTTCAAGAATATCCTCTTCATCTTCAACTTCAATTGGAGAAAGCACAGTCAAATGAATGCTTATTTCTTTTTCAAATTGTCTGAAATAATCTTGATATATCTCTTCAGTTATATGTGGCATTGTGATGGCGAAAAGTTTAAGCATAGCCAAAAGCACATTATAACAAGCCCATTGTGCAGACTCTTTTGCTTTTTGTCCATAGATTTCTGGTTTATAAAGTCTGTTTTTTGCAAGTTCTATATAATTGTCACAGAAATCCCAGAAAAACTTTTCAATTTCATTTTTAGCGTAACCCATTTCAACCGCCTCATATTGAGCGACTGTCTTTTTGTAAGCCTCATTAAACTTGTGCATTATATATCTATCCATTGGCAAAATTTCTGCAGGCTTTTTTGGAGTGTAATCTTCAAGGAATGAAAGTACAAATTTTGATGCGTTCCAAATTTTGTTGAGAAGCTTATAGCCATCTTTGAGCCCATCATCACTAAACATGACATCTCTTCCATAAGCACCTATTGCACACCAATAACGGATTACATCAGCACCATAACTCTTTAGTAAATCATTGAGATTCATTTTTGAGTTTGAAAGGTGCTTGCTTATCTTTATCCCCTTGTCAGCCATAACCCAGCCATTGACAGTGAGCATTTTCCAAGGCAAACATCCTTGATGATAATAAGCTTTTATGATTGTACGCAAACTCCAAGTTGTGATAATATCTCTTCCGCAGAAACGCATATCCATTGGCATTGCTGCTTTGCATTTTTCTTCATCCTCTGCCCAACCACAGTTGATTTGAGGAGTAACCGAACTTGTAGCCCAAGTATCCATAACATCAGCTTCTGGCACAAATTCATCACAGCCACATTCACATTTTTGCTTTGGAAAGTTTGTGAGAGGATTTACAGGCAAATCTTTTTCTTCTGCAAAAATTGGTTTGCCACAAGTTTTGCAATACCAAACAGGAAATGGCACACCAAAATATCTCTGTCTAGAAATAGACCAATCTTGGTTTAAATTGTTAACCCAGGTCATATATCTCACTTTCATGCTTTCTGGACGCCAAATCAATTCTTCTCCAAGCTCTGCCCATTTTTTCTTGAGTTCTGGTGTGGAAGTTTTGATAAACCATTGCTTCTTAGAAAGAAACTCAATAGGTTCTTCACATCTTTCATGCACCTTAACAGCATGATTGATAGGGTCTTGTTTAAAAATATAGCCAGCAGTTTTCAAATCTTCAATAACAGCTTTTCGAGCCTCAACAATCTTGAGTCCAGCATACTTTCCGGCAATTTCAGTCATTTTGCCATTTTCGTCAATAGCTTTCTTAAGTGGAAGTTTATATTCTTTCCACCACTCAACATCAGTTTGGTCGCCAAAAGTACAGCACATAACAATGCCTGTCCCCTTGTCAATCCCAACTTTTGAGTCAGCAAGCACTGTTACTTCATTTTCTTCAAAAAGAGGAACCAAAACTTTTTTTCCAACCAAATTTTTGTATCTTGAATCTTCTGGATTAACAAAGATAGCAACACAAGCAGGCAAAAACTCAGGTCTTGTTGTTGCAATTGGAATTGTGCCAGAACCATCTGCCAATTTGAAATTGAGATAATTAAAAACACTATCCAGATTTTTATCTTCAAGTTCCAAACTTGCCACGCTTGTATGGCACTTGCAACACCATGGAGATGGCTTATCATCACGGTAAGCAATGCCTTTTTTAGCAAGCTCTATAAAAGATTTTTGGCTAGTTTTTTGGCTTCTTTCATCAATAGTGTTATAACCCAAATCAAGGTCACAAGACATGCCTGCTCTAGTCATCATTTCACGGTAGCTTTGATTGTATGTCGAAACTAAATCAAGTGCAATTTTTGTAAATTCTTCTCTTTCAATTGTGTGTGCACGAATATTCTTTTTCTTTTCAACCAAAAGTTCTGTTGGAAGTCCATTATTGTCAAACCCAAGTGGATAAAAAAGATTTTTTCCTAGCATGCGTTGATATCTAGCAATCATATCAGCTTGCGTAAAACCAGATATATGACCAATATGAAGTTCCCCACTCACCGTTGGAGGTGGAGTATCTATTGAAAATGTAGGCTTATTTGAATTTTTCTTAAATTTATAAATTTCATTATCCTGCCAAAACTTCTGCCATTTTGCTTCTTTCTCTTGAATGTTATATTTTTTGTCTAACATAATTTTCCCTTTTCTTTACAAATTTTTAATATATTCAACAGTTATTTTATCACAACTTTAAGCCATTTCCAAGTGTTTTAAAGACCAAATTTCATTTTGTAGCATATCATTTATCTTGTAAGGAGGAAAAATGAAACTTTTTAAAAAGATTGGCATTTTGTGCTTAATGTGCATGATGCTTGTGACAACATCAATGATGGCAGTCGGATGTGGAAAGAAGGATTACAACAAGATAGAACTCAACGAAGTTACCCACAGCATCTTCTATGCCCCACTTTATGTTGCAATGAACCAAGGCTTTTTCAAAGATGAAGGGCTGACAGTGACTTTGACTAATGGTGGTGGGTCTGACACATCAATGACAGCACTTCTTTCAGGCTCTGCTGACATCATTTTGGCTGGTCCAGAAACTGTTGTCTACACAAACAAAGGAGACATCAAAGATGCCCCTGTTGTATTTGGTCAATTGACACAATGTGATGGTTCGTTTATTGTTTCTAAAGAAGCAAACGATAACTTCCAACTTTCTGACCTTGTTGGAGAAACAATCATTGGAGGCAGAAAAGGCGGACTTCCAGCAATGACTCTTGAATACATCATCACCAAAAATGGTTATGAAATTGGAGAAGGCGAAGGCAAAATCAACCTTCGTACTGACGTTGCTTTCAATTTGACAGCAAGTGTTTGGGATGCAGAAGCATCAGTAAAATATTGCACTCTTTTTGAACCAACAGCAACAAATATTGAAAAAGAAGGCAAAGGACATGTGGTTGCCAGCCTTGGAGAACTCTCAGGCACAATCCCATACACCTGCTTTGCAACAAAACAAAGCTATCTCAAAAAACACAAAACTCAAGCAGAGAAATTTTTGAAAGCTGTTTCTCGTGGATATGATTATCTCATCGAAAACGACTCAATGACTGCCGCAAAAGCTCTTCAAAACTCTTTCACAGGAAACACCTTGGAAGAACTTGCTACTGCAGTAGAACAATATATTGCAATCAATGCTTGGTCAAGTGATATGATTCTCACTGAGGAAGGTTTTGAAAATCTTATGAATGTTATGCTTAATGCAAAAGTAATAACAGAAAAATCAAGCTGGGCAGAGACAGTAGACAACTCAATCGCTACCGAACTTAAAAACAGCAAAAAAGTTGCTTAAGCTAAATAATAAAAGACTTGCAATTTGCAGGTCTTTTTTTGTTTTTATCTAAGTGCTAAACAAAATTTTTAATAAAAGTCTCTCTGTGAATTTTTGTCTTTCCATATTTTCTTAAAGCTTCAATATGTTGTTTTGTTCCATAACCCTTATGCTTTGCAAAGCCATAATTTTGAAATTGTTTATCAAGTTCAATCATCAGCCTGTCTCTATGCACTTTTGCAAGAATTGAAGCCGCTGCAATATTATAAGAAAGAGCATCACCTTTTATTATGTTTTCTTGTGGCAAATTTGTATCAATTTTGACTGCATCAATAAGCACAATATCTGGAGTAACCGAAAGTCTTTCAAGTGATTTTTTCATGCCAAGTTTTGTTGCTTGCAGAATATTTATTGCATCAATTTGTTTTTCGTCAATTTCAACTATTGAATATGAAATTGCAGTTTCAATTATCTTCTCATAAAGCTGTTCTCTCTTTTTGCTAGAAATCTTTTTGCTATCATTTATTCCCTCAATGATTTTATCCTTTTCCATAGGCATGACAACAGCTGCACAAACCACAGGACCAGCGAGTGGACCTCTGCCAGCCTCATCAATACCTGCTATCATTTTTCCTTCGTATCTGCTTTCATAATCCAACATAAAGACTCCCTATAAAAAACCAACTAATTAATTTTATAAAACAAATATAACTCCAACAAAACTGAAAAGTCAAGTATAAAAAGCTGACACGCTTTCAATTTTTAAAGAAAAAGACCTGCATTTTGCAAGTCTTAACTTTTAATAATAACCGCCTTTAAAGCTCTTTTTACTGTTGTAACCACCAAGCTTTCCACCGCCACCAGAGCCTTTACGTTTAACAAAGAAAACAATCAGGAAAATCACTACCGCAAGCAAAACTCCACCACCAACACCTCCAATAATATACCAAATCATATTGTTTGAACTGCCTCCAAGTTTTTCGGTATCAATGATTACACTAAATTCTTCAGCAAATTCACCTTTAAGAATGGTCATATCAAGGTTGAACACATAATAACTTTCATCTCCACTGCTTTCATTCATCCATGTGCAGAATGGAGTTGTTGAATCCTCGCCACGATAAATTGAAATCATATCAAGGAAACGTTTTACATCAAAAGAATAGCCTTCCTTAACATAAATTTCAAGCTTGAGACTGCTCAAAGTTTTTGAAACAGTTGTGCTGTTTCCCTGAACAAGTGCCTCTCTAACATAAATTTCTGCAATGCCATCACCCTTAACATCAAAGCTGATGCGACAAGCATCATTTCTGTACTTAGCATAAATTGTTTGATTTTCTGTGAAATAACCAAAACCAAACTTAATTTCAAAGGCATTGCTTGAGCCCAACAAAATATCGTCTCCATCCTCAACTTCCAAATACCAGCCTTCAAGTGCATAAGGCAAACTTGAATTTCTCAATCTTGCTTCAAGAGTTCTTGAAAGACCATAAGACATTTGGAAAACATAAGGAAGTTTTACAGGAGTGTCACTTCCCATGAAATAAATGTTTGCAGGTGGCTCTGTAGAGTCTTGATAATTTCCTTCAGCATCATAAAGTCTTGAACTTGTAGAAATGTTGAATTGCTTTGACTCGCATGCAATATCATAACTGCCAGCTGTTGACCTATTGATATTTTTGATAGTTATTGTAAAAACACCATTCTTCTCAGTAATTGCAAAATCATCAATTGCAGTATCATTTTCTGTGGAAGAAACAACTTTGTAAACTCCACCAACATTCTCAATCTTTACTTTCTCAACTCCACCTTTCTTAAGTCCTGTGATGTTGTAATATTGTGATAAACTCGCCCCCTCATCACTCTGTTTAAATGAAAATACAATCTCTGCAGAGCTACCATAAAGATATTTATCTTTCATTTGTTGTTCTATTTTAAAAACTCTCAAGCTGGTTGTGTCTTGTGCAACCTCAACTTTAAAGCCACCCAAAAAGCTTTGGAGATAGATTGTTGAATAATTGAAATACCAAACTCTATCAAAATCCCAACGTCCAATTTTGGTGTGCCATCTCATATTTTCTGCGTTGACCATATCTTCGTTTGCAAAATGAACATTAGTTTCTAAAATATTGTCATAAGTTGTTGGATTGTCAAAAACATGAGAATTAATTTCTCCAAACACCCCAACAGTGTTTACATTCTTTTTATAATAAATTGATGAAAGTGCAAGTGCTGGTGGATATGGGCTTAAAATCACTCCTCCCACCTGACCTGCATAAACCTTTCCCAAAATAGGATTTGTCTGATTATTAGTAAAGGTAATATTGTTTTCAACCAACATATTTGCAACTGAAACACGAATTTCTTTAACAACACCAAAGCCAGAAACTGAGCCAAAGACCCCACCAAAGTTTATTTTTCCAACAAAAGTGTCAGCAATCACAATATTGAAGTTTGATTTTGAAACACCAAAAACAAAACTGCTATCCATAAGTGAGCCAACAACTCCGCCAATTGTGTAAACTCTGTCTTTGTTGTCACTGAAACTAAAAGGAACAACATCAGCTTGTCTGTTTACTACATAAGAAATATTACATGAGTTTGCACTGCCAACAAGCCCACCAAAAACAAAACCATGTCCAAAAGTTTGTTGACCAAGTTTAACTGATGAAACATTTTGAATATATTTTATTGTTGTGTTTTGTGCATAACCTACCAAGGCTCCAACATAAGCAGTTGTACAATTTCCTATTTTCAAATTTGTTGTGCCAGAAAGCTGAAGATTTGAAATAGTTGCACCATTGGTTATTCCAAAAAGTCCAACATATTTGTTTGCAGAATTGTTTTCATCTCCTTGCAGGGTTTGTGAAAGGTCAACTGTCAAGTTTGAAATTGTGTGGCCTTGTCCATCAAAAGTCCCCTTAAAAGGATTTTCTTCAGTTCCAATCGTAGAGTGAAGCACATAGTCTTTCATATCAATATCAGCAGTCAACACAAAATTTGAAACTGCACCTGCTGAACCATAGTTTGTGATTCTGTTGTACAAGTCTTCTGCGTCTTTTATCTCAGTTTGAGTTGAAACTGCAGCTTGTGCATTTTTGTCCGAGTTAAAAGAAATCCCACCAACAAAAGCGAAGATGGAAAAAATTGCAAAAGCTATACTTAGCATAAATGTTCTCTTAACACATTTTCTCATAAAATCAATTTACCACACTCACACTTATTTTTCCAAATAAACTAACAAATTATTTACAAATTTTACAATAAATGACAAAATTAGGTGCTTATTTCACCCTTGAATGAGATAGACGTCTTATCATTTTTTCTTTATCCTTTTGAATTTCATTTTTTACAGGCTTTAAAAGGTTGTTTGGCTTTGTCATAAGATAATATCTAAGTTCATCTAAACAGTGGTCATCTTTTTTTATCGGAACATCATCATCTCCCCACCAATAGCTCTTTATTTCACGAATCAGGTTTGTGCAGTTTTTAAATATAAACAATCTCCGCTTCCCATCAATTGTTTTTATATAGGATTTGACGACAGAAATCCCTGAAAAAAGGTCTTTATTTACGTTTGGATTTACTAAAATACCATTGTCATAAAATAGTTCAACAACATTTTTCTCACTAGCAAGTGTCCTCTGTTTTGCAGCAGAATCTATGTAAGCACGCAAATAGCCTCTGCCGTCTCTCTTCCAATTAAGTCTTTTTGCAATCTCATCAATAGCTTTTGCATGATATTCCACACTCTGACCAGCCTGATAGTGTTCTGCAACAACATAAACATTGCCATCAAAATCCACAGCATAAAAATGAGCAGACAGCGGATTGTGAAGCCCTGGGTCTATTGAGATGGCGTCTTGCCAATCCAAAGGAATATCAAAAGGCTCAATAACATTTACATTTTCATCAAACTCACTGTAAACAAGTCCGCCATTCTGCATAAATTTACCATAACGCCTACTTTCAAGTTCGTCCGCAGGCAGACTTTTGGTAAGAGCATCAATCTCTTTTTTTGAAAGATATGGATTGTCTGCCCACTCCATCATTTCGCACCAAACTTCTTTGTCGCAAGTTTCATTTAAGTAGATAGTATTATAAACCCAAGTAAGCCCTTTCAGTGGTGTCATAGTCCCAAAGATTTCTCCACATCTGTCAAGCACACGCATTTTACATTCAGTGTAAATATCAAAAGGAGGCTCCTCATCAAACCAGA
>CASXBC010000026.1 GCA_949474265.1 uncultured bacterium | reverse complement strand
ACCCATAGCAAGGAAGAAAAACCACCATCTATAAGAGAGTGGGGTCATGCCCAAGGTAAATTTAAGCACAATCCAAATGATTAATGTCAGCAGCAAGTTGAATAAAATTCCCATAATTCCGCTCAGTACTCCAACTAAAAAGCTTTCAGAGGTGAAAATTCGTTTAATGTCTTTTCTTCTTGCTCCAATTGATTTAAGCACACCAATTTCTTTTGTTCTTTCAGTGACACTCATATAAAGCACAACCAAAATCATCATTGCAGAAACTAAAAGAGAAATACAAGAAATCACAGTAAGTGAAGTGCCTACAGTGCTTGACATGCTTGCAAACATTCCTGCAAGGTTGTCTTCAATAGAACCTGTATATTTTGTTGATGAAGCAAGAAACTTGTTTATCTTGTCAGTTATTTCTTTTGAGCCTGTGTTGATGTAAATTGTTGTAGGGGCAAACAGACCTTCTGCACCAGGTGTGCTGTCAAACAAAGCTTTAAGATAATCATAATCAATATAAGCTACCATAAAACCGGACATAACAGAAGTGTCCATAACGCCACATACTTTGTCTACAAATTCAAACTTTGTGCCATCAGGAAGCTCAATATTTATCTTTACTTCTTTTCCAATTGGGTCTTCATCTTTGTAAAAGTCATAAATGCCTTTTGTAAACATGAAGCCACCTTTTTGTTCAATCTTTCCATCTTCAGACAAGACAGGCGGCTTACTCATTTCTCCTGCAATAATGTTGCTCTCGCTGTAATATGGTGGAATTGAGTAAAGGTAATAGATTTGTTTTGCATTCTCTTTTTCAAAATCCATTCTGTCAGTGACTGTTGCTTCTGGCAAAGTCATTGTCATGAGTGAAAAGCCATGAGTAGCATTTGTTTCATCAACAAAGAAATCGATGTTTTCAGTTTTTAAAAATTCATTTAGTTCGGCATATAGCTCGGTAATTTCTTCTTCTTTAAATTTGTTTTTTTCATAATTTAAAGAATCGGCAAGTGACTTTGACAACTTTGAAACAGTTACTATTTCTGGATTTGAATAGGACTTCATAGTCTTGTCAATATAATCTGAAATACCAGAGCTGAAACTCATCATAAGAATCAAACTTCCAATGCCAATGGCAACTCCAAAAGCCATCAAAAAGTTTTTGATTCTGCTTGCCCACATATTGTGGAAAGACAATTTTATGGCAGAAATAAGTGAGAGATTTTGTTTATCTTTAAAATTTCTTTTCTTTTTCTTCTTTTCTTTTTCAGTCTCAGCCAAATCAATTTGAGGAATTACAAGAATGTCATCATCTAAATCTGTTTTTTCTTTTTCAGTCTTTTTGTAGTCATTATTGACATGGTCATCAACAATTTTTCCATCAGAAATTTCAATAACACGTGAAGAAATTGAGGCTACTTTTTCAGAGTGAGTAACCATAATCACAAGTTTGCCACTGTCAGCAATTTCTTTCAAAATTTCAAGAATTTGCATGGAGGTTTGGCTGTCAAGAGCACCTGTTGGCTCGTCAGCAATAATGATTTCTGGGTCGTTTATAAGAGCTCTGGCAATGGCAACTCTTTGTTTTTGACCACCAGAAAGTTGAGTTGGTTTTTTCTTTAATTGATTTTGAAGTCCAACTTTTCTAAGCATCTCAGTCGCTTTCTCAAGTTTGGCTTTTTCACTGACGTTTGAAAGGGTGAGGGCGAGGGTTACATTATCCAAAATGGAAAGGTGTGAAATTAAGTTGAAAGACTGAAAAACAAAGCCAACCTTGTTCTTTCTGTATTTATCAAGTTCTTTTTCATTGAGTTTGTTTAAATCTTCTCCACCAGCAATGATTTGACCAGAAAAATCAGAGTCAAGACCTCCAATTAAGTTCATCAAGGTTGATTTACCGCTTCCACTTTCACCGACAATAGAAACTAGTTCACCTTTATCAAACTCTACATTAATGTTATACAAGGCTTGAAAAGTCTCATGGTTATCGAGTTTGTATGTTTTGTTAACACCTATAAGGCTGAGTTCTTTTTCCATAAACTACTCCTTTTTTATTGATTTGATAATAATTGTGCATTGTTGTAAATTTGTTTGCAAACCTTTTTAAAAACTTCCAAATCTTCTTTTGACACATCTTGTATCAACAAACTTGCATAATGCTTTTCATGTTTTTCAACCTCTTTTGCAACTTTGATACCGCTCTCTGTTAGGGATATAATAGATTCTGGGCTTTTTTCTGTTGGCATAGTGATATATCCCTTTTTTAACATTCTGGAGATAATTCTGCTTGTGTGTGCCTTGTTGCATCCAATAAATTCCGAAAGTTCTTGTTGAGAGTGAAAATTTTGCAATGTCATAGCTTTTATAAAAACCAAACATCCGACGCCTATGTCATATTTTGATGCTACTGCAGACAAATAAGCTTGATGAGATTTTTTTAAATTAAACAATTTTGAAAAATCGAAATCTTTTTCTTTCATGAATATCCTTTTAATCATTTGTTAAAATTTTTTAACAAAAATAATATAACATATATAAGTTGCCTAGTCAACTTTTTGGTTGTTATTTCACAATTAAATAGTAAGAATGCTTATAAATTTTTGTTGTCTTTTTTTATTTGGTGTGCTATAATGTGCTATAAAAATTTTGGAGTTTGAATGGCAGGAGTTTTTGTTGATAGTTTATATGATGCGGTGTTGGATTGCCTAAAGGTACTTCCTGTCCTTTTTCTTGCCTATCTTCTTGTTTCTTATTTGTCTCATGACCACAGCCACAAATTTGGCAAGTTTTTGTCAAAGAGCCGCAAGACTAGTGTCTTTTATGCTTCGTTTTTAGGATGTGTGCCTCAGTGTGGTTTTTCTTCTGTTATTGCAGATTTTTATTCGAGAGGTAAGGTCTCGCTTGGGACTCTTGTCGCTGTGTTTATTGCCACTTCTGATGAAGCTATTCCTATCATGCTCACTAACAAGAACTCCATACTTTACATGCTTCTTTTGATTGCTATTAAGATTGTGTTGGCTTTGATTTGGGGGTTTGCAATTGATGGAATGGTGGCTCTTGTTTTAAGACTAAGAAAAAATAAAAAGCAAAAAAATATAAGCAATGAAGTTTTAAATGAAAAAAGTGTTTTAATTGAAAAGAGTGAGAAAGAGATTTGTCATGACCATGAGCATGAAGCTGAAGAACATGAGGCTGTAGAAGGGCGTATATGTCATCATTCTCATGAGCATCATCACATTTGTGGACATATTCACACAGATGATTGTGATGAAGCTTGTGGGCATGAACAATCTTGTTGTGTAAATAATGTTTTTCTTGACGCTTATTATCACACTTTTGAAATTGTAATTTATATTTTTGTTGCAACTTTTGTTTTGAATTTGCTTATAGGTTATGCTGAGTTTGCTGGAGTAAATATCATTGAAAAGATTTTGACAAACAGTATGTATATTCAAGTGCTTGTGGCAGCTTTGGTTGGATTGATTCCAAATTGTGCATCTTCAGTTTTGCTTGTCGAACTCTATGTTGCGGGTTCGCTGGCATTTCCGGCTTTGGTCGCTGGGCTTACATCATGTGCAGGAGTAGGGGTAATCATTTTGTGGACAAAAAACAGAAAAAAACCTCTTCAAAATCTTGGAATTTTGTTAATGCAGTTTTTGATTGGTATTGCTTCAGGTATGCTTTTGACCTTATTCTTCTAAGAAAAAAATCCACTTAAAACAAGTGGATTTTTTAAAATCTAATTCTAGTGTCAACATACTTAGCCGTTTAAGCCATTTGCTTGTCTTTCCATGTTTTCTACAACAATGTCTTGAATATCGCCAAGGCTATCACAGTATTCAAGCACTTTCCAAGGTGTGTTTGTGTGGAAGTGGAGTTTTATCAATTCATCATCACCAACAACCAAAAGGCAATCTCCTTCAATGTGCTCTGAGATATAATCTCTTATTTTTTCATCAGACAAATCCTTGCCTTCAATCAAAAGTTGAGTGTCAAATTTATATTCTATCATTTTCTTTTCTCCTTTGTTTTAATTATCCTGATTGTAAAAATCAAAAGCTTTCATAATTTCTTCTAAATCTTCTGTAGGATGAAGTGCCTCTTCAAAACTAAATGCTTCATCACTTGGTTTAGGTTGTTCTTTATTTGTTGTGATTCTGACTTCTTTGGGTGAATCTTGAACTTTCTTATATTCGTGCATTTTTGAAAGCAATGCTCTCATGCTGTCATTTCCAGAATTAACAGAAAATGCAACTGTAGGATTTTTCTTTAAATCATTTTTTGCAGAGGTGATGATATTTGAAAATTCTTCAACAATATCCAAAAACTGTTGGTCATGTCTTAGTTGAGGAAAACGAATGTTGAGTTCGTTGAGCAAAAGCTCTAGTTTGTCCATGACTAAACTATATATTTTTTTTGAGCCTTCTTCTTGAAACTGTTGTTGTTTCTCAATGACATTCAATGCGTTGATGATATTTCTCTCTTTGTTTTCAATTTCGACTCGTTCGTTTTTTACGTCCAGAAGTTTTCTTTCTGACTCCAAAGCTTTTAATTTTTCTGTCATAAGTTTTGCTTCATAATTTGCTTTCAGTCTCTGGATATAAGAATCAACTTCATTGCGATTATAGCCGTTTATTTCTTGTTGAAACATTGTCAAATTCCTTTTTTAAGATTTAAAATTATTGATACGATTAATTGTAACAAAAATGGCACAACAAAAGCAATAAAAATGGGGGTTGATATTAAAGTTTTTAATAATAAAAATCCATAAATAGTTACGAAACTTAGCGAAAATGCAAGAACCAAATGAAATTTTTGTTTACAAATGCAAAAGGTAAAAAGTGAAGCGAGAATAAAAGACAGTGAAATGAAAAGCACTGTAAAATATCTAAGTTTTAACAGATAAAATAAAAAGCCTGATATTCCTATATTGGACAAAAGAGAGCCGAGATATATTGAACTGTCAAAACGGAACAGGAAACCCCTTGCGAGCTCATAAATCCCTATGGAGATGCAGAAGGAATAAAACCAAAGATTTGGAATTTTTAATTGGAGGACGCATACGCACACAAGTCCGACAAAAAGCATTAAGCAAAGCAATGCAATAAAGCGTAAAAGCCAAGTTTTTTTTAATCCAATAATTTTTCCTCTTACCATAAAATAATTATGTCAAAATTTTGTTGGTTTTAATCAAAAAAGATTGACTTAAACTGAAAGTCAATCCTAAAAAAATTGTTTATAAATCACTTTTAATAATTTTTATTATTCGCTCTGTTGTGTCTTTGTCTTTCTTGCGAGTCATGATTGTGTTGTATATAATTATGAAGAGTCCAATTGCTATAAAAATTATGCTCAGCACCTGTGACACTCTCATTGAGCCTAAATATAAACTGTCTGTTCTCAGTCCTTCTATCCATGACCTTCCAATGCCATAAATTATTAGATAATAGGCGGCAACCATTCCGTTTCTTTTAAACTTAACTTTGAGAAGAAGTGTCAAAAGTATTGCAAAAGTTGCAAAGTTCCACATGCTTTCATAGAAAAAGGTTGCAAGATGCCATTCTCCAAGATTTTCAATGTAGACAGCAAACGGAAACCATTGCATTTTTGGATTTGTTACTTCATAGCCAAACGCTTCTTGATTGAAGAAATTTCCCCATCTGCCAAAGCCTTGTGCAAAAATCATAGCCACACCTATGAGGTCTGCAAGTGCTGCAAAGTTTTTCTTGTGAATAAGACAATAAAGCACAACTCCAATTCCGCCACCAATCAATCCGCCATAGAAAGCAAGCCCACCTTCCCATATTTTGAATACATCAACAAAATTTGTGTAACTGTCAAGACTGAATAGTACATAATATATTCTTGCTCCAATTATTGCAAGGGGGATGACATAGAGGGCGAGTGTCAGGATGTTGTCAGATTTAAAGCCTCTTTTTTTAGCAAGCAAGCAGGTGATAAGCACACCAAAAAAATATGACAATGCACTAGTTATGCCATATATCTTTATATCAAGACCAAAAAGTGAAAATCCACTTGGAATGGACATTATCTGACTAATCATATTTTGCCTTTTAACTTATTTTAATTTTATGTTTCAAGTATAAAGAAAATATTTTAAGATGTCAAACAAAAGATAAAACAAGATTTATTTCAACAAAAAAAGAGGTTTCCCTCTATTTGTATTTTTGCAATTTAATTTGTTTTTTAGCCTAAAGACTCAAAGGTTTGTAAACTTTGTAGACGAGTGAGACGTAAAGAGGGTCAAACAAGTCTGAATTATCAAAAGTGAAAAAACAAGTGGTGCTTTTTCCATCTTCTGCAGCAGAAATAAGATTTCCAAATTCTTTGAAAACTTGAGCTGTTTGTTCGGTGTGTCCCATGAAGCATTTTTGTTGTGTTTTAAAGCAAAAATCAAGCATATTAATGATTGTTACGGGGTCTTGAACAAAAATTGCAATACTTTTTCCAATTGCTTGCTGTCTTTTGATAAATTCATTGACAATTAAAAGTGTGTTGTAAGTTGTTTCAGAAGCTTTTTCGTTGTATCTAAAAAGAATATTGTTGTCGAAACCCATGCTTTGTATATCAAGAATGTCCTCATCAGGAACATTTGGTATGATTGCAAGAGTTGAAATATTATTTTCTTTAAATGTTTTTGTAAGTTGGGCAATTTCTTTCTTTTTGTCTGTAAATTTCAGCAAATCATTAATTCTGTATCTGTTGCCAAGTGTGATTTCATTTTTACCAAAGGTAATATTTTCGTAAGGATTACACTTTTTATAAGGGGATGTAAATACCTTATAATTTTTTTCATCCTCAAAATTTATCTTTTCAATTGAATTTGTTATGTATTCATTATTGTTGTTCATGACAATTGCGGTGCCTTCAACAAAATCAAAAGGTGCAAGCTTTTTAGAAAAATCTTTACTTACTAAAACATGCTTAAAATTGTATTGATTATAGAAAAACAAATCGCCATTTACATTGCTTCTTAAAATTCCTTTTGCTTTTATTGGAAAAAGTTGTTTAGAAACAATATCGTCTTCAATTTGCTTAAAGACAATGTTTTTTTGTAAGCGAGAAATATTTGAGATTTTATCACTGTTTACTGAATAATTTTTCCCTGTTATGTTTGACAATTCATCTAAAATGCCTTGTATACTCGAAAGTTCCTTGTGTGGTCGTCCTTGTCTTAGGGGAAGAGGTCTAAGTTCTTCTCCGGAGATAATTTTATCCATAATTATTTTGATATGCTCATCTCTTTTTAAAGTGGTAGGAGAATTGTCTCCAAAGACTCTTGAGAGGGCACGAAGCTCATAAATACCAAGACCCTCAACAACTGTTAGACAGTCTTGTTCTAGTTTTGTAAGTTTGTTATACTCAAAGTCAGTTTTTTTCAATATATCATTCTCCTTGTTCAAACCTTATTTCTTTGTTTAGTATACCATAATTCGACATGATATACAACATTTTTTTAAAGATTTTTACAAAAGTCTTAGTTGTGTATTATGCAGATAAAAAAACCATATATGTTGTGTGTTATGCAATCATTCAAGCACTAAACCGCCATCTACAAAAAGGGTTTGACCCGTAATAAATGAGGAATTTTCGTTTGCAAGAAAGATTATGGCATTAGCCACATCACAAACATTTCCAAGTCTTTGAAGAGGAGTTATATTGGCAATTTCAGTTTTAGCTTCATTGTCAAGATTGTTGTTCATTTTGGTGTCAATAAAGCCTGGTGCCACAACATTAATTCTTATGTTAAGATTTCCAAGCTCACTTGCGAGTGATTTACAAAGTCCTGTCATTGCGCTTTTTGTGGCAGTGTAAACACTTTCACAAGAACAACCAAGCTTTTCAACGAAAGAACCTACCAGCACAATATTTCCATTTTTGCCTGACACAGCAATTTTTGTGTATTCTCGAATCGCTTTTATGGCAGATTTAATATTAATTTCAAACAGATTGTCAATCTCTTCATTGCTCACATCAAGAATCAATGCTCTTTTTTGAGCTACACCAGCACAGAAAACAAGGGTGTCAAAGGTTTTGAAATCATTTTGTATGCTTTTAAAAAACTTTTCTACTTCTCCATTTAAAGATAAATCCAACTTGTATGTTTTTGCTTCAACATTTTCAAATTCGGATAAGTCAATTTTATTTGTGTTGTAAGTAAGTGCAAGATTGTAACCTTTTTTTGCAAATTGCTTTGCGGTTTCAAGACCAATTTCACTTGAAGCACCAATAATTATGGCGGTTTTTCTTATCATAATTTTCTCCTTTTCCAGATTTTAATCAACAAATTTTAATATTTTGATTAAAACTCAATACTAAGACTTTATGCTTAGATTTTACCATATTAAGGTGTATATTTACAAGCCTTTTTTATTTTTTAGCCCATTCTGCTTCAAAAATAACACATCTCTCGACTTGCAATTGTTTGACATAGATTTGAGTATATGTTATATTTATCAAGTATATAAAAACATTCGGAGGGAATATGGAAGAAATCTTGTCAAATGAAGTTGATATTAGAAGACAAAAAATAGAAGATTTAAAGAAAATGGGAGAAATTCCATACAAAGAAAAATACGAGCGTTCTTGCACAATCACAGAGGCAAGAGAAAAAGTTGGTCAGAGAGTAAAAATTGCTGGTCGTATGGTCGCACGCAGAATTATGGGAAAGTTTGGCTTCTGTCAAATTAGAGATATTTTTGATAAAATTCAGGTCTCTGTTGGAAGAAATGAAATTGCTGAAGAAGATTACAATTTTTACAAAAAGATGATTGATATTGGTGACTTTATCGGTGTTGAAGGCGAGGTTTATGAAACTCAAACAGGTGAAGTGACTGTCAAAGCTGAGAAGATTGAACTTTTGTCAAAAACTCTTAGACCGCTTCCAGAGAAGTTTCATGGCGTTGTTGATCAAGAAATAAAATATCGTCAAAGATACTTGGATTTGATTTCAAATGAAGATTCAAGAAAGATTTTTATTGCAAGAAGCAAGATTGTTTCTTTTATCAGAAGATATTTGGAGGACAATGGCTTTATTGAAGTTGAAACTCCAATTTTGCAAACTGCAGTTTCTGGTGCAAGTGCAAAGCCATTTTTCACACACCATAATGCTCTTGATTTGCAATGTAACTTGAGAATTGCAACAGAGTGCTATTTGAAGCAATGTATCGGTGCAGGCATTGACAGAGTTTTTGAGCTTGGAAAAGACTTTAGAAATGAGGGTATGGACCCATCTCACCTTCAAGAATTTACTCAAGTTGAGTGGTATGCTTCATATTGGAACTTTGAGGACAATATCAAATTTTTTAAAACAATGATTGTTGAGCTTTTGCAAAAATGTATTGGCACCACAAAGGTAAATTATCAAGGTCAAGAGATTGATTTCGGTGGAGAATGGAAGAGGATTAATTATGTTGAAACCATGAGAGAACTCTTGGGTTGTGATTTTCTTGATATTGAAGATGTTGATGTCCTCAAAAAGATAGTAGTTGAAAAAGGTCTTTTTGGTTATGGAGAACTTGAAGAGTGCAAAACTATAAGAACTCTTGTTGACTATATTTATAAGAGAAAAATTAGAGCTCCAATTGTTAATCCAACAATCCTTTACAATTATCCAGCTTCACTTATTCCTCTTGCAAGAAAAAATGATAAAGATGAAAGAATTATTGATGTTTTCCAAGTTGTTGCTGGTGGTGCGGAGCTTGTAAAGGCTTATAGTGAGCTTGTTGACCCAGCAATTCAAAGAAAAAATCTCGAACTTCAGCTTGAAGAAAAGGCTGCTGGCGATGAAGAGACCATGGATGTGGATGAAGATTTCCTTCTTGCTATGGAGCATGGTATGCCACCAATCTCTGGTCTTGGCTTTGGAATTGATAGATTTATGCAATTCATTTTCGACTGTCCAAACATCAGAGACGTTGTGCTTTTCCCAATGATGAAATAAGGAGAAGAATATGAAAACTGAAGATATTTTATTGATTGTTTCTCTCGTGATTGTGCTTGCAGTTTTAGTTTGGGAAATTTTCTACTTTGTCAAGATGAAGAGAGG
>CASXBC010000025.1 GCA_949474265.1 uncultured bacterium | reverse complement strand
GCGGTGGAGGCGGCTGCGGTGGTCGTTAATTATGAATTTTAATGAATAAACCTTCTCTAGCTTTTTGCATAATTATGTAATATTTTGAAAAATTGCATCAAAAATATAGATTAATCTATGATTTGATGCTTTTTCTTTTTGCATAAATATAAAAAAAAGTAAATTTTTATTAACTTTATTCATTTTTATTTGACAATTTGTCGAAAAATGCACTATTATTAGATTAATAAGAGGGGTTTATGGCAAAAGAATGTGTCACTGTTGTTGAAATAGGTTCTTCTAAAATTAGTGCTGTTGTCGCACAAAGGGGTGTCAACGGTATTGTTGGCATTAAAGCCAGGGCCAGAGTTGAATATGCAGGTTTTTTTGAGGGGGAATTTATTGAAAAAGCATTGCTTGAAGATGAAATCAAAAATCTTTTCAATCAGCTCTCATCAGTTTACAAAAAACCTATAGAAAAAATCTATGTTGGCGTGCCAGCAGAGTTTTCCAAGGTTACCTCAGCAAAAGAACAATTAGTTTTTAAATTTAAAAGAAATGTTAAAGATTCTGACATCCAAAATCTTTCAGATTATGCTTGCGAAAAACTTGATGTTGAAGGGATGGAAGTTTTGTCGGTTAATCCAATTTATTTTGCCATTGATGACAATAGAAAAACGACAAATCCTGTTGGCATAAAGGCTAGCAAACTTTCAGCAGAATTTTCAATTGTTTTGGCACAGAGAAGTTTTATTCAGACTTTCAATCGCATTTGGTCAAAAGTGGGCGTTTCACAAGTTGAGTATTTGAGCGAACCTCTTTGCGAAGCAATGCTGATTTTGGACAAGGAAGAGAGAGAACGCACTTGCATTGTCATTGATGTTGGTGCAAGGTCAACAAGTGTCGCTTTCGTTAAAGGTGATGGATTGACAAATCTGACTTCATTTTCAATGGGTGGCTCTTATGTGACGAGTGATTTGAGTGAGGCATGTGGAATTTCTTATAATGATGCCAGAAATCTGAAAAAAGAAATTGTGTTGTCACTTCAAGGCGGTCAGAATGATTTTTATGAACTTGCTACACTTGGTGGAAGAGTGGTAAAAATTCCACTTAGTTATGCAAATGAGGTTGTTTGTTATAGACTTGAAATTATTGCAAAGACTGTAAATGAGTGCATAAGACTGTTTGCAAAAGAATATGTGCCGTATTATCCAATCTATTTGTGTGGAGCTGGCGTCAGCAGAATTAGAGGTGGCAAAGATTTCTTTGCGAAGTGTTTGGGCAGAAATATTTCTTATGGTGTGCCTCCAATCCCAGCTTATGACAAGCCTCAATACACAAGCATGCTTGGGCTTGTAGATGCTGTTTTGGGTTAAAACGACCAAAAACAACGAATATATACATAAATTTTCTTGCAAAAATGACAAATTTGATATAAAATAAAACAAATTAAGGAGATTTTCTTATGGAAAACAATGCTATAAACAATTTGAATAGTACAAATGTCGTAAAAATTAAAGTCCTTGGAGTTGGTGGAGGCGGAAACAATGCTGTAAACCGTATGATTGAAGCTGGTGTTCAATCTGCTGATTTTATTGCTATCAACACAGACAAGCAAGCTTTGCTTATCTCAAAAGCTCCAAAGAGACTTCAAATCGGTGAAAGACTTACAAAAGGACAGGGGGCTGGTGCTATTCCTGAAATCGGTAGAAAAGCCGCTGAAGAAAGCAAAGCATCAATTAAAGAAATCTTGGAAGGCTCAGACCTCGTTTTTATCACTGCTGGTATGGGTGGTGGTACAGGTACAGGTGCTGCACCGGTTATTGCTCAAATTGCAAAAGAACTTGGCATTTTGACAGTTGGTATTGTTACTAAACCTTTCCAATTTGAAAACAGAAAGAGAATGGAAAATGCTGAAAAGGGCATTGCAGAACTCAAAAAATATGTTGACACAATTGTTGTCATTCCAAATGAAAGACTTCTTACTATTTTGCCAGAAAAGACAACCCTTGTTGAATCATTTAGATATGCAGATGATGTGCTTAGACAAGGTATACAAGGTATAGCAGACCTTATTGTTTTCCCAGGTATGATTAACCTTGACTTTGCTGATGTAAGCACCGTTATGAAAAATCGTGGACTTGCTCACATGGGTATTGGTCACGGCAAAGGTGACAACAAGACTCTTGAGGCTGTTCGTCAAGCAGTTGCCTCTCCACTTATCGAGACAACAATTGAAGGGGCTACCGGCGTTGTGCTTAATATTAAAGGCGGAAACGACATCACTCTTAGAGAAGTGTCAGAAGCTGCCAATATGGTTAAAGAAGTTATTGACCCAGCCTGCAACTTGATTTTCGGAAGCAGTATTGACCCTGATATGAGAGATGAAGTAGAAATTACTATTATTGCAACAGGCTTTAAAAGCCCTTCAAATGAAGAGGAAGAGAAGACTGAACCAGCAGAAGAAGTAAAAGAAGAAAAGATTGAAGACAAAATGGCTGGATGGAACCCATGGGGTTACAATCCACAAGCAAATCAAAACGTTCCTGCAAAAGATGTCAGTGTAAACACAAATGAAAACACATCTAGAGTGGATGTAAATCCAACTCCTGGAGCAATTCCACCATGGATTGAAAAAATCAGAAATAAAAACAAAAAGGGTTGATAACCCTTTTTTTTATTGCTTAATTGAGAAAAAAATATAAACAAAAAAAAGAAGAGCATTAAACTCTTCTATTTTTTTCTGTTGCTCTCAACTGTTGATGAGGGGTTTGAGGTTGATTTTTGTGAAGCTTTCTGATTTGTTTCTTGCATTTTGGTCAAAGCATTATATTTTGACTCAAGATCTTTCTTAATTGCAGATATTCTGGTATGTTCATCTGTCAATCTTTTCACATATTCACTTTTTAACGTTATCTTCTCAACTGTTTCCAAAACGGCTATGCTCAATTGTCTTTCAAAAGTAGTCAAATCGGAGACTAAGCCACAATTATTTTTTCTATCAAGAGATATTCCCTCTAATTTATAGAGGTTGATTCCCCCTTTTAAAGCCTCAATTATATTTATTTCTTTTATAATGAGAGAAGAAATACCAAATAAGTTTCCGTCAATAAATTTGATATCTTGCAGCAATTGTTCTTTTCTTTCTTCAATCTTTTCAGTGTTTATTTGATTAATCATACGAGTGCGAGTATAAACCATATTTTTGAGGTTGTCAATAGACATTAGACAAAATCTGAGAGAAATTTGCATTTTCTCGCAATTTTTTGCTATTGCATTGTGATTGAGTGAAGTTAAAATGGAAATAAGATGAAAATTGTTATTGAATATGTTTTGCTTGAAAACTTTTTAATTAATATTATCGTCTTAAAGACAATTGAGCTTTTTTTAAAAGAAAAGGGGCGGCTTTTCTTTTTGTCGGCATTGCTTGGTGCTGGTGTGACTTTGGTTTGCCCAATTTTAAGGCTTTCTACTTTTGGAAGCTTTTTGTTGCAGTTTGGTTTTGCTATCTTTTATATTTGCATCTCTTTCAAATTTTCAACTTTTAAAAAGTTTGCCTATTTGTATCTTGCATATTTTGTGTCGGCATTCTTGTATGGTGGGGCATGCTATTTCTTTGAAGGCTTGTTTAGTCAAAGCTCAATTATTATTGTACTTTTGGTAATAGTTGCGGTTTTTGTTGTTTTAAACATTCTTTTCAAAAGACGACAAAGAAAGAAAAATCTTGAGGGGTTTTGCTTTGATGTCAGAATTGAAGTTCGTGGCAAAGAGTATGACTTTAAAGCATTTTTGGACAGTGGCAACTTCCTTTCTGACCCAATCACAGGAAAGCCTGTGTGCTTGATAAACTTTAAGGCTTTTTCCACACTTTTTGATGAGATACAACTTGAGGATGTTCTGCGGAAAAATGAAAAGCTGAAAAAGTTGAAGTTTGCACATTTTATAAATTTCAACACCTTAAATTCAAATGATAAGATTTTGGTTTTTCAAGCGGACTGTTTGAAGATTGGACAAAAGAGTTTTGAGCGACCGACACTTGGATTGAGTTTAAAAAATTTCAACAAAGCATTTGGTACTGATATAATTTTGCATAATGAGTTTTCAGAGAGTTAGGAGGTGAAAATATGGATATTTTAATGAAGATAAAGTTGTTGCTATGGAAGATTTTGCACAAGAATGATGTGTTTGGCACAGAGAATTTGATGTGTTATGTTTGCGGAAACAAAGCACTTCCTCAACCACTTGAGGCGGAGGAAGAGACCATTTTGCTTGAAGAAGCACAAAGTGGAAATCAGACTGCACGAGATAAGCTTGTTGAACACAACTTGAGGCTTGTGGTCTATATTGCTAAAAAGTTTGAAAGCTCAGGCATTGACCTTGAAGATTTGATTTCTATTGGTGCAATAGGACTTATTAAGGCGGTAAAGACATATAGTCTTGACAAAAACATTAAGCTTGCAACTTATGCCTCTCGCTGTATTGAAAATGAAATTTTGATGCAACTGAGAAAAAACACTCGTACAAAAAACGAAATTTCTTTGGACGAGCCTCTATCAAATGATGGAGAAGGAAACGAGCTTCTGCTTGCAGACATTATTTCTATAGATGAGGGCAGTGTGTCAAAAAACTTGGAAGTTTCATCTGAAAAGCAGATTTTAATGAGTATTTTGTCAAAACTTGACACCAGAGAACAGATGATTATGCACCTTAGATTTGGACTTGTTGGCAATGAAGAAAAAACTCAAAAGGAAGTTGCTGACATGATGGGTATCAGTCAGAGTTACATCTCAAGAATTGAAAAGAAAATTTTGGGGAAACTTAGAAAAAAACTTGAAAAAGTTGCCGAAATCTGACTTTTTTTGCTTGATTTTTTGCAAATTGCATACTTTTATTTATTAAGGTCATCATATCTCTATCATATTTTTGTGAGGAGGGAAAAGTGGCCAATAGAGTTTTGATTTCTGGTGTCAACACGACCAACTTGCCAAAGTTTAAAAATGAAGAGATTATGCAACTTCTCAAAGCAGTCAAAGCTGGAGATGAGTTTGCAAGAGACAAATTTGTTGTTGCAAATTTGAGACTTGTGCTTTCGGTTGTTCAAAGATTTTCAGGGCATTGCGACAAAGCGGATGACATGTTTCAGGTGGGCTGTGTCGGTCTTTTGAAAGCAATAGACAACTTTGATGACACCCTAAATGTCAAGTTTTCAACTTATGCAGTGCCAATGATTATTGGAGAAATAAGAAGGTTTTTGCGTGATAACAATTCTGTCAGGGTCAGCCGTTCGATAAGAGACACTGCTTACAAAGCTTTGCAAGCAAAGGAGCGTTTTATAAAAGAAAACAATGCCGAACCAAGTTTGGAAGAAATAGCTTGCATGATAGAGCTTCCTCTCAAAGATGTCATTTTTGCACTTGATGCCATAAGCGAAACTGTTTCACTCAATGAGCCTGTTTACAATGATGGCAATGAAACAATAAGGGTTATGGACCAGATTTCAGACGAGCGAAATTGTGATGAGGTTTTGTTTGAAAAATTGTCGCTGACAGATGCAATAAAAAACCTTTCAGAAAGAGAAAAGGAAATTTTGCTTATGCGTTATTATATAGGCAAAACTCAAATGGAAGTCAGCGAAGAAGTTGGCATCTCTCAAGCTCAGGTTTCTCGTCTTGAGAAAAATGCTCTCAAAACAATCAAAAACTTTATTGATTAAGGGTCATTGACCCTTTTTATTTTTAATCAAAAAATATGCAGTGTTTATTGCGTATATAGTTTGGAAGATTTAACAAATCATCTGCTCTTAAGCCTGTTTCCACACAAATTTTGTATATATTGTCAGACATAACACTTTTACCTTTTATTACTTTGTTTATGACATATACACTTACCTCGCATCTTTTTGCAAGCTGTTTCTTATTTATGAACATATTTTTCATATACCGTTCCAAAGGGTGTATTTTTAAACTTTTATATCTCATAATACAATTATAATACTAACATTAAAATTGTATGTCAAGTATTTTTACAAATATACTAGTAAAATTATATTTGTAAAGGGTGATTATATGAGTAAATTTAGTGAAAGACTTAAGGAACTTAGAACTGAAAGAAAACTTACACAAGATAGATTAGCGGAACTTACAGGAATAAATCAGGCATCAATTTCTGCTTATGAATTAAAAAAGATTAGACCAACTGATTTTGTAATTGTTACATTTTGCAAATTCTTTAATGTATCAGCAGATTTTATATTAGGCTTAAAAGATGAACCTTAAATAAAAATTTATCTTTATGGCATATTATGACAAAATGCGACATAATTTGTTGTATGGATACTTCATTTTTGGAATTGAGATGTAAAGAAGTTGTCAATGTTGTTGACGGCAGAAGGCTTGGGCATATTGTAGATGTCGTTTTCAATCTTTCAAGCGGGTGTTTGCTTGGAGTAGTTGTGCCAGGGGAGAAATCTTTTTGGAATGTCTTTAAAGGCGGAACAGAGCTTTTTATTCCGCTTTCTCAGATAGTCAAAATAGGCGAGGACGCTGTGCTTGTTGAGCTTTTTGCCACTTCGTGTTCGCCATATATTCTTGGTT
The DNA here is from genome assembly GCA_949474265.1 of uncultured bacterium. Taxonomy (GTDB): domain Bacteria; phylum Bacillota; class Clostridia; order Christensenellales; family UBA1242; genus Caccovivens. The sequence goes on along the minus strand of CASXBC010000025.1, from coordinate 3,818 downwards.
CATCCAAAAGAAAAGACGACAAATAGTTTAATAAAAGAAAAAATCACCAATGCAATGGTGGTTTTTCTTTTGTGAAAATGTTTCTCACTCTTAAAAAGCATCACTGATGATTTACATTTCAGTGATGAGTTTAATGAAGTTTGTAACATCTTTAAATTGACGATAAACTGAAGCAAATCTTACATAGGCAATTTCATCAACTTTTTTGAGTTTGTCCATGATAAGTTCTCCAATTTCTTGAGACGAAATCTCTTGAGTGAGAGAGTTTTGAATTTGTTTTTCAATTTCTCCAGCCATTTGGTCAATTTGAGCCATAGACACAGGTCTCTTTTCGCAAGCCTTAATCATTCCGCTTTTAACTTTTTCAATGTTGAATGGTTGGCGACTGCCGTCTTTTTTGATAACCAAAATTGGCACTGTTTCAATTGTTTCATAAGTTGTGTATCTTTTTCCACAATTGAGGCATTCTCTTCTTCTTCTGATTGAATTTGATTCTTCGGTACTTCTTGAATCCAGCACTTTGCTGTCCTCACATCCGCAATAAACACATTTCATAAGTTTTCTCCTTATACCTTTTCATTTTACCACAAGATATTGGGTTTAAACAAGCATTTTGGCACAACTTTTTTTGTTGGTTGAATAATTGAAAGATTTTTACAGTAGTCATATAATATGAAAACTTTGGACAAGGCAAAAGTGGGAGAGTTGGTCAAGATAACCGGTTATGTTGGCGAAGATGACCGAATTTTTCGTCGTTTTTTAGAGCTTGGACTTACACGTGGTCAAGAGGTTAAGATTCACAATAGGTCAATTTTAAACAAGGTGGTTTTGCTTGAAATAAGAGGGTATGTTTTGAGTGTTAGGAGAAGTTTGCTTGAAAGGGTGGTTGTTGAATGAAAGAGGTTTTGTTGATTGGCAATCCAAACACAGGAAAGACAACGCTTTTCAACAGTCTGACAAAATCTGACGAACATGTTGGAAATTGGCATGGTGTGACAGTTGACAACAAGAAAAAGTCGTTTTTTGTGGGAAAAGAGGAGTTTGTTTTGGTTGATACACCTGGGGTGTATTCTCTTTGCCCACTTTCTTTTGAAGAAGAAGTCGCAGTAAAAACTGTTTCTGCCCACAAGCATGACAAAATAATAAATATTTGCGACCGAAACAACATCAGAAGAAATCTTTATTTGACTGTTTGCCTTTTGGAGCAGGGATATGATGTGGTTTTGGCGATAAATGAAATTGACAAGAAGAGTTTGTTTAAGATAGATTGCAAGAAGTTGGAAACTGAGCTTGGAGTGCAAGCAGTTTTGTTTAATGCGGAGAAAAATGAAGATGTGGCAAGTCTTAAAAAGTGCTTAACTGAAAAGAAAGAAGCTTTTAAGAGCATTGATTTGCCTTACACAAAAAAACTTAGATGGCAAAAGAAAGTAGACATTCCAAGCGAACTTGATGAGCAGTTGGTGTTGATTAAGGCTTATGAAAAGGATGAAAAGTTTTTCGAGGAGAGAAAACTTGACCATAAAGCGTATTTTGATGCAGTGCCAAGTGACAGTGTTTTGACATTGTCAGAACTTAGATATGCTTTTGTGGATGAAGTTGTTTCAAACTGTTCAAAAAGGGTGAGTGGTATTTATGGAAAAAGCAAGTTTGATAGAATTGCTTTAAACAAATTCTTTGCCATACCATTTTTCTTTTTGATTTTGTGCGGAGTGTTTTATTTGACATTCTTTTCATTTGGTGCGTTGCTTTCTGATGGTTTGTCAAAACTTTTGGAGCTTGTCTCAAATCCAATACTTTCGCTGATTGAGAAAAGCCATCCAAACAGCTGGGTTTATGATTTATTTAATGTCGCAATTTTTGGTGGGCTTGGGACAGTGCTTTCTTTTTTGCCACAAGTTGTGCTTTTGTTTTTCTTCTTGTCTGTTTTGGAAGATAGTGGCTATATGTCTAGAATTGCTTTTGTCTTTGAAGATGTGCTGGGAAAAGTTGGATTGTCTGGAAAAAGTGTTTACACTCTTTTAATGGGCTTTGGATGTTCTACCTCCGCCATAATGACTTCACGAAATATGGATGACAAGAATGCAAAAATAAAGACAGCAATTCTTTGTCCATATATGAGTTGCTCTGCAAAGATTCCAATCTACACTGTTATTGGTGGTGCGTTTTTTGGTGCAAAAAATTTGCTTGTAATTTTCTTCCTCTATCTGCTTGGAGTTGTTGTTGCAATCACTATCTCAAAGTTTTTTGATATGACTGTTTTGAAAAGCAAGGAGCAAAGTTTCATTCTTGAATTTCCGCCTTACCGCATGACATCTCTCAAAAGAGTGAGCAAAATACTTTGGAAAAACGTCCGAGAATTTATGCTTAGAGTTGGCACAATTATGATAGCAATGAATGTTGTTATTTGGTGGTTCTCTTCATTTTCTTTCAAGTTTAGCTATGTCGCAGGAGGAGAAGGAGAGAGTATTTTGGAGACGATTGGAAAATTAATAGCACCAATCTTTTCTCCGCTTGGCTTTGGCAATTGGGCAGTTGTGGCATCTCTATTGGCTGGACTTGTTGCAAAAGAAGTGGTGGTAAGCTCAATTGCAATGTTTAACGGAGTTGATGCTGGAGCAACAAGATTGGTGTCTGAATCACTCTTGCTTTCTTCAAGTGTGGTATTTTTCAAAAATTATGCAAGTGTGCTGTCGTTTTTGGTGTTTTGCCTTCTTTACACTCCTTGCATTGCGTCCATATCTATGCTTTCGCATGAGATAGGAAAGAAGTGGACTTTTATTAGCATTATCATTCAACTTATGACAGCATATATTGTTTCATTTGTTGTTTTCAATATTGCTTTTTGTATTGAGCTTTTTGGTTTTTGGAAAGTGGCACTTATCTTGCTTGCAATAATTATTTTGCTTATTTCTATAGGTTATATTTTTAGAAAAATAAAAAGAAAAGAGTGTGGAAATTGTAAAAATTGCAGCAAAAACTGCAAACGTAAGCAAAAATAATGCTTTTGTCAAACTATTTTTGCGAGTAAATGAAATATTTAAGCTTTTTATGATAATAATTTTATTGCAAAAATCAACAAGTTTGGAGTTATGTTTTTTAGTTAAATGATTGCTTAAAATGTTGATTTATGGTATGATTTTATTATGAGTAAACCAATTGTTGCCATAGTGGGCAGAGCAAATGTTGGAAAATCAACTTTCTTCAACAAGATTTGCGGAAAAAGAATAAGTATTGTTGATGATGTTGCTGGTGTCACCCGTGACAGACTTTATGCTGATGCCGAGTGGTGTGGTCAGTCTTTTACCATTGTTGACACAGGCGGTGTAGAGCTTCAAAGTGAGGATGTTTTTCAAAAAGAAATAATTGAGCAGGTTATGCTTGCAATTGAAAATGCAACTGTCATTATATTTTTGGTTGACGGCAAAACAGGCATAACTCAAGCAGATGAAGATGTGGCAAGGCTTTTGCGAAAACAGAAAGTGCCTGTGGTGCTTGTTGTAAACAAACTTGACAATTTTGATGTTTCGGGCGTCTACGAATTTTACAATCTTGGGCTTGGAGAACCTATGCCAATTTCTTGTGCACAAAGCAAAGGTATTGGTGATGTTCTTGAAGCAGTTGTTTCACATTTTCCAAAAAGGTCAGAGATAGAAGAGGTTGAAGGAATTAAGATTTCTCTAGTGGGCAGACCTAATGTTGGCAAAAGTTCGCTTATAAACAGACTTTTGGGAAAGAAAAGAGTGGTCGTAAGTGATGTCGAAGGCACCACTCGTGACAGCGTGACAGTGCCTTTTAGATGCAACAAAAAAGATTATTAC
>CASXBC010000024.1 GCA_949474265.1 uncultured bacterium | reverse complement strand
AAATAACTATGCGGGAATGGCTCAGTGGAAGACCGTCGCATTGCCAAGGCAAATGTCGCGAGTTCGAATCTCGTCTTCCGCTCCAAAATTAAACAGCATTGATAACAATGCTGTTTTTATTTTTTAACAAACAATATAAAACAAGTTTAATGCTCTTAATATTACAAACTCTTAAAAAAACTGTTAAACTCAAAAATAAAAGCCAGCATCAGCTGGCTTAATTTTATTCTTCCAAGTCCCCTGTTCCGAGAAGGTCTTGACTTTCCTTAACATCCAATCTTTCAACAGCCTTAAGCTTGCTGGCAATCATCCTACTTCTTGTCCCAACAAGGTTGTCAAACTCTTTGCTTGTGTTGTCAAATTGCTTTTGAATTTTGTCAACAATTCCATTAAACCTATCAAATTCAGTCCTTACAGCCCCCAAAATCTTCCAAACCTCTCCGGACTTCTTCTGAATGGCAAGTGTTTTAAAGCCCATTTGCAAGCTATTTAAAAGAGCACTCATTGTTGTAGGTCCGGCAATAGTAATATTAAACTTTTGTTGTAACTCTTCAATCAACCCTTGTTTTGCAACTTCAGCATAAAGTCCTTCAACAGGCAAAAACATCACAGCAAAATTTGTTGTTTTTGGCGGATAAATATATTTTGTGCTTATATCCTTTGCCATAGTGCGAATGGTGTTTTTTAATTGGTCTTTCTTTTGCTTAACCAAATCAAAATCATTAATTTCATACGCATTTTGCAGGTCACTGTAAATTGTGTAAGGAAATTTTGAATCAACCGGCATATAAACAAATTCACCATCAACTTGTCCTGGAAGTTTAACTGCATACTCAACAGGTTCTCTTCCTTCTCCTGTGACAAAATTGACTTCATATTGCTCCTTAGTCAACATTTGGTCAAAAATTGCACCAAGTTGAATCTCTCCAAAAATACCTGTTGTTTTAACATTTGAGAGCATTCTGGTCAAACTTCCAACATCAGTTTTAATGGTCTGCATTTCACCCAATGAAATATGTACACTTTCAAGTTGTTTCTTCAAAACATCAAAACTTTGTTCAAATCTCTCATTTATTGTCTTTGAAAGCTTTTCATCAACTGTTTCACGCATTTTATCCAACTGACGATTGTTGTCCTCTTGCAGAGACTTGATATTCTTCTCATTTGAAATTCTAATTGCCTCAAGTTTTTCTTCTTGCGAACGCCTCATATTTTCCATTCTCTCATCAAGTTGTTTGATAAGCTCCATAACTCTCTTTTCAAGAGCAAGCTGCCCCTCTGTCAAAGTATTTTTAAACCTCTCTACAGCCTCAACAGTAGCACTGTTGCCCATCTTCTGAATATCAACCAAAGACTGCCTAAGAAAATCCAAATTTCTATTATAGCTTTCAATAATCTCATTTTTATCTTTTTCATCTATCTTACTGCTGCTTTTGGTCTTTAAGCTCACAACAATTCCAATGATGCTTGTCACAATACACAGTCCAAGCAAAATATAAACCGCAATCATACACCTCTTCTCCTATAAACTAATTATACTATATTTCTCACTGCAAACAAAGAAAAATATGAAATAAAAAAACCGATTTAAAATCGGTTTTATTTATAAAAATTTTAAACAGCCTCAGCTGGTTTGAAAAGATTGAAATTTGCAACTCCGTTTGTGTTCAAAGTTATAAAGCCTTTACTTGTTGAGCCAGCGAAAAGCAAACTTCCAAGTTCTGCATTATAATCATAATTTACACCATCACTTCCAATATTAACTTTAACTTTTCCAGCATCCATTGGAGTTGAGTTGTCTTTCTTCAAACATTTAACTTCAAAATTGGCATCTTTTGTGAAATCAATATTTAAGCTGGCTTTCTCAGAGATGATTTTAGCATCAGATGAAACCATGCCCATATATTTCAAAAATACTTTGCCTTTTTCATTTGTAATATAAACAGGATTCGAATTGTCTTTGTCAATAGTAACTCTAGCAACCATGCTTCCTTCGCTTTGAAGTGTGACACTTCCCTTAACATTTTCAACCTTTACATTACCTTTTGCAGCTCTAACACTTACATCTCCTTCAGCATTTTTAATGTTGACAGTTGGAGCATCTTTAGTGCTACGGTTAGCATCCAAACTGAAATTGCCACCAATCTTGTTGATGTTAATGATAGGAGAAATGATTGAATCTGCAGAAGGTCTAAAACTCATATCACATGAAACTTCGCCAAGTTTATAATTTCCATTTACACAATTTTCAACAGTTACCTGTCCAGCACTAATCTTGTCTATTGCCACTGTACCCTTTTTGCAATCAATAATAAGATTTGAATTGCCAATCTCAACAGAGCCTACATTTATTCTGCCTTTATAAGTTCCAAGAACAACACCATTGCTCATTTGGATTTTATTAGAAGTATTAAAAACTTGAATTGAGCCTTTTTGATTGACAAGTCTAAGACCAACATTAGAAACAGCAGGGTCCGCAATATTTCCAGAAATCCCACTAACACTAAACTTTTGTCCAAGTTTAATGCTTCCATCATTAACAACAACATCTAAAGACTTAAGGCTAAAGCTTTCTTCTTGTTTATTTGTTGTTCCTCCAAGATAAACATGGCTCTTTCCCTTTGCATTAACTTTCAAATTGATGTTAGAAAGATTCATACTGCCCTTTGAAGTATTGTTGTTGATAATAACTTCAATATCTTTAGAGAAATAAAGAAATCCATTTGGCTCAGCCACATCAATAATAAGATTTGTGCCCTCAATCTTTACATTGTAAGAAAACTTATTGTGTTTTTTTGCACCAGCAAATCCCTTTGCATGATTTCTAATAATAATGTAGTCATCATCATACTCTTTATTGCTCTGAACAGTCACCTTTGCATAATTGCAATTTATAGTAATATCAGTCAAATTGCCATAATCAATCTTACGTGAACCGTCACCGGTGGTTTGAGCAACAACTGCATCTTCATTGCCAGAAAAATATTTCATCCAAAGCACAGTTTTACCTGGATTAAACATCATGATGACAAGACAAATCAAAAACACTGTCACCAAAAGCAACAAAAACAAACCAAAGTAGAAAAAGAAACCTTTTCTTATTGAACCTTGAGCCATAATCCATCTCCTTTATTTTTATATAAATTATTATATCAGAAAACACTAAGTTTGTCAATGTGATAAGGCAAACGCTTAGTCCAAAATCGCCTTAATTCTTCTAATTCCGCTTGAAGAACTCTCTTCCTTGACAATTTTTACATGATGAAGGTCTTTTGTGTTGTTTACATGAGGACCTCCACAGATTTGTCTATCAACATCACCAATCACATAAACTTTTACTTTTTCACCATATTTAGAGTCAAAAACACCATGTGCTCCACTCTTTTTTGCATCTTCAAGAGAAAGCTCTTCCATTGTAACAGGTATTTCTCTTTTAACGGCATCATTTACAAAATTCTCAAGTGTTGCAAGTTCTTCAGCAGTCATTTTGTGGTCAAGGTTGAAATCAAAACGAAGTCTCTCTGGAGTTATGTTTGAACCTTTTTGCACCACCTGCTCTCCAAACATTTTCTTAAGTCCAGCCAAGATAAGATGAGTGGCTGTGTGCAGTTTTGCTGTCTCATAAGAATCATCTGCAAGCCCACCTTTAAAGGTTCCAGAAGTTGCAGAACGGCTCTTTTCTTGATGCTCTTCAAAAGCTTTCTTAAAGCCCTCTTCATCAACTTCATAGCCACGCTCAGTTGCCAATTCTTTTGTGATTTCAAAAGGAAATCCAAAAGTGTCAAAAAGTCTGAACACTGCCTTTCCAGAAATTATATTTTCTACAATTTCTCCTTTTGTGGCTGCAAATTGCTTATGTTTTTCAATGCCAAGAATTGTCTTTTCAAATTCTTTTCGACCTTCTTCAAGTGCCTTGTTAAACTTTTCCATTTCAATGGTAAGTTCTTTCAAAATATACTCTTCTTTTTCAACTAAAAGTGGATAAGCATCATTGTAAACTTTTTCAATGTAAATCTTTGCAACTTCCAAAATAGAATCCAGCGACAAATTTATATCTCTTGCATATCTAACGGCACGACGAATAAGTCTACGCAAAATGTAACCTGCTCCAACATTTGAAGGCAAAATTCCATTGACGTCTCCTATAAGCATAACTGCAGTTCTGATATGGTCAGCAACAATTCTCATCGCTTTGGTAGCTTTTTCATCATCACCATAATTGACCCCAAGGTTTTTCTCCATAAGAGCTATGACGTCAGCAAAAATATCCGTTTTATAGCCATCAATAAAACCATTTAAAAACATCAAAAGTCTTTCAAAGCCAAAGCCTGTGTCAACATTCTTGTTTTTGAGAGGAACATATCCATTTGCAGTCTTTTCATATTGCATATAAACATCATTGCCTATCTCAACATATCTTCCACAATCACAAGATGGTCCACATTTTTTTCCACAAGGCTTGTTGTGTCTTGGATAAAACCATTCATTATCAGGACCACAAGGAGTTCCAACAGTGCCTTCAAGTTCCCACCAATTGTTGCTTTTGTCAAGATATTCAATATGATTTTTGTCAATACCAAGCCCAACCAAAAGCTCTGCTGTTTCATTATCACGAGGTGCAGATTCATTACCTTCAAAAACAGTTGCCCAAATTTCATTTTGGTCAAGGCCAAATTTTTTAGTCAAAAGTTCAAAAGTCCAAGCAGTTTTCTCTTTTTTGAAATAATCTCCCAAACTCCAATTTCCCATCATTTCAAAAAAAGTAAAATGAGTTGGGTCTCCAACAGAATCAATATCAACAGTTCTCACACAGCCCTGAACATTGCAAAGTCTTGTCCCCTTTGGATGTTTTTCTCCGAGAAGATAAGGCATAAGAGGTTGCATACCAGCGACATTAAACATAACTCCTGTTGAACCATCACCAATCAAAGACACTCCACCAATGTCAACATGTCCACGCTCTTTATAAAAATCGAGCCAAGTTTTTCTAAGTTGTTTGCTAGTTATTTTCATAAAATAAGTACTCCTAAATTATTTTTATATAATAACAAAATTTGCATAAAAAAACAAGTAAAAAAAGTTGTTTACAAAAATTATCTATCAAGCTTTATTAAAGTTGACATCAAAAAAAAGCGTTATGAACGCTTTTTCTTTTTATTATCTTCTTTTTCAAATTCAGTGATTACTCCAACAAGATGAGCATGTTTTCTACTTCTTTTAAATTTTCTGTAAAAGCCCGGATATTTTTTCTTTTCGTCATATTTGTCGAGAGTGCTTGACATTGACCTAACAATCGCACGCCCAGCTTTTCTTCTGTCCACTTGTTTTGCAACTATGTCACTTGTCCTAGAGTTTTGCACAGCATAAATACACTGCTTTTTCCCTTTGTGTTTGACAATCAATATGTAAACAAGCATACCAAAGAAAAACACTAAAAACACCACTAAAAAGCCCACATAATACATGTTAAAGCCTGAAAAAATCACAAAAAGCAAGATTGCCGCACAAAATGCCAACAAAGAAAAGCAAGCAAATTTTAAGTCGTTTTTTGCTTGTTCAACTGTGTTTTTTCCTTCCAAAAACACCAGATGATACTTTCCCTCAACATTTTCAATGTTATTGATATTTATTCTCGCCATTTTTCGACCTCGAGAATATATTAGCACCAAATTGTATTTTTTGTCAAATAAAACTTAAAAACTTTTAAGTTTCTTATCTACGCAGAATATCTCCAGCCTTCAGTTTATACTTGCAAGAAATAAGCACTTTTTCTTGAACAACTTTAACCTCTTCAAGCTTATCTCCAGCACTGTTTTTAATTTCCTCAACAACAAAGGTTTTGTTGAAAGAGTCATCAACCACACTCAAAATCTCAAGTCTATCTCCAAGTGCAAACTTGTTTCTCATCTCAACTTCAACAAAGCCATCCTTAGAGTCTCTTGTAACAACTGCAACAAATTCACTCTCCTGCACAGGCATAGAGTCTTCCACAAACTGCTTATTTTCATCACCAAAATAAAACCCTGTAGTATATCTCCTGTGACTTGCTTTAAGAAGCTCTGCCTCAAGTTCTTTAGTTGCTTTTTGTGGCAACATATCTAATGCTTTTCTATAAGCATTTACAACTGTAGCAACATAATAAGGAGACTTCATTCTGCCTTCAATTTTTATGCTATCAACCCCAGCTTCCTTAAGTTCCTGAAGATGAACAAGCATATTCAAATCTTTTGAATTGAAAATATAAGAGCCCTTTTCATCCTCTTGCACTTCAAGTTCATCTTGTCTGCTCACTTCTCTAATCATATATTTCCATCTGCAAGCTTGCACACATTCCCCATGATTTGAGTCTCTTCCTGTCAAATAATTTGAGAGTAAACATCTTCCAGAATATGCCATGCACATTGCACCATGAACAAAAACTTCAATTTCCACCTCTTGCGGAACACTCTCTCTAATCAATTTTATCTCTTCAATAGAAAGTTCTCTTGCCAAGATAAGTCTCTTCGCTCCAAGCTTTGCCATAAGCTGAGCAGAATAAGAATTGATTATATTTGCTTGAGTGCTGACATGCACATTCAATATTGAAGCATGTTCTCTAACATAAGAAAGCATGCCAATGTCAGCCACTATCACCGCATCCACATGTATTTCTTGCAAAAATTTCAAATAATCATCAAGCCCTTCAAAATCTTTGTCTTTTGCAATTATATTGAGTGTTACAAACACTTTTTTATTTTTTTCATGAGCAATCTCAACCGCTCTTTTCATCTCCTCTTGAGAGAAATTGCCTGCAAATGCACGCAAGCCAAATCTTCCCCCAGCAAGATATACTGCATCTGCACCAAAGTGCATTGCAGTCATAAACTTTTCAAAATTTCCAGCAGGTGCCAAAAGTTCCATTTTATTTTTGCTCCTTCATATAATCTGTATCCATAATCAATCTCTGTTCTTTACGCTTCAAAACTTTCTTTCTCAAATTTTGAATATGTTTGATTTTTATCCAAGTTATCATTCCAAAGATATTCAAGAACAAAAGCACACAGAATAAAATAATTGTTGGTATGTATGTAATATTATTTTCTTTGATAATGGTAAACATCCAAAGACAAATTCCAATTACGTTGCTCAAAATATAGAAAATGAAGTTGTATTCGCATCTACGCACAACCAAATAACCAGCCATGCACAACGCCACAACAGAAAATGTGCTTATGAGAAGATTTGCTGTGTTAAATGCTCTGAGCATATAATAAATGCCCACTCCCAAGCCACATGCAATGACAAACATCAAACACCACTCCAAAACAGACAGATTTTTGTTTATCTTTACAACCTTGTCGGTTTTGCTTGAATTTTTTATCCAAGTTATAATAGTTGCAACATACATTGGCACAGTCACCGCAAGAGTAACTATCATTTCCCCATACAAGTGATTGAAATAACTCATAGTAGCATAAAGCACACCATAAACAATGGAAATAAGTTGTCCAATGAGCATCCCCTTTGCAATAAAGAAAACTCCTACAATGCCAAAAAGTGAACAAAAAATTGTAAGAGGAGATGATTTAAAAACCACTCCACAAACAATGATGGCAACAATAAAAACTGTCATAAAAGTATATTCCCACCACTTAATCAGCTTGAAAAAATCTTTAAAAGTTTGTTTCATGTTTCCTCCTAAATACCAACTGTTGGTTTCGCAGTGAGTGTAAGGTCAGCTAGTCCAATGCCAGCTTTAACATAATAATAAGCTATTGCACCAATCATTGCAGCATTGTCAGTGCAATATTTCAAAACAGGCATAAAACACTTGATGCCATTTTCTTCACACTTTGCAGACAATTTTTCTCTCAAACGAGCGTTTGCACCAACTCCACCTGCAATAACAAGTTTCTGTTGTCCAAAATTTTTGCACGCAGCAACAGCTTTTTCAGAGAGTTCATCTGTTACAATTTCTTGAAAACTGCAAGCAATGTCCTCCTTAGAAAAAGCTTCGTCTTTCTGCTGTTTATTATGAACAAAATTTACCACTGCAGTCTTAAGCCCACTAAATGAAAAATTGAATGTATCATGAAATGGAGCTTTGTAATTGAATTTTACTGCATTTTTCCCCTCTTTTGCAAGCTTGTCTATAGCTGGTCCTCCAGGATAAGGAAGCCCCAAAACCCTAGCAACTTTATCAAAACACTCACCAACAGAATCGTCTACAGTTGAGCCTAACAACTTAAAATCACAATAATCTTTCACATCAATTATGGCGGTGTGTCCACCACTGACCATAAGGCATAAAAATGGTGGCTCCAACTCTTCATGGGAAATATAATTGGCTCCAATATGTCCATGCACATGACTCACAGCAATCAGCGGAACATTCATAGCATAAGCGAGAGTTTTGGCAAAATTGACCCCAACAAGCAAAGCTCCCATAAGCCCAGCACCATAAGTCACAGCAACAGCATCAATATCCTCAAGTGACTTTCCAGCACTTTTCAACGACTCTTCCAGCACATCCGAAATGTTTTTTATGTGATTTCTTGATGCAATTTCTGGCACCACTCCACCATAGAGTTTGTGAATATCAATCTGAGATGAAACAATGTTTGAAAGCACCTTTCTGCCATTTTGCACAAGTGCTATGGCAGTCTCATCACAAGAGGATTCCACAGCAAGAATGAGGACATCTTTTTTTGTTCTCAGAGCATCAAATTTAACTTTAGCATCTTCAAAATAACTCATTTCAGCCTCTCACACTTGTCCTTTTAAGATATTCATTAATAAACCCTTGAATATCACCATTCATTACAGCTTGAACATCACTAGTTTCAAAATTTGTCCTATGGTCTTTAACCATTGTGTAAGGACAAAAAACATAAGACCTTATCTGACTTCCCCATTCAATTTTCTTTACATCACCTCGAATAGATGCAAGTTTTTCCATTTCTTCAAGCTCTTGCTTTTCAACAAGTTTTGAATAAAGCATTTTCATAGCAGTCTCTTTGTTTTGCACTTGCGAACGCTCAGTTTGACATGCAACAATTATTCCAGATGGAATGTGCGTTATTCTTATCGCTGATTCCGTCTTGTTGACATGCTGTCCACCAGCACCAGAACTTCTGAAAGTATCAATCTTCAAATCATCAGCACGTATAACAATGTCTGGAGCATCTTCAATTTCTGGCATAACTTCAAGCGAAGCAAAACTTGTGTGACGTCTTGCATTTGCATCAAATGGCGAAATTCTGACAAGTCTATGCACACCTTTCTCTGCCTTCAAATAGCCATAAGCATATTCTCCTGACACCAAAAAAGAAATGGACTTTATGCCAGCATCCTCACCATCCAACACATCAAGCACTTTTATTTTGAAACCATTTTTTTCTGCATACATACTATACATTCTAAAAAGCATATCCGCCCAATCCTGAGCCTCTGTGCCACCTGCACCTGCATGCAAAGTCAAAATAGCATTATAGTTGTCATATTTACCAGAAAGCAAAGTCTCAAGTTTTGCACCTTCAACCTCAGCTTCAAGTTGACTTAAAATCAAAGAAAACTCTTCAAAAAGTGAAGCATCTTCAATTTCTTCAAGAAGCTCTATGCTGGCTTTACAATTGTCAATCTTGGTTGCAATGCTTTTCACTTTTTCAAGCTTATACTCACAAAGCTTTGCTTCTCTTCCAACTTTTGATACCCTCTTTGCGTCATTAAAAAATCCATCAGAAAGTTGCTCTGCTTTAAGTTCATCAAGTCTGTTTTGTTGTCTTTCCGGGTCAAAGACACTCCTTTATGAAAGTAAATTCATTTTCTAAAACAGACAATTTTTCTTTTTGAACATCTAAAATCATAAAATACCTCAGTAATTATTATTTTATCTCAACTACAAAAAAAAGTAAAGAGAATTGGCATTATAAAACATTCAATGATTGTTGGCAATAAAAAAACAGAAAAATTAATCTTCTGCTTTTTCAATAGTTTCTGCCACATGAGCCGCTCTAAACTTTTCATCTTGCTTGATAAGTGATTTTTCCAATAGACATAAACTCAGCCCATAGAAAACATACATCAAACAAACGAAGCCAATGGCAATCTTAAGGAATAAAGTGCCTCCCATCATATTGTCAAACACCCCTGATAGCAACACCATAATTGTTGACAACACTCTTCCTCCGCCAAGAAAGAACTCGGCAATAGCTGTATGCTCAAGTATATGAGAGTGAAGTGATAATTGTCTGACCACACCAGACCTTCTAGAATCGGAGATGGACATCAAAATCACATTTAAAATTGCGTACACCGCATAAAAGATAAGTATTGTGATTTTGTTTGTCGCACAAAAAATGGCAATTACAGAACATGAAACCAACACAATTGTAGGAATAATAAATGTCTTTGCCCTCTTCTTTCGATAATACTTTAAGAATAAAAACATTGTCAAAAGAGAGCATGCTGTAAATATAGATTGAAACATACCCAACGAAGTGTTTGAAGCAAATGTTCTCATGACAAGAATAGTAATCAGGGTTGTAAAGCAATCATACGAGCCGCCCCTAAAAAAGTTTGAAATATAAACCCACATAAGAGGCTTGGTCTCTTCTTTATTTTTCTTTATGTAACCAACAAATTTTTTGAGATTGAAGGATTGTCTATAAGCCTTCTTTGGCGAGATGAGAAATGAAAAAACTATCAAAACTGCACATACGCCAAGCATTATCAATGCCATAAACGAGAAATCAATTTTGTCAATAATCAGGCCTAGTGTCACAGGAAATATTATATATGTGGCTTGAAACAAAATTCTCTTTACTGCAAAAAATCTCACTTGATGTTTGCTGCTTATAGTTTCTGCAGTAAGATTGTGAAACCCTGAAGAGAAAAATGCCCAAGAAAGCCCATAAATCACCGCAACAAGCGGAAATAATGTTGAAAGCCTGTTCCCTATCAAATTTACTGATATGACCGTCAAAGTTAAGAGTATTGCACCGACAGAAACAAAAATGCTTTTATTCATTTTTCTCAGTGCATAACCGGTAACAGCATACGCAGAGGTCAAAATAATATATTCAATTAAATAAAATATACCAATATTAACTATATTTTGAGAAACTGAATTGTTTGAATTATTTAAAATCTGTGAAATCAAAAACAAATCAATAAAAATAGCAATGATTGCCTGCAAACAATCACATGCAATAATTGAAATTGCACTTAAATCAAAAATTTTGCTTTTTTTACGGCGTTTTTTAACCTTTTTTTCTTTATCAACAGTCGCAGAGACCGTTATCTCCCCATATTTTCGATTCATTATTTACTTTTAACCTTTTCAATTTTTCCACGTTTTTCTCTTCTTCTAATGAAGAACTTAACTAATTCAAAGTAAGGAATAATCAAAACAGAACATCCAAGTGTCATCAACCATTGCCACCAATTGATTGAAGTAATACCCATTGCATGTTGGATAGGCACAATAGGTGCAACAACCACAATCACAGTAAGAAGCAAAGACCCCAAAAATGCCCAATTGAGAATTTTATTTTTAAACATTTCTTTGTTGAACAAAGTCTCTGTCCTGCTCTTTAAGTTGTAAGCATGGAAGAGTTCTGAAATACAAGTAAAGAGGAAACAAATTGTTGTAACATGTTCTGAGCTAAGTTTCAAAACAAAAGTGCAAACACAATACAGAGCAATTATTCCTATACCAACAAAAACAGCTGATGTAAAGATGTTTATTCCAGCATCTCCACTAAACAAACTGCCCTTATTTTTTGTTGGCTTTCTTTTCATAATGTTTTTCTCTGCTTTCTCAAAGCCTAATGCCAAACCAATAAATGTGTCAGAAACGAAGTTAATCCACATAATCAATGCAGGCTGGAAGAAATGCGTGTCTCTAAAGCCAAGAAGCACAACAGTCATTGCAATAAGCTCTGCAATTGAAGTTCCAAGAAGAAACATCAATATTTTCAGGATTGTGTCATAAATTCTTCGCCCTTCTTTAACTGCACCCACAATTGTAGAAAAGTTGTCATCTGTAAGAATAATATCCGCAGCTTCTTTAGTGACATCTGTGCCTGTTATACCCATTCCGACACCAATGTCTGCAGCTTTGATACTTGGAGCATCATTGACCCCATCACCTGTCATAGCAACAATTTTGTTGTTTGCTTTGAGGGCTTTGACAATCCTTACTTTATGCTCTGGGCTTACTCTGGCATAAACTTGATATTGATTTACCGCCTTTACAAATGCCTCATCTGAAATCTCATCCAACTCTTTTCCTGTAATAACTTTCTTTGTGTCACCACAAATACCAAGCTCATTTGCAATGGCAAAGGCAGTATCTTTATGGTCTCCGGTAATCATAATGGTTGTAATTCCTGCCTGCTTGCAAGTTTTGATAGAGTCTTTAACCTCTTCTCTTGGTG
>CASXBC010000023.1 GCA_949474265.1 uncultured bacterium | reverse complement strand
CAGCAGCTATTGGCTGTTGTTCTCTTGAAAGTGTGCCATTCACCCTTGAAATTCTGTCAAAATCACGATTGAAGGCATCTCTAGCATCTTTATCTTCTTGAGTTACAGGACCTCTATCAAGTCTCATAAATCTGTTGTTTCTGTCAAAAGTTTCACGAGAATTAGAATTTTCTATTTTGTTTTCAACATCTTCTTGGCTTGAAGAATCTTGATTTGTTTCACTTCTTCTGTCAAAAGCTGAAGAAGTTTGTCTTTCAAAGCTTCCTGTATTGTCTCTGTTTGGCAACCTGTCAAGCAGATTTTTCTCTGCATCCTGTGCAGGCTCTATATCAATATTTTCATAATACTCAGGGTTCTCTTTTTTCTCTTCTTGTATGACGCTTCTCAAAATGTCATCAGCAGCAAGAGTAAGCTCCGCCCCCTTAACTTCTGGCAAAGACCTTCTTATTATTGGACTGTTGTCAGGTCTAAACTCATCTTCATGAACCACCTTTGAAGGATTTATTTCTGAGGATTCTTTTTTTATTGCATTGACAGAAGCTTGAACCTCTTCTTTTGCAGGAACATCATTTCCCCTTCTTAAATTTTTAAAGTATTCATCAATATCAATTTCTGGTGGAGTAAGGATGATTTCTTTCAATGATTTTGGTTTCTCAGGCTCAGGAGTTGATTTTTTTGGAACATCAACACTCTTCATCTGTGAAGTCTTTTCATCAAATTCATAAGCTTTATTACGTTTTTTATCAAGCCCTAATATCTGTTTTGCAGTCAGAGGCTTTTCTTCCGCCTTTTTCTCTAAAAGCTCTTCCTGCTCTTTAAGATTTCCGTCAAGCACAACATTTATTTCTTCGCCAGCATACTCCTCCTCTCGCACTTGGCTTGGAACAATATTTTTCACTTTTGAATCTTTAATCTGCACAGAAACAGAGCCCATAGAACTTTGATTTTTTCTCATATAGTTTAAACTGTCAATCATGAGTGCAACACAGATAACAATTGACAATGCGTAAATGATGAATGACCCCCAAATTGTCGCAATATAAAGAATGATTGTTGTAAAAATACCGACCAAAAAGCCGCCAGCTGTCCAGCCATTATGACAGTTGTAGTTTTTAGCCATATATTTCCAAAAATTCATTGTTTGTTTTGTGCCTTCTTCAGTGACAAACTTGTTGTTTCCAACAATGATAAGTTGCAAAATGCAAAGCACAAAAAACACTGACAAAATCAAGCAAGCCGTGTATCTTTTTGGCATGACATATTTGCGATTGTTGACAAGTGCAAGCCCAATCACAAACATGATTATACAAAGCGGAAAACCAAAAACACCAAAGACACCAATCAAAAATCTTTGAATAACAGGGACAATGCCTGTCATAAACAAAAAGACAAGAGAAGATGCCCCTATGAAAGAAAATCCGGTAATTTTCTTTCCACGAGAACTCCCCTCTTTTTTCTTCTTTGAATTAAGTTTGTAAATTGCCATTATTTCCCCCGAAAATCTGTCTGGCACATTATGCCCAATATTACATAATAATTATATCATTAATAATCACAATAGACAAACAGATTTAGCAAAAATTTGCACTAATTTTGTCCCAAATTTTCACTAACAGTGCAAAGAGAAAAGCCCGAGTTTTTCAAAGTTTTGATTATTTTATCCAAAGCATTTTTGGTCGCTTCAGTTGGATGCATAAGGACAAAATCTCCACCTTTACAGTTTTTAATAGCTCTGTTATAAATCAAATCACTGTCTTTATCTCTCCAATCAATTGTATCTCTTCCATCAGTCCACATGATAGTCTTATATCCAAGGGAGTTTGCCATTTCAACAGTTTTTTTGTTGTAAGAGCCACTTGGTGGAGCAAAAAGATTCATTTCAACACCAATAAGTTTTTTCACAAGCTCATGAGTTGTTGAAATCTCTTTCAAATTGTTTTCAGCAGAAAGCTTGCCTTGGTCTTTGTGACTATAACCATGGTTTCCAATCTCATGTCCTGCTTTATAAATCTTTTCCAGCATGTCACTTTGAGCCACTGCCCAAGTTCCTCCGACAAAAAAAGTCGTCTTGACATCATTGTCTTTCAAGATTTGAAGCATGTCATCAAGATACTCTGTCCCCCAATAAACATTTATCATAAGAGAAACCTTTTTTGAATTTTCATCACCACAATAATAAACGCCATTGATGATTTTTGAAGCTCTGACATAATTCACCCCATAAAAAGTGAAAAGAGCAACGATTGAAAGCACAAAAGCAATCACGCAATTTACCATAACCCTATGAGAGTTTACCGTTAAAAAAATATGTTTTTTCATAGAGTAATCTATGCTGTTTGAATATTAATAATTCCACAAGAAAACACTTACTATTCAAACAAATCAACAACTTTTACTCCCAATCTCCATGCAAGTCTACTTGCACAAGCAATAATAATATCCTCATCATCATCTTCTAAGATTTTCCTTAGCTGAAACATACTAATGCAACAATCAAGACAAAACCTAACCTGTGTAATACATTTACTATCCAAATATTCATAAATTAATTCTTTTTTAAATCTCATAATAGAAAATTATATTATGAGGAAACGTCATAAGTCAAGTAATTTATGACAAATTGTCATACAATGTTTATATGAAAGTAAATAAGTTTGCAATTCAACTAAAATATTTAAGAGAAGAAAAAGGTATAACACAAACAAAACTTGCAAAAGACCTTTGCCTTTCTCAAACCACAATTGCAAAATATGAGAGTGGAACTCATGAACCTGATTATGAACTTTTAATAAAAATTGCGAAATATTTTGATACAACTACCGATTTTTTACTAGGTTTAGAAGATTAAAAATGCAGAGGACTAATCCTCTGCATTTTCTTCTTCAGTTTCAATTTCGTCAGCAGGCTCACTGCCACTTGTCAAAAACTCATAATAATCATATATTTGGTTGTTGAGTTCTTCCACTAAATGTCTTACATTTTTAAACTTTTTAGAAACATAGTTAAGCCCAATCACAAGTCCATTTATGACCATAAGTTCTCTTTTTTCACAAGCTTCAAGAATAGAGTTTAAAATAAATTCCAAATCATCAAGATTTTCTGTCCTTTTTTTCTCAAACTTGAGAAGGGCAAGAATTTGATTTGTTGTGTTTACCACTCCTGAAAGAAGTTGGTCAAGTTTTGGAAAAAGCTCTTCCTCTTGTTTCTTTTCTTCTTCTTTTTTCAAAACTTTTTCTTCTTCAATCTGTCTTTTTACATCTTCAACAGTGATATTTGTGCTAAGCCCAAAAAATTTGCAAATCAGGTCTCTATATGGTCTTACAATTTTCTCCAAAAAGTTTTGCATTGGAGTCAATTTTTTATCTTGGAAATATGTCTCCAAAAATTGATTTGTGTTGAGTTTGTCATTTGTGAGATTGTTGAAAATTGTCACAGTGAGTGCAATTTTTTTCTTTTCATCAGAAGGAATTTCAATTTTTGTTGCACCTGTCTTTTTGTCCAAAGAAAACGCTTTTGCAAATTCAGCATCTTCATCAAAATCAGCAAGGCACTCAGTAAGAAGGTCAAGCACATCCTCGCTTTGAGTCATAACAGTCAAAAATCTGTCCAATCTTTTGTTTAAATCAAGAAATTTTCCACTAAGCAAGTCATTGCACGCAACAACAAATTTCTCAACATCCAAAATATTTTTTGTTTCCATAAAGGTCCTCCCTCAGACTCTATAGCCCATTCTACCACAAAAGAAAAAAATCTCAAACCATTTTAAGATATTAAGAGAGAAAATTTTTTATGTAAAGTTTCGTTTTCTTTGCATTTTTCCATAGTATTTGTTAAGATATATACATAAACGGAGAAAAAATGAACTATGATGCTGTCACAAACAAACTAATCATTTTGTTTGTTATGGAAAAAATGGAGATGCCTCTGACTGAAAACTCAATCATAGAAATTTGTGCAGTAAAAAACAGCTGGATAAACTATATGGATTGCCTTGACTTATTGTTTCAACTATCTGAGGCAAAACTCATTTACAAAACAGAGTGTAAAGAGGGAGAAATGCGTTACACCCTCACCTTTGAAGGCAGAGACTGCCTGTCATATTTCTATAAAAAAGTCCCTCTTGAGCTTCGTGATGAAATCACAGAATACAGCCGTACCAACCGCCTTTCAATCAAACAAAGCCAAGAATATTATGCAAACTACACAGATGCAGAAGATGGGTCTTATCTTGTTACTATGAGAATATATGAAAATTTGATAAACTCTCCACTTTTCGAAATACAAATCAAAGCACCCACACGCCAATCTGCAGAAGAGGCTTGCAAAAAATGGCGACAGTCCGCACCAAGTTTTTATGAATACATTTATGAAAATCTTGTAAATGTCGACTAACTAGTGAAAACTAGTTTTTTTGTTGGCTATCTTTTTTGCAAAAACGAAAAAGGTCTTTACATTAAAAATATAATTTGATATAATATATATTATGGAAAAAGAAGTGATATTAGATATAAAAAATCTTTCTGTCCTGACAAATGAGCGTTTTCTTGTCAAAAACGTCTCTTTTTCTGTCGAAGAGGGAGATTGTGTAGGTATAATTGGTGAAGACCATTCTGGAAAAACCAGCCTCATAAAGACAATCACCGGAGCACTTCCAATAAGTGATGGGCAAATCCATCTCTTTGGAAAAGACATTGCAAAACATCCAAATTCAATTGATATTGGACTTTGTCTTGACCCTCCCGTTTTCTTTAAGTATCAAACAGTGATGCAAAACTTCGTCTATCTATGTTCACTCTCAGGCAAAGTGGATAAGCAAAAAATACTCTTTGCTTTAAACAAGTTCAACCTTGCCCATAAAATGAAAAAATATGTCTTTTTCTTGTCTTACTATGAGAAAAAACTTATGGCACTTGCCCTTGCATATATCAACCGCCCAAAACTTATGATTTTGGACGAACCTTTTAAAGGACTTCCTGCTTCAAGTATTCAAGATATGAAAGACTATATTGCCGAACTTCAAGAAAATGGCACGCACGTTTTGATAGCCTCAAGATACTATTCTCCTATTGAAAACATCTGCAATAAGTTTATCTTTATGGAAGGAAGAACTGTAAAAAGCATTTTAAATCATGAACAATGCGAAAAATACAGCAATGAAAACACCTTTGCTTTCATTGAAGTCAAATACCCACACTACTGTGGAAAACTTATCATTCAGAAATTCGGTCTTGATGTAAAAATTTTTGGAAGAAAGATTTTGTTTGAGGCAGACGAAGCATTGACTGCTGAAATAGTAAAATTTTTCACCAAAAACAGAATTTCTGTCCATAAGGCAGGTTATTTAAATAAAAAGCATGAGCGAATTTTCGCCAACCTTACCCCTTACTTCAAGGAGGGAAATAATTGAAAAAAATTCTTCAGATAGCAAGATATGACTTCAAGCGTTTGGCTTTAAACCCTATCACACTGATAGGGTATGCTATCGTTTTGGTTGCTTGCCTCATCTTAGGCTTTGCTTACAAAATACCAGCCACCCCACAATATAGTGCCTCGCTGGCTGGCGAGACAACGCACGAAGTTTTCAATTCTTTCGTTTCAAATAATACTACCCTAGATATAAAAGAAAATATGGATGCCATATTAAATGATGCAAAAATTTTGATAGATGTCCAAAACAGTCCTTGTCTTGAAGCAGAACAACTCACACAAATCAGTCATAGCTTTGACGAAATTTGGAGTGAACTTGAAAGATATAATGTTTGGGGGCAATGTGAATATACAATCTCTGGAACCGCCCCAATCTCACAAGCAGCAAACAAACTGTTGACATTCATTCAAAACTTCAAATCATTAAGTAAATTTCATACAAAGCTGGTACTTTCAAACTCGCAAATGAGCCAACTTGAAGAAGTGTCAAAATTTTTTACACAAACAGTAAGCAACTCCACAAACACTCATGCAATGCTTCAAACACTTTACAATGGCAAAGCACATTTCAACACATTAAAACAAGTCAGCGTAAAAGCATTTACTTTCAATGTTGACAACGTTCATCTTGAAAGTTTCAATTTGGATTACATACAAAGAGCAGAAGTTAAACTTACTCAAATTTATGCAGAAATGTTATCCCTTCGCTCAAAGACCACAGTCAGAGATGTAGACAACGTTTCAAACATGAAAGCACTTGCAACAAACTATAAACTCACTTGTGAAAGTGCAAAAAAAGCTATTGAAAATGAATACACCTTGCTTATGGACAAGCTCTCAATAAAAATTAACAAAATGTATGGCTATGGCAAATTTTCTTTGGAAGAAACAAAATTGTATCTCAGTGTTGCAAAACACTTTTTGGAAGATGACAGCCTTTACTTCTCAAGCCACCAACAAGCACTAAACTTCAACACTGCCTCCTATAAGCGAACAGCCTTTGACCACAGTTATTTCATGATGTGTATTGTTGGATTTTTGACAGTGCTTTTTGGCATTTTCTGCGCTTACAAATTGTTTGGACGTGACCGCCGAAACGGAAAGATGGACTTGATTTTGTCTCAAAAAGTAACTTTCAATCAAGTTTTTATTGGAAAATTTCTTGCTGTGCTTTGGTCAACCTCATTCTGCGTTTTGATTTTTGCAATCATAACTATGATTTGGGGCTCAATCTTTTATGGCTTCTTGCCTGGAAGCATGCTTGCCGTGTTCAACCTAAACAAAGTTTACACAATTTCTCCATTTCTGTTCCTGCTTATAAAACTTATCGGAATTGAACTTCAAGCAATCTTCTACAGTGTGTTGACAATTTTCCTTATGAATGTAACTCGTAAATTTGACATAATGTTTGCAGTTGCTCTTGCTATCTTTGTAGCTTCAACGGTTTGCAACATTTTCTTAAATGGTCAATTGTGGTGGTGCCTGCTCCCATTCATTCATGCTGACATCACCTGCTTCCTTGGTGGAGCAACGATGTCGACAGGCTTCTTAAAGACATCACTTTTCTCCTATGGAAATTTCTTTATATCATTTGTCTATTATATTGTGCTTGTCGGCTTGCTTTTCGCTTTCACAAAGCAATTATTTAAGAAAAACTAACATTAAAACTTTCAAGTAAAATCTGCTTGAAAGTTTTTTATTTTATTTATTGCTTCATATTGTTTGTGATATTAATAGAATTTTGATAGAATAAAAATATTAAAAAGGAGAAAACAATGAAATATAAAATCGTCACAGAAGCTTCAGTTGACATGCCACCACATTTTGCAAAAGAAAACAACATAACAATTTGCCCAATCGAACTCAACTTCAATGGAGAACTTTTCCCTGAAGGATTGCCAAATGAAGAGTTTTATGAAAAAATGAAAACAACAGGCATCATCCCAAAAACAAGCCAACCTAATCAATACAAATTTGAAGATGCGTATGAAGGGTATGTAAACAATCCTGAATGGTATGTAATCACAATTGTTATCTCCTCAGACCTTGCTGGCACAATAGCCCAAGTTCACAAAGCTGTTGAAAACCTTAATATGAAAAACTGTTATATCTGCGACTCTCGTTGCACAACCTTTGCAGAGGGTGCATTGATTGTTGAACTCGTCAAATATATCAAAGCACATCCAAATGCCAAGCCAAAAGAAGTAACCGACGAACTTGAACGTTTGAAAAACAATGTTCGCCTCTTGGCTGTGGTTGGAGATTTAAAATATCTCAAACAAGGAGGCAGACTTTCTGGTGCAGCGTACATTGCTGCAACCGCCCTCAACATCAAACCTATCATCAGTCTTGATGGCGGAAAGGTAAACAATGTAGCAAAGAAAGTTGGAGAACGTGCTGCAAATCAATTTATGTATGAACAAGCTGAAAAAAGAGATAAAAACTATCCTATTTATTTTGGATATTCAGCAAACAAAACCAATGCTAAGAGATTTATTTCTCAATATGCAGACAAATTTGGAGTTGATGCTGAAAATACACCAATTTATGACATTGGTTGCGTTGTAGGCACCCATGCTGGTCCAAATTGCTATGGTCTTGTTTATTTCAAAAATTAAAATTCAAAAAAGAGCCTTGACATTTTACAAAAATTTAATTATACTAAAGTCAATTATTGCCTGTGAAAAGACTTTTGATTGTCTGCCGATTCAGAGAATTTGCGGTTGGTGAAAGCAAACGAAAGCAACAATCATATCCACCTTGGAGGCACCAATGATGAATTGGGCTGACTGCATAGCACAATTTGCAGAAAATGAGTGGGACTTTGTCCAATTAGAGTGGCACCGTGGATTTTATTCACCTCTAAAAAAATTTTAGAGGTGATTTTTTATGTTTAAAAAAACAAAATTCAACTTAAAATTTGTGTTAGTCTCCTGAAAGACAAACTTTTTTTACGCAAAAAACAAAATTTAAGGAGAATAAAAAAATGTTAGATATAAAAGACATCAAAAAAAGAAAAGAATATTATGAAAACTGTTTCAAAAAAAGACAATATGAGGTAGATTTGGAAGCACTCATAAAACAATATGACAAAATCGTAGAGCTTAAAAAACTTCAAGAAGAGCTTTTGACTCAAAAGAACAAAGGAGCAAAAGATTTTGACCTTTTGAAAAGAACAGGAAAAGATACAACCACACTTCAAACAGAGATGAAAGAACTTGCAAAACAAACAGCACAAATAACTGAAAAACTTGCAAAAGTTCAAGAAGAATATGACAAAGTTTTCTTTGCACTGCCAAATATTGTAGTGGATGACACCCCTGCTGGAAATAAAGAAAATAATGTTGTTTTAAAAACCTTTGGCAAAAAACCAAGCTTTGATTTCAAAGCAAAAAACCATATTCAACTTTGCAAACAACTAAATCTTATTGACTATGACAGAGCGACAAAAATAGCTGGTGAAGGCAATTGGATTTACACCGGACTTGGAGCACGTCTCGAATGGGCAATATTAAATTTTTGTATTGAAGAACATTTAAAGGACGGCTTTGAATTTAAACTCCTGCCACACATTCTCAAATATGAGTGTGGCTTTGGTGCTGGACAGTTTCCAAAATTTGCAAACGAGGATTTCTTTATTGACAAAAATTTCTTGCCAAACAACTTCCTTTTGCCAACAGCAGAAACAGCACTTGTAAATCTTCACAAAAATGAAGTTTTGAAAGAAGAAGATTTGCCTAAAAAATACTTTGCCTACACCCCATGCTTTCGTATTGAAGCTGGAAGCAACCGACCAGATGAAAAAGGAATGATAAGAGGTCATCAGTTTAATAAGGTCGAAATGGTAGAGTATGTCGCACCTGAGGATAATGAAAGAGCATGGAATGAACTTCTGGGAAAAGCTGAAAGAATTGTGCAAAAACTTGGCTTGCACTATCGCTTAGTTCAACTTGCTGGTGGAGATTATGCTCATGGCATGGCAAAAACATGGGATATTGAGATTTACATTCCAAGCATGGATAGATACACCGAAGTGAGCAGTGTCAGCACAGCATTAAATTATCAAGGCAGACGCACAAATACCAAGTATCAAAAAAAGGATGGCACAAAAGACTATGTTTACACACTCAATGCCAGCGGAATTGCAACAAGCAGAATTTTCCCTGCAATCTTAGAGCAATACCAAAACGCTGATGGCACCGTAACCGTCCCTCAAGTGTTGGTCAAATATCTTGGCTGTGACATTTTAAAATAACAAAAAACACCTAAAAGGTGTTTTTTTAGCAATTAGCAAAATTTTGCATGTAAGTCGCTTAAGCATTTTAATGATTTCATTAAATTAATATTGAGCAAGAATAAATGCAAAATAGGAAATTTTAAATAAGTCTATTGCCAAAAGGCTTGACTCTGCTTGCTGGAATTTCAACATTGAAAATAATATTTCCATTATCTTTTTTGTATCTAACAACAACTTCATCACAAAGCAACAAAAAGTGTCTTGAAAGCGAAGAAATTTCCTCTTTCAAAACCTCAGAAATCTGTTCCAAGCCTGTAAATTTATCTCTTATAATAAGTTCTTCAATTTTTTCCATATCACCTCCCTAGACAAGTTTTTTTATGTTTCTTTTAAAGTATCCCATAAGTCCACGGTACTTGTAGGTGCAATCATAAATTTTTTTGCAACCATTATGCACGTTTTCTGACAGCAACGTAAACGCCCTCACGCTTTCTCCGTCAGTCATTATCCTGCCCTCGCTTGACATTTTTGAAACTTTGTCATCTTCAGGAATAACACCAATAAGCGGAATATTCATAGCCTTAACAATACTCTCAAGAGAAAGCATCTCGCCTGAAAGAAGCAAATCTCCCCTCATGCGATTGATAACCAATGATTTAGTTTCAATATTGTAGCTACTCAACAGTCCAACAACCTTATCTGCATCCTTAATGCTGGAAAGATGTGGTGTTACAACAATTATGGCTTCATTAGCAGGAAAAACGGCTCTGTGAAAGCCAGCCTCAACGCCAGCTGGACAGTCAAGCAAAATATAATCAAAAGAATGGTCTATGATGTCAACAATGTTTTTTATATGTTCCCCTGTAATCTTGCTTGAAGCATAAGTATGTGATGATGGCAAAAGATAAAGAGAAGGATTGTTTTGGTCCTGAACTAGAGCCTGCCTTACTCTACATTTGCCTGAAACTACATCAGTTATATCAAAAACAACCTGCCTTTCAAGCCCCATAATAACATCCAGATTGTTTAGACCAATGTCAACATCCAACAATGCGACTCTGAAGCCAAGTTTTGCCAAGTAAACTCCAAGATTTGCACAAACAGTTGTCTTTCCAACACCACCTTTGCCACTTGTAACAACAATTTTTCTTGCCATAGTCCCTCACTTAAAAATAATTTTACTATCTTTAAATTTCAAGGCAAAGATTTTAAGAAAAGAAAAAAAGAAAAAATGTTCAAATTTTGTCGAGTATAAAAAAGTCAGCTTTTAGAAAGACTGACCAATTTACAAAATTAAAATAAAAAAAGGACACAAGTGTCCTTATAAGTTGTTTGTAATACTTTCAAGCAATTGAAAATCTGAAAGCAATTTTCCTGCTCCCAAAATAGTCACATTGTCCACATCTTCACAAAATTCAACAGGATATTTGAGATTTTTCTTAAAATAATCATCCAAACCTTGCATCTTTGAGCCACCACCACAAATAACAATTTTATTGTTTATGATGTCTGCAACAATTTCTGGTGGAAGTGAATTGATTGTGGTGTCCACAGCTCTGACAATTTCATTGTAAAAAGGTTCAATAGCTGGTCTTAAATCACTTGACAAAATCACAACTGATTTTGGGGATTTTGTAGCAGTATCAACACCTGTAACTTCCATATTTAGTGTATCATTTATATAAAGGCTTCCAACTTCGTTTTTCAAAACTTCGGCAGTAGAAAGTCCAATAACTAACTGCTGAGAAAAAGCCAAATAATTTACAATTGCCGCATCAATACTTTTTCCGCCAATGCCAACAGTTGCACCTTTGAGAATGTTTGACATATTGATAACCGCAATCTCTGTGCCTGTGCCACCAATATCAACAATCATATTAACTTTTGAATTGTCAATATTACGTCCCTGACCAACGCATGAGCAAAGAGCAGAAGGAATAAGCTCTACTTCTCCCAAATTTGCCCCCTCACAAACACTCAAAAGATTATCTTTTTCTTTTGCAGAAAGCCCACAAGGAACGACAAAAACAGCTTTATCTTCTCTTGCCCTAAACTCAACCTTGCTTAAAAAGTATTTAAGCAAGATGACTGAATACTCATAGTTTGAGTGTTCGCCATAAGGCATTGGAGTAAATATTTCTACATTATCTTTTGTCTTGCCAATAAGTTTTTTTGCATCATTGCCCATAGCGACAACTTTATATCCATCATTTGTAGGTTCAGCAGCAATGAGTGTTGCCTCTTTAAGAGCCAAGCCTTCTCCTTTTACATAAATACAGGTGTAAGCTCCGCCCATTTCTATTGCATATTTAATTTTTTTCATGTTGTAAGCGTGCCCCCTTTACACTGTAAAACTTAAAGTCTCTGCCTGACCAGCTTGCAAATATTTAAACTCAACAGAGCTTCCTTTCTTTGCTCCATAAAGAGCATCAATCAAATCATTTCTAACTTCTATCTTAGTAGTTTTTCCATTAACTTTAACATCTGTAAGAATTGCCCCAGCAGAAACGGTCTTATCATTATAAACAAAATCCTTAAACAAATAAAAACCTTTATTTTCGCTGTGACAAAACTCTGTTATTTCAGCCGTTATTGGATTCCACTTTCCATCAAAATAGAATGTGTCTCTGCCTTGTACAGAGCCCAAAGTCTCTGTCATATCCACACCTTCACTAATATCAAAACCGCAAACACTTTCAACAAGCAAATTTTGGTATGGTTGACCATTCATTGCAAAAACATTTTTAATAAAATTTTTTGCTCCATAGGCTGGTTGAACAAAATATTGTCCATCAGGAATATTAAATTCCAAAAGAGTGCCAAAAGAGAAGCCTAGAAATCTGCCCTTTTTATTGAAAACCAAACCACCTTGGAAGGAAGAATTGAGATTTGTTGACACAATAAAACCGTATGAAACAGTGAAATCACGAGTAGAGATTCCTTCAACCTTTTTAGGAACACTTGCAAAATAGTCAGTATCCTCAATAACTCCGCTTTGATATGACGAAGTAAATGCTCTTGTGCGAGTGTTCATTGAAGTCATAATCACTTTTGTATCTTTGATATACTCGTCTTTTGAAGCAATATTGACATAAGGAATTTTGATTGCTTTATTGCTTCCATCCATATTTTTACACTTTAGCACAGCCAAGTTGTAATTTTCATCCATGTACACCATCTCGCCTTTATAAGCGGTTCCAG
>CASXBC010000022.1 GCA_949474265.1 uncultured bacterium | reverse complement strand
TGCAAAGTGTATTCATGCAGAGGCTCGTGGAGAGAGTTATGTTGGACAAGTTGCCGTTGCAGCAGTGATTTTGAACAGAGTTAAAAGCCCTGATTTCCCAAACACAATTTCAGGCGTAATTTATCAGCCTTGGGCATTTACTGCGGTCAATGATGGACAAATCAATTTGTCTCCAAATCAAACTGCTTTCAATGCTGCAAGAGATGCTCTTAATGGTTGGGACCCTACTTATGGTGCTCTTTACTATTATAATGCTAAGACTGCAACTAGCAAGTGGATTTATACAAAGACCACAACAATTACAATTGGCAATCACATATTTGCAATTTAAGGAGAGAATATGGAAAACGAAAAGAACCAACAGAAAACAATCAAAAATGAAAATTTAAAAAAAAGACATCACTACAAGGGTGCTGTGATTGGACTTTCAATTGCAACAGGTATTTTGGGAGCTAGCACAATTGGCTTTGGTATTGCTTATGGTGTGTCTATGTCTCAAGCGGATAATTATTCGACTCAGCTTGAAAATGTTTATAAGAAAAACTATTTTGAACTTGTTGAAAATGCCAACTCAGTTGACACAAATATAAGTAAGCTTTTGGCTTCGGATGACCAAAAATATCGTGCGAAAATGCTTTCGGAGATTTCTCAAGATTCAAAAGAGATGCAAGGTAATATTGCTGCAATGCCACTTTCGGGTGATTCAATTATGCAAAGCGTAAGATTTATCAATCAAATGTCAGGCTATACTCAGATTTTGGAAGAGAAATTGCAAAATGGAGAAAACTTGTCGGACGGAGATTTGCAAGTGCTTCGTGATATGCACCAATCTCTTACTGAAATGAAACTCTTTTTAAATAAATTGTCAGACAGAATGGTTAATGGCTATAGCATTGTTAAGGCTAAAAACAAATATCATGGTGATTTTGATGATTTCAATCTCGACTTTGGACAAATGCACGCTGATGACAGCGATTATCCAACCATGATTTATGACGGACCATTCTCTGACTCTGTTGTCAATAAGAAAGTTGTTGGACTCTCTGGAAAAGAGATGACAAAAGAGGAAGTCCATGCAAATGTTGATAAAATATTTAAAAATTCAACCAATCTTAAATATGAGGGGCAGACAAATGGAAGATTTAAAACTTTCAACTTCATGGTAAAAAATGCGGATGGACAAAGATTGTTTGTTCAAGCGACAAAAGTTGGCGGACACATTTTGAATGTTAGTGGTCACAATGAGTCTGGAATGAAAAATTATAATTATGAACAAGCAGAGAGAACGGCAATTGATTTTGCAAAACTTAATGGTATTGAAAATCCAAAAGTTGTTTGGTATCAAGAGCTGGATGACCAAATCTATTTCAATCTTGCTCCAATTGAAAAAGGAATTATACTTTATCCAGACCTTGTAAAAGTTAAGGTTGACCTTGAATTTGGAAATGTTGTTGGTTATGATGCAATTTCATATTTGACAAACCACACAGACAGACAACTTGGCTCTGCAAAAATCTCTGAGCAGGAGGCAAAGGCTGTTGTTGATAAATCCTTCCAAATTGGTGAAGGAAGAATCTGTTTGAGTCCACTTGAATACAACAGAGAAGTTTTGTGTTGGGAATTTGAATGTCAAAGAGACAATGCAACCTATTACATTTACATAAATGCTGAAACAGGCATTGAAGAAAATATTTTGAAGGTTGTTGAAACTACAGATGGAAGCAAACTTATGTAAATTTGCTTACAGAAAAAAATTAAAGAAAAAAAAGACTGCATTTTTGCAGTCTTTTTCTTCTTTTAAGATTTATTATGCATTGGCAGAAGCTTCAGCAGCAGCCTTTTCATAAGCATCAAGAATCAATTTTGTAAGTTCTACTCTTACTTCAGTTTTGATTGGATGAACAATGTCTTTGTATTCTCCATCATTAACTTTTCTTCTTGGCATTGAAAGGAAATATCCGTCTTTTCCATCAATTACTTTCAAATCGTGAACAACAAATTCATTGTCGATTGTGATTGATGCAACTGCCTTAAGTTTTTCATCATTGTTTACAAGTCTAATTCTTACGTCTGTGATATTCAAGTTTGTGTACCTTCCTTTTTTTTATTTAACCCATTGGTCAATATAATTATAACACACTGCAAAAATTTTGCAAAAGATTTTATTGTTTTTGACAAATAATTTTTGAAAATCATAGAAATTATTATGGAAAAATTACAACTTAACAAAAGAAAGACATTTTATTTGCTGGGCATTGGAGGCATTTCAATGTCTGCACTAGCTATCTTTTTAAAAAATCAAGGAAATTATGTTTCAGGAAGTGACATCACTCAATCACAGACAACAGATTTGCTTAAGCAGTATGACATAGAAATAGATTTTGACTTCAGAAAGGACCACATAGAAAAAGCTGATTATGTCGTTTGTTCTTCGGCAATTAAAGAGGATGACATCAATTTTAAGTGTGCAAAGGAGCTTCAAAAATCAATTGTTTGCAGGGGAGAATTGCTTGGAGAATTTTCAAAGCGATTTAAAAAAGTTGTTGCTGTGGCTGGCTCGCATGGAAAGACCACCACGACAGCTATGATTTATGAAGTTTTAAAGAGTGCCAAAAGAAATCCAACCCTGCACCTTGGAGGCTTTCGCTGTGATGACAACAAAAACTTTTATCTTGGAGAAAACGAGTATTTTGTTACAGAGGCGTGTGAATATCATGACAACTTTTTGTACTTGAAACCTTACATAGCTGTCATAACAAATGTTGAAAAAGAACACATGGATTATTTTAAAACCTTTGAGAATCAACTGTTGTCCTTTGATAAGTTTAGAAAAAGTGCAAAGTATATTGTTGAGAAAACTGAAAACATGAAGGCAAAGAATATCAGACACAAAAAAAATGGAAGTTTGTCTTTTGACCTTTTTGATGAGGAAAGAAAGCTTATGAGACTAAATTTAAAATTGTGTGAAGATATAAATGCACAAAACTGCATATTTGCATATAAGGCATGCAAGCTTTTGGGGCTTTCAGATGGAGAGATAAAACAAGGGCTGGAAAATTTTAATGGTGTAAAAACTCGATTTGAGAAAGTAAATTGCAAATATTTTGATAATGTCTTGTGTGACTATTCTCATCATCCAACAGAGATTGAAAAAGCAATTTATTCTGCAAGAAAGATTTTTAAAAATAAAAAATTGGTTTTGGTTTTTCAGCCACACACTTTCAGCAGAACAAAGGATTTGCTTGATGAGTTTGTGAAAGTGCTAAAAAATGTTGACTTCCCAATATTATATAAGACTTATTCTGCAAGAGAAAAAGAAGAGGCTGGTTTGAGTGCAAAAGCACTCTCTGACATTTTGAAAATTGAAAATGCTCAAACATGTTATGTAGAAGATTTTTGTGAACTTGAAAATATCCTAAAAAGCTTTGACAAAGATGCAGTGATTATGTTTGTTGGTGCAGGAGATTTGCCTGCCATTTTACACAAAAATAAATTTCTTTCATAGAATGATTTTGTATGAAGTATGAATATCGAGATTGCAAAATCTTTTATAAATTTATAGACAGAAAAAGCGAAGCGGTAAACATCTTTTTGCATGGCTGGGGCTGTGACCATAAGGCATTGCTTTTTTGCAAAGACTTGACAAAAGGAAGCTGTCTTTTTGTAGATTTTCCGCCTTTTGGTCAAAGTGACAAAAGACCTGTTGATTGGAACATTTTTACATATGCAAACATGCTCATTGCACTTTGCAAAAGCCTTAACATAAAAAAATATAATCTTGTCGGACATTCTTTTGGAGGGAGAATTGCCATTATTCTTGCGGTTTTGTGTAAAGATGAAGTCAAGTCATTGGTTTTGGTTGACAGTGCTGGAGTTAAACCGAGAAGAAGTTTATCTTACTACATAAAAGTTGGTACATATAAAATTAAGAAAAAACTCAAACTTGATGTTTCAAACTATGGAAGTTGTGACTATCTTGCATTGGATAAAAACATGAGAAAAGTTTTCAACAGTGTAGTCAATACTCATCTTGATGAATTTTTGTCATACATAAAATGTGACACGCTTATCATTTTCGGTAAACAAGACAAAACAACACCTATTTATATGGCAAAGCGTTTGCACAAAAAAATTAAAAATTCTAGTTTGATTGTTTTGGAAGATGCGGGACATTTTTGCTTTGTCGACAGAAAGTTGGAGTTTTCTGAAAATTTGAAAAATTTTTTACTTAAGAGGTGAAAATGTTTATAGTTTATTCAATAATCAACACAATTATATTTACAATTTATTCGTTATTTTTCATTAAAAAATATCAATTGGAAAGTTATAAAATAAAAAGCTATTTAAAAACATTGCTTAAAAATCCTTTTTCATTTGGAGATAAAAATGATTTGGTTTTTACAAAAAGAATAAAAAGATTGATTTTTATAGTGTTTTTGGCAAGCTTTTTATATTTTTTTCTAATTTTCTTTTTTATAAAAAATATTTATATATTTATTCCGCTTGCATTGATATTAGTTTTTTATCCTATATTTTTGGTTGTGCCTTTTGTTTTAGCATTGCCTATTGAAAATTTGATAAAACAGCGATTTATTTTAAAGGCAAAGAAAAAGCTTAAAGCATTTTCAGGTAAAAAAATAGGAATCACAGGAAGCTTTGGAAAAACATCAACCAAAAACTTTTTGTATCAAATTTTAAAAGAAGAGTTTGATGTTTGTGCTACACCAAAGAGTTTCAACACTCCAATGGGTGTTTGCAAGAGCGTGCTTGAAAATTTGAAAGAAACTGATGATTTCTTTATTGTTGAGATGGGAGCAAGGCATGCAGGAGATATAAAATTTCTTGCTGACTTTGTTGGAGTAGACTTTGGAATATTGACACCAATTGGAAGCTGCCATCTTGAGTCTTTTGGAACGATAGAAAAAATTGAAGACACAAAATATGAGCTTTGCGAGGCTACACAAAATTGGGTAGTTTTTAATGGCAAGAGCCGTTCAACAAAAAAACTTTATGACAGATACAAACATCAAAAGTATTTAGTTTGCGAAAAAGACAGCTATGCTTATGCTGAAAATGTTTTGTCCTCTGAAGAAGGTTCCAGCTTTACACTTATTTTGGATGGGCAAAAATTTGATAGTAAAACAAAACTTTTGGGTATGGCAAATATAGACAACATTGTCACAGCAAGTGCAATGGCATATCTTTTGGGAGAGAGTGTTTATTCAATTGTGAAGGGTATTGAAAAACTTGAGGCAACTGCACATAGATTGGAGCTTATAAGAGGCGAATTTGTAAATGTTATTGACGACTCCTACAACAGCAATTTTGAGGGGTTTAAGGAAGCTCTTAAGACCATCTCTCAGTTTCAGGGAAGGAAAGTGGTTGTTTCACCAGGCATGGTGGAGCTTGGAAAGGTTCAACAAGAGCAAAACAATTTGGCAGGGCGACTTGTTGGTGAGACTGCAGATTTGTTTTTGATAATGAACGAAACAAACAAAGCAGCACTTTCTTCTGGTGCGAAAACGGCAGGAATGACTGATATGCAAATTTTTTATGCCAACACCAGAAAAGAACAACAACAAATCTTGAAACAGATTTTGAGAAAAGGGGATGTTGTGCTTTTTGAAAATGATTTTCCAGACAACTTGCGATAGTAGTTTTAAATGACAAAAAGCAAAAACATTTCATAACTAATAAAGTTAAGGAGATTTTTATGAAAGAAAAAATTGCAATTTTGTTTGGTGGTGAAAGTGTAGAGCATGATATTTCTGTCATTACTGCAATTCAGACAATGAAATTTTTGCCAAATGAATATTCTTATTTGCCAATTTACATAGATAAAGAGGGGGCTTGGTGGAGTGCTGACAATCTTGATGATGTCAAGATTTATCAAAACTTTTCTAAAAGGGCAAAACGAAAAAGAAGAGTGAGTTTGGTTTTGGGAGAAAGTGAACTGCTTGTAAGAAAAAATGGAAAATACATACACTTTTGCAATTTAATGGCTGTGCTCAATTGCTGTCATGGACATATAGGAGAAGATGGTTGCGTGCAAGGAGTGTTTGAATGTTGTGGTGTCGCTCAGACCAGCGGACTTGTGACATCCTCTGCTTTGTGTATGGATAAAGTATTTATGAAAGATATTTTGAAGGCGAATGATATTATTTCACCTAAATATGTCTCTTTGCACAAGTGCGAATATGCAAAAATGAAGCAAGAAAAGCTGAAAGAGATTGAAAAAGCACTTGAATATCCGCTTATTGTCAAGCCTGCAAATTTGGGAAGTAGCATTGGTATTTCAATCTGCAAAAATTTGGAAGAACTTGAAGCCTCTGTCGATTTAGCTTTTGAATTTGATGAAAAAGTGTTGGTAGAAGTATTGGTGCAAAACTTGAGAGAGTTTAATTGTGCATGCTTTACTTTTAGAGAAAATCTTTTCACCTCAACAGTAAATGAGGTCAAAAACAAGACCACAATCTTCACTTTTGAAGATAAATATCTTTCAGAGCGTTCGGCAAATAAAGAAGTTGACAAGGCTTTGGCGAAAAAAGTTTCAAAACTCACAGAAAAAGTTTACAAATTTTTTGATTGTAAAGGTGTTGTGAGAGTGGACTTTCTCTATGATGAAAAAGAGAAAATTTTTTATGTAAACGAGATTAACGCTATTCCTGGTTCACTTGCTTTCTATCTCTTTAAAGATGTACCTTTCAAAGAGCTTCTCAGAGCAATCATTGAAGAAGGTTTGTCAGAGAGAGACAAAAAGCGAAGGCTCAAGAAAACTTTTGAAAGTGATGCTTTAAAAATTTTTGAAGAAGCAAAATTTGAAAATAAAAAATAGTTGAAAAATTTGTCTTAAAGTGACTTATTTTGTTTTGGCGTTTCAAAGTCTTATTGACTTGTATTAGAATAGGACAAAAAGGAGTTTTTTATGGTTTTTGAGAAAATCTTTGACAAAGAGTTTATAAAAGAAAACAACTTGCAAAGCTTGAAAAAGCAAGAGGTTAAACTGCTCACAAAAGATGTGGATAAAATCAGTGAGGATTCTGTTTATTTTTGCCTGACCTCAGACTTTGAAAACGCAAAACAAAGATGCTCCATTGCAAAGCAAAAGGGAGCAATGATGATTGTCAGTGGCTTTGACTTTGACGATTGCATAAAGGTTGAGGACGTAAGAGACCTTTTTGCAAGCAGTTGTGCTTCTTTTTATGAGAGGGCGTGTGACTCTTTGAAAATAGTTGGAATCTCAGGTACAAATGGCAAGACAACCACTTCGTATGTTGTTGGAGAGATTTTAAAAAGAAATGGAAAGTCTGTTGGAGTTATTGGCACCAATGGAGTCTATTATGCAGGCAAAACATTAGACTGTCCACTTACCACTCCAGATGCAGATTTTTTGCACAAAACTTTCCTAGATATGAAAAACGCTGGGGTTGAATATGTCATTATGGAAGTCTCTGCACATGCGATTGTTCAAAAAAGAATAAATAGTATCAATTTTGAAATTGGCGTTTTGACAAACATAACGCAAGACCATTTGGATTATTTTGGAACAATGGAAAACTATCAAGAAGCAAAGCTTTCATTTTTCAATAGTTCTCACATAAAAAGTGCCATTGCTTGCATTGATGATGAAAGGACAAAAGCAATTTTTTCAACCTGTGATGTCCCTATCACAACTTATGGAATAAAAAATCCTGCAGATTGTTTTGCCATTGATGTTTATTGTTCTATGAATGGCTCAAATTTTGTGGCGAATGTCTGTGATAATGTTTTGCCAATCAAAACCAACCTTATTGGGAATTATAATGTCTACAACAGTTTGGCAAGTCTTTGTGTTTGTCAAAAACTCGGACTCTCAAATGACGAACTTGAAAGAGGCTTGACTTATGTAAATCCTGTTGAGGGACGTTTCAATGTCATAAATTACAGTGGCAGATATGTCGTTATAGATTTTGCTCATTCACCTGATGGACTTATGAATGTGCTTAAGACCGCCAAAACTTTGACTGAAAAGAAAGTGTATGTCATTTTTGGCTGTGGAGGAAACCGAGACAAAGGAAAACGTAGCCAAATGGGTGAGATTGCCGAAAAATATGCTGATTATGTTTGCCTTACTGATGACAATCCACGTTTTGAAAAGTCAGAAGCTATAATTGATGACATTGAGCAAGGAATGACTAAACCGCACATGGTTGAACCTGACAGAAAGACCGCAATAAAGAAAATGCTTGATTTTTCTCAAGCTGGAGATATTTTGGTTGTAGCTGGCAAGGGAGCAGAGAAATACCAAGAGATTGCCGGTGAAAAACATTCATACAATGATTTTGATGCGGTTTATAGCATATTTAAAGAAAGCAGTCCTGTTTATATGGGAGGAAAAGGAGAGAAATATGGCTGTTAAGTATGTTGTTTGTGGCATTTTAAGCTTGTGTTTTGCAAGCTTAATTGCTCCACTTGTGCTTTGGTTTTGTAAAAAAATGAAGGCATCTCAAAGCATCCTTCATTATGTGGACAAGCATGCCAGCAAGGAAGGCACTCCAACTATGGGTGGAATTATCTTTTTGATAACTCTATTTTTTGCCACTTGTTTTTTGTTTTCAGAGCAGACCTTCTTGGCTTGGATGACACTTGTTGTCACCATAGCTTATGGAGTGCTTGGATTTTTGGATGATTTTGTCAAAGTGCATTTTCATCACAATGAAGGGCTTAGACCTTATCAAAAAATAATTGGACAAGTTGGCATTGCCATTCTTGTTTCAATTTATCTTTATTTGTCTGGCAGGACAAGCCTGACTTTCTTTTCTTGGACTTTTGATATTTCTTGGGGTGTTATTCCTCTTTCAATTCTTGTCATGGTTGCGACTACAAACAGTGTCAATTTGACTGACGGACTTGATGGTCTTGCAGGGGGAGTGTCCTTTGTTTATATTCTTATCTTTGGTGTCATTTTGGCACTTACGGGAAGTCTTGAAGTGCAGAATATGGCTTTGCAATGTTTTGGCATGTGTGGGGCAATTTTGGGCTTTTTGACAATAAACTGCTATCCTGCCAAAATCTTTATGGGTGACACAGGTTCGCTCGCTTTAGGGGGCTTTATTGCCATAACAGCTGTGCTTAGTGGGCTTGAGCTTCTTTTGCCACTCATGGGTATTATGTTTGTCCTTTCTTCTCTTTCAGACATCATACAAGTTTTGCATTACAAACGCACGAAAAAGAGGGTCTTTCTTATGGCTCCACTTCACCACCATTTTGAGCAAAAAGGCGTGAATGAAAACAGAATTGTCGTCGTATATATAGTAGTAACGATGGCTGTTTCACTTGCCGTGCTTGCAGGAGT
Source organism: uncultured bacterium (assembly GCA_949474265.1). Taxonomy (GTDB): domain Bacteria; phylum Bacillota; class Clostridia; order Christensenellales; family UBA1242; genus Caccovivens. The sequence goes on along the minus strand of CASXBC010000022.1, from coordinate 4,973 downwards.
TTTGGCTGTCGGAATCTAAAAATTTCGAGGGCAAAAGTGAGATTAAAAAATAAAAATGTTTTGGTTTATGGACTTGGTGACAGTGGCAGAGCGGTGATTAAAGTTTTGCAAGAGCATAATGCTCATGTCAGTTTCTATGATGAAAATCCAAGGTATTGGGATTATGTTGGCTTTGTCAAAAATCCAATGGACAAGCATTTTGATTTTGTTGTCTTAAGCCCAGGAATAAAGGTGATAAAAAATACACTGCTAGAAAATTTTAAAGAGAGAAATATCCCTGTTTACAGTGAACTTGACTTTGCATATCTTCTTTCAAAAGGAAAGATTGTTGCTGTCACAGGCACAAATGGAAAAACCACTGTTAGTATGCTTGTAAACCGAATTTTGAAAGAAGCAGGATACTCAACTTTCTTGTGTGGAAATATAGGTTTGCCATTTTCTGCAATTTGTGAAAAGACAACAAAAGAGAGTGTGATTGTCTGTGAAGTTAGCAATTTTCAACTTGAGACAAGTAGATTTTTTCATCCAAATGTTGCCTGCATATTAAATATAAAACCTGACCATTTGGACAGGCATGAAAGTTTTGAAGAATATGTAAGAGTCAAAGAAAAAATTTCACAAAAAATGAAAGCTAAAGATTTGCTTGTTTCAAATCTTGATGATGAAGTTTCAAGAGGTCTTTGCAAACACAGAAAAAGATTATATTTTTCTAAAAAAATTCTAAAAAAGGGTGTTTTTATAAAAAATGAACAAATTTTTTATGGAAAAAAGAAACTTTTAGACCTTAGTGATGTTACTTTACGTGGTGAAAAAAATCTTGAAAATGTGCTTGCTAGCTTGGCAATTTCAACAGCCTTTAAGGTGGATGCAGAGTCAATTAAAACTGCAGTTTCTACTTTTTCTTTAGCTAGTCACAGGATGGAACTTGTTGGCAGTATAAATGGTGTGACTTTTGTTGATGACAGCAAGGCTACAAATGTAGCCAGCACTATTGCTTGCGTTGAGGCTTTTTCAAAAGAGAGGATTGTTTTGCTTTTGGGTGGAAAGGGAAAAGAGATTGATTATGCTGAGCTGTTTTCTCTTGATTATCCAATCAAAGAAGTTGTTTGTTTTGGAGAGGATAGAGAAAATATTTTTGCATCAGCAAAGCAGTTTGGTTATCACACAACTGTTTTTGAAAAGTTTGATGATGCTGTCAAATACTCTATTTCAAATTCTCAAAGTGGAGACTATGTTTTGCTTTCTCCAGCATGTTCAAGCTTTGATGAATTTACTAGCTATGCAGAACGAGGCGAAAGGTTTAAAACGCTCGTCGTTGGGAGCGTGCAATGAAATGGAAGCTTTTAAAATTTTCAAAACTTTCAAAGCGTGAAATTGTTGTTATTTTTTTGACACTTTTTCTTGTTGGCTTTGGTTGTCTTATGGTTTATTGTGCAAGTTGCTATTCTGCAAAATATCGCTATGGCAATGAATACTTCTTCCTTTTCAAACAACTGTTTGGTGTTGTGCTTGGCATTTTTGCAATGGTGTTTTTTGCATTTATTGATTATCACCTTTTGAAAAAATTTCGTTATGTAATTTTGGCGGTTTGTGTGGTGCTTCTTCTGCTTGTTTTTGTGCCAGGTTTTGGAGTGAAAAGTTATGGTGCGAGCAGATGGGTAAACTTCTTTGGTATTTCTATTCAACCATCCGAAATAACAAAGTTTGCACTTGTGCTATTTCTAGCATGTTATCTTTCAGAACATCATGACAAAATTAAAACCTTCAAAGGTTTAATTCCTCCGCTCTCTATTGCTGGGGTTTTGTGTTTGCTGGTCATTATTGAACCAAGTATGAGTGTGACAATGTGTCTAGGATTTGTGACTCTTTTCATGTTGATAATTGGTGGGATGAACAAAAAGCACACAATGCTCTTTTCAAGTTTGGCAGGAGCTTTTGTCCCTGTTTTGATTTTGGCAGAGCCTTATCGTATGAAAAGACTTTTTGCTTTTCTAAATCCTTGGGCTTCACCTCAAGGAGAGGGCTTTCAACTTATTCAATCACTTTACAGTCTCGGAAATGGCGGTTGGTTTGGAGTAGGACTTTTTAATTCTCGCCAAAAATATCTCTTTTTGCCTTTTGCAGAATCTGACTTTATCTTTTCCATAATTGGTGAAGAACTTGGACTTGTTGGAGCTACTGCTCTTATTTGTGTTTATATTGCTCTTGTGCTTTGCCTTTTTAAAATTGGACTTGGTGCAAAAGACCGTTTTGGGTGTTTGCTTGCTTGCGGAGTGGGGATTGTTATTGCTGTGCAAACAATTTTAAATATTGCAGTGGTGACAGGGAGTATCCCTCCAACAGGACTTCCTCTTCCATTTATTTCAAGCGGTGGAACATCAGTTGCGGTTTTTATGGCAGCAGTTGGAGTTGCAATTAGTGTTTCAAGGCAGTCAAAATCAAAATAAAATATATTGACAAAATAGTTTTATGAACTAAAATTTCTTTGAAGAGAGAAAATTTGTGCAAATAGATGCAAAATTTGATTTTAATCAATTTTATTCTGGCAAAGTAAATGATTTGAAACCAAACACACAAAAATCTTGGCGAAGTGTCAAGATTTTTTTAATTTCATATAATGGATTTATGGAAAACAAATTAAAAATAAACGGTGGAAAAAAGCTTTTTGGAAGCGTTACAGTTGAAGGTGCAAAAAATGCCATATTACCAATACTTGCTGGGGTGGTCTTGTGTGATGGAGAAATAACTTTAGAAAATTGTGTTGATATATCTGATGTCAGATGTATGAGAGAAATTTTAAGTACTATGAACATCTGTACACATGCGGATGGGTCAACACTTTACATAAACACAAAAGAAATAAAAAATGAAAAAATAACGCACGAGCTAACACAAAAGGTTCGTGCATCTATCTTTATGCTTGGTGCATTATTGGCTCGCTTTAGGTCAGCAAACATAGCCTTTCCGGGTGGCTGCAAAATTGGAGCAAGACCTATTGACATTCATCTGAAAGCTTTTAAAGCTCTTGGTGTTAAAATAGTTGAAAAGCATGGATACATATATTGCAACGGTCAAGACCTAAAGGCAGGAACAATTGTTTTTGAGTTTCCAAGTGTGGGTGCAACAGAAAGCTTGATGATGTGTGCATGCCTGACAGAAGGCACAACCAGACTTTATGGAGTTGCAAAAGAACCAGAGATTGTTTGCTTGCAAGACTTCTTAAATAAAATGGGTGCAAAGATTTCAGGTGCTGGCACAGATTGCATTGAGATTGAAGGTGTGAAGAGTTTGCATGGCGGAACTTTTGAAGTTATTTCGGACAGAATTGTGGCTGGAACCTATCTTCTTGCAGTGGCAACTTGTGGCGGTGATGTAACAATAGAAAAGGTTGTTCCAAAACATAATGATGCCTTGCTTTCTTTTTTGAGACAAACTGCTTGCCAAATTGATATTTTAAATGATAAAATAAGACTGAGAGCAGACGAAAGACTTTTGTCAATTGACAAAATTCAAACTCTCCCATATCCATTCTTTCCAACTGACCTCCAACCTCAGATGATGACTTTGCAGAGTGTCAGTGAGGGAGTTTGCACAATGGCTGAAAACATTTTTGAAAATCGGTTTGCACTTGTGCCAGAACTTGATAAAATGGGGGCAAACATTGTTGTCAAAACTCGCACAGCGGTAATCTATGGTGTGCCAAAACTTTACGGTGCAGATGTTTCTGCCTCAGATTTGAGAGCTGGTGCCGCACTTGTCATTGCTGGGATGAAAGCAGAAGGTTACACAACAATTTCAAACGTGCATTACATTGACAGAGGATATGAGAAGATTGAAGAGAAATATTTGTCTTTGGGGGCTGACATAAAAAGGATTTAGCTTTGAGAAAGAAACTCATCATTTCACTTTCTGTTGTTTTTGGTTTTATTGCAGTGTTGTTGATTTTGTTTTGGACACTTTTTGGTTTGTCTAAAGTCACTGTATCTTTTTCAACGACTCTTGAAAACTTGACTGCAACCCAAGAAGAGATTGTCAATGCTGGCAAGTTTAGAAAGGGTGCTAGTGTGCTTTTTGAAGGCAAGAAGAAATCTATAAGAAAGATTGAAGAATATGTTTCTCAAAATGAAAATTTTGCATATATCAAAGTGGAAAATATAGAGACTGTTTTTCCAAATAAGTTTGTAATCCACATCAGTGAAAGGGAAGAACTTTTTGCAATTTCAACTGCCGAAAATTATCTTATTTGTGACAGGGATTTGAGAGTTTTGCGTGTTGTCTCAGATTTTGAAAGCACTCAAACCAACGCAATCTTGCTTGAAGGCTTGACGCTAAAAAGTGAGACTATAAAAATTGGAGACTTTTTAAACTGTGAAGAAAAAAATATAACAAAGCTCTACAGTGCCTTTGTGCAAAGCAATCGAAACCTCAACGAACAACGTTCAAAGTTTCAAAAAATAGAGGTTAGCCATTATCTTGATGGCTTCACAAAGAAAGAATATGTCGCTCTTGAGCTTTACACTTTTTCAGGAAAGAGATTTGAAATATGTAATATTGATTTTGCACTAGCAAACAAAATCAAACTTATGTATGCAGTTGAAACTTCTATCTACAGCCAAAAAGTGGATGCTGATGGTGATATGGTAGATGCTCAAGGAAATAAAGTTTTCTTCAAAAAGCTTGATAGTGGTGAATTTGTTAAGTTTAATGAAGAGACAGACGACTCGGCAATCAAAATAAGCTATTTGCAAGTGCTTTCAAATTGCAAAATTAAAGTTGACAATTTGACTTTGAGTGAGTTTGTTCATAGGACAGAAAATGATATTTATTATTGTTTGATGAGTCTTTAAGGCTTCAAAAAATAATTTTAAGCAATCCTTTAGGGATTGCTTTTTTTATTTTATGAAAAAATCTTGGAAATGCTGAAAAATCGCTTGATATTTTTCGTCGGGGGGGGGGTTTACTGAATTTGAATA
>CASXBC010000021.1 GCA_949474265.1 uncultured bacterium | reverse complement strand
AAGTGCTTCGGGTAATGCGTACTATTCACCAAAGCACTTGTCGCCCATCCCTCAAAAGTATATCCTGTGCGAATAGGTACTGTTGTTGTAATTGTACTGTTGAAAGTGAACTTATAAACATCTATAATTTCTCCATTGGGTCCCATTACTGACATATCACTTTTAACACCATTGGCATAGGTTATCTGTGAGCTTGGCAAATTTGAAACGCTTTGTGAAGTGTTTGCATTATATACGATAGTGCATTTTCCACCACCTATTGCAGTTTGTTCGGCATCTCTTCCTTCTGAACAACCATACAAAAGAACACCGCCACTTACCATAAGTGCCAGCCCCATAAACATTGCAAAGATTATAGAGAGTATTCTTTTCATTTGTTGCCCTTTTTTTAACTATTCTTCCTCTTCAAGTGTAACATAAGTATTACTATTATTTTGCGACATTCAATATATTCTATGAATATTTTAATATCAAACCTTAAAATTTTTTTATTGCAAAAAACTATAATATTAAATTTATCAAATCCAAAATTTTAAGTAGTTAAGAAATCTTTGAATATATATATTAATATATATTCAATTTCACTATACCCCCCCCCCCGACAAGAAATATCAAGCAAATTTCGATATATTTTTTATTCTTTTTATCTTTTGCTATTCTTGTGTTTTTAAAACAATAAAAAAAGAGCTTCAAAAAGCTCTAAATAATAAAAAACAGCAAGATTTTTTGCTGTCTTTTTTAGTCATCAACCACTTTTCCATGTTCAAAATAAATTTTTCGTCTGCAAACTTTCTCAGCAATTTCAGGTCTTGTGCATGCAAGAATGAGAGTTGTGCCACTTTCTTTAAGTTTTTTAATAAGACTCAAAATCGCCTCTTGATAGACATCAGAAATTTCATCAAAAATATTGTCTACCAAAAGCAAATCAAGCTTTCTGAATGAAAGTCGAATAAGTGACAAGACATACTTGTCTTCTTTTCTTATATTTTTGATTTTTTCATCTCTGATACGCTCCAAAGAGAAGTCAATAATAGCATTGTTTATCATCTTCTCCACTTCAGCTGGTTTAAATCCTTTTTTATGCAAGATATAGCTAAAGTTTTCGTAAACGGTTTTGTTCTCCAAAAAAACAGGACAATATGGCACATATCCAACACTCAAATCTGTTTTAAAATCTATCTTCTTGATTGGGATTTTGTTGATATAAATCTCGCCACTATCAAATTCTTCAAGTTTTGCAAGCACCCTTAAAAGTGTCGTCTTTCCGCTGTTTTCTTCTCCAACAAAAGCTACGCTTTCCCCTTCAGAGACATCAATGTTGACATCTTCAAGTGCATAAAACTCTTTTGTATATTTGAGATATAAATTTTTTATAGATACCATATTTGCTCCTACTTATATATTTTATTTTACTATATCCCACAAAAAAATAAAAGTAAATTTTCAAAATTGCCACTAAACACTTTTAAAAACTTACTTTATATCTTATTTTTCTTCCAATTTTTTGACTTTAACTTGAACTTCTTTTGAAATATCTTCACTCAAAACCAAAATCTTCTCGCCGGTAGTTTCGTTTACTTTTTCTTTTCCTGCCACAACTCTAAAGGTCAGCGTGACATCATTTTGAGAAGAGAAGTTGTAAACTCTGTTGCCATAATCAGAGTACTTTTCATAATTACCTTCTGTGCCAACACCATTGGTTTGACTTATGAGGTATGTCAAATTGTACCAATAATCCTTTTCTTTTAAAGTGATAGTATAAGCATCACCGTTCTCTTCGCCAAAACGCAAGGTTTGATTTTCTTTCTCTGACTTTATTTGAAGGTCAACAAAACGCTCAGCGACTCTATCATCCTGCTCAAGCACAACCTTGATTGAATATTGAGTGCTTAAAGGAGAGCTTATTTGTGAGATGGTTGCAACCCTCAATTGAGTCTCAGACTCACAGCCAACTGCAAGCAAAGAAAAACAAACACATAAGAAAATCAACATTAACTTTTTCATATTCTTATTGTGTTTGTTTATTTAAAAATTATTCTATAAATCAATTAAAAATTAACTTCAATAAGTCCATATTTCTTGTCATTTCTCTTATACAAGACATTCACTTTACCTGTCTCTGCATTCAAGAAGATATAGAAACTGTGGTCCATTCTCTCAATTGCGTCTTTTGCTTCATCAACAGTGATTGGGTCAAGATTGAAAGTCTTTTTCTTTGTGACATCAGCAAGTTTTGTGTCTGGTGCTTCTTCCAAAAATTCATACCCAACATTCTTTGGAGCAGAACGTCTGTCAGCCTTAACCTTTTGCTTTCCTCTAATGATTTGTCTTTCAATTTTTGGCAAAACAAGGTCAATATTTTCATAGTTGTTGTTTCCGGTAACTTCAGCTCTGTAAACAAGACCTTTACAAGAAATAGTCAATTCAAGTTTTTCTCTCTTATCCTGCTTTGACCCACAAACAGTAGCAACTGCTTCTTCTGTGAAATATCTGTCAAGACGAGCAAGTTTTTCTTCTACAACGCTTCTAAATCTTTGAGCAGCTTTATATTTTTTTTCTACATAAACAACTTTCATAGTTTTCTCCTTTTCTTATGCTCATTTTATCATATAGTTTCTATTTTTACCAAATGATTTAATCATTATTTTCATTCTTAAAAACAAGTTCGTCCCCTGAAAGTGAAACAACTATATTGCCATGGTCTGAAAGCTCTCCAAGCAAAATTTTCTCTGCCACTCTATCTTCAATTTCTTGCTCAATAAATCTTTTCAATGGTCTTGCACCATAGATAAGATTTGAGCCTTTAGCAACCACATAATCCACAGCCTCATCTTCAACATCAATTGTAAGCCCTTTAGAAAGCAAGCGTTTGTTGATGTTTTCAAGCATAATATTTGCAATTTTAATTAAGTCTTTTTTAGTAAGAGAATCAAAAATGCAAATAACATCAATACGATTGATAAGTTCTGGTTTAAACTTCTTTTTAAGTGCCTCAAGATAAACATCTCGCTCGTTTATCTTTTCACTGTCTTTTGAGCCAAAACCAAGTTGTTTGTTTTGTCGAATTTCATTTGCCCCAATGTTGCTTGTCATAATAATAACAGTGTTTTTAAAGCTTACAGTTCTGCCTTTACTATCTGTCAATCTTCCGTCATCAAGAATTTGAAGCAAAGAATTCAAAACTTCAGGATGTGCTTTTTCTATCTCATCAAAAAGCACAACACTATAGGGCCTACGTCTCACTTGCTCAGTAAGTTGACCTCCTTCATCAAAACCAACATAACCTGGAGGTGCCCCAATAAGTTTTGACACGGTGTGACTTTCCATAAACTCACTCATATCAATTCTTATGATGTTGTTTTCGTTGTCAAAAAGTGCCTCCGCAATGGCCTTTGAAAGTTCTGTCTTGCCCACACCTGTTGGTCCCATAAACAAAAATGAGCCAATTGGACGCTTATTATCCTGAAGTCCCACCCTTGCACGTCTGATTGCCTTTGAAATGGCAGAAATTGCCTCGTCCTGACCAATTACACGTTCATGTAAAATCTCTTCCAAATGAATAAGTTTTTCTTTTTCTCCTTCTGTAAGTTTTGTCACAGGAATTCCTGTCCATTTTGAAACAACTTCCGCTATCTCATTTTCTCCTATTTGATTGCTTCCACTCTTTTTGACAATCTTCTTGTTTTGCTCAACAAGTTGTTCTTCAAGCTTAACAATTTCCGATTGCAATTTGGCAGCTTTTTCATAATTTCGCTGAAGTGATGCTTCGTCTCTGCTTGCAGAAATTGATTTAATTTTCTCCTCAAGTTCTCTCACTTTTTGTGGCTTGAGAGTAAAGTTCACTTTCGCTTTTGAACAAGCCTCATCAATGAGGTCAATTGCCTTGTCTGGCAAACTTCTGTCAGTTATATATCTGTCTGACAAGTTTGCTGCTGCAGCTATAGCTTCATTTGTAATAATAATCTTGTGAAACGCTTCATAAGTATCTTTCAAACCTTTCAAAATCTCAATGGTCTGTTCAACTGAAGGAGGATTGACCATAACAGGCTGAAATCTGCGTTCGAGAGCCTTGTCTTTTTCAATATACTTTCTATATTCGTCTGTAGTTGTCGCACCAATGGTCTGAAGTTCTCCTCGTGCAAGATAAGGCTTAAGCATATCCGAAGGGCTGGTCTCCCCCTCTTTTCCTCCAGCCTGAGCAAGAGTATGAATTTCATCAATGAAGACAATTATGTTTCCATCTTGAATAATTGTTTCAATTGTATCCTTGAGTTTTTCTTCCATCTGACCACGATATTTTGTGCCAGCCATAAGCCCACCAATTTCAAGTGCATAAACAGTTTTGTCCTTGATTTCTTCCGGAACATCTCCACTTGCAATTGCTTGAGCAAGTCCTTCAACTACCGCAGTCTTTCCAACCCCAGCTTCACCAATAAGCACAGGGTTGTTTTTTGTTTTGCGACATAAAATCTCAATAACTCTTTGAATTTCCTCTTCTCTGCCAATCACAGGGTCAAGCTTGTGTTGCCTTGCTTTCAAAGTAATATCACTCCCCATCTCAAGAAGTTTGTCTGGCAACTTGCTTCCAACTTGTGAAGCATCATCAGTTTTCTTAGTTCCATCAGTTTTTGAAGCTGATACTTGAAGAGAATCAAAAAGCTTTGTTCTAATTTCCTGAATGTTGACTCCAAAAAAGTTTTGAAGTATTTTTGTTGCATAACAACTTTTGTTTGAAAGTATGGCAAGAAGCAGATGCTCTGTGCCAATAAAAGAATGTCCCATGTCCATTGCAATTTGCTGTGCAATTTGAAACAACTCTTTTGTCCTTGGGGTAAGCTCAACATTTCCAAACAAAGAAACCCCTGATGCAGACTCTTCAAAAAGCTCAAATAGAGCATTTTCTGTCACATTAAAACTTGACAAAATTTTCGATGCTGTGCAATCAGAAACACTTGCAAGCCCATAAAGAATATGCTCCGTACCAACCAAATTACTTCCAAAGCGAAGTGCAATTTTGCTAGCATTTTTTATCACTCTTTCAATGCTGTCTGAAAACAAACCACTATTATAAGCCATATTTTCCTCCTCAATCTTCAATAATTATTGCCACTTAAGCCAAAGAAAAATCCTATTGTCATTTTACTTTTCTTACAATTTCATTTATCTTTCTAGATATATACGCACTTCGTGCCACTTCTTCCTTCAAATTTCCTGAAATATTTTCTATTTCTTTAAGATTTGCACTGCAACCTTCAACATAAAGTCTCGAAAATGCTTTCTTATCAGTTATTTTTAAGTAGCCCAGCACATCACCAAACTTGACAAGTGACAAAAGCTTTATCATCTCATCTTCATGCAAAATCATACTCTCTTTCAAAATGCCATAAGCTCTATATATCTCATCAATGATTTGGTCATGATTGACCGCCAAAATATCTTCTCTGGCAGAAAGTTCCATCTCACAGATTGTATTTACATACTCAAAAACTCCATCCAAAATTTCTTTTTCACTCTTTCCAAGTGAATTTTGATTGGAAATTTGATAAAAACTGCCATAAGTACTGCTTCCCTCACCGTATAGTCCACGCACTGTGTAACCAAGCCCTCTTGCACCCTTCTTAATAAGTTCAATATCATGATTTCTTTCAATTGCTGGCAAAAACATCATTACAGATGCCCTCATTGCAGTGCCCAAATTTGCCGGACTAGATGTGATGAAACCATATTTTGCCGAATAAGCTATATCAATTTCATTAAGGATTGCATCATCAATTTTCTTAAGTTCAAAATAAGGTTTCCACAAATCAAAGCCATCAAAAATACACTGTTCTCTTATGTGGTCCTCTTCATTAACCATGACAAAAATATGTTCGTCTGGGCTAACAAAAACCGCTGATATATCCTTATTTTCAATTAATTCTTTGCTGATAATATGTCTCTCCAAAAGAGCATTGCACTCATTGAGTGACAAATCTTTCAGTTTTAATAGGTCGAAGTCACCACACTCAGAAAGTATGTTTTTGACTGAATTAATGATAAAAACTGCGTGCGGAATCTCACGCAGTTTCGTGAAAAAATTGAAGCCAGAGACATTTCTCGCTAATCTAATTCTAGAAGAAATTGCAATGTTTTCAAATTTTCTTTTCATATTCACCTTAAAATTTTATTACAAATTCAAAAATCTTGTTTCATTAAGTTTGTTTTTTCCAAGTGTGTTAAGAGCTGTGACTAGAGCAAAGTTGTCACAAAAGTTTCACTCTTTGTGAGTCTTTCCTCCAAACATCTTGTCAACTGCCTTTTGAACTTCTGTCAATTTATAACACTGCTCACAACCAACAAAACCGGTCTCCAAAATCTCAGAAACAGAAGTTCCACATTTAGGACATTTTTCCATATTATTCGCCTTCTTTTTCAATACCTTTCATTGTAAGAGAAATCCTCTTCTTAGGAAGGTCAACAGCAGTGACTTTAACATCCACAACATCACCAACTTTGACAACATCACTTGGATGTTTTACAAATCCATCTGAAAGTTGAGAAATATGCACAAGTCCGTCTTGATGCACTCCAATATCAACAAAGGCACCAAAGTCAACGACATTTCTCACAACGCCCTTAAACACCATACCTTCTTTAAGGTCCTCCATGTGAATTACATCACTGCGAAGCACAGGTTTTGGCATTGATTCACGGATGTCACGACCTGGTTTTAAAAGCTCGCCTGTTATGTCAGAGAGTGTAGGCACACCCACTCCACAAGCTTCAGCGACTGACTTTTCGCCTTTCTCTTCAATATATTTTGGCAAAGAACCAAGATTGTTGTTTTTCACATCATCTTCAGAAAGTGAAAAGATTTTCAAAAGTTTTCTTGTTGCATCATAACTCTCTGGGTGAACTGCAGTGTTGTCAAGCACATTTTCTCCACCCACAACCCTGAGGAAACCAGCACATTGCTCATAAGCCTTTGGTCCAAGCTTTGCAACTTGCAAAAGTTCTTCTCTAGATTTGAAGCCTTTATTTTTAGTTCTGTAAGCAACAATGTTGTTTGCAATAGATTTATTCAAGCCTGAAACATAAGACAACAAACTTGGTGAAGCAGTGTTGAGGTCAACTCCAACACTGTTTACGCAGTCCTCAACAACACCTGTCAAAACTTCTGTAAGTCTGTTTTGTGGCATATCATGTTGATATTGCCCAACACCGATAGATTTTACATCAATCTTAATAAGCTCAGCAAGAGGGTCTTGCAATCTTCTTGCTATAGAAACCGCACTTCTGAGATTTACATCATAATCAGGAAATTCTTCTGCAGCAAGTTTTGAAGCAGAATAAACAGAAGCCCCAGCCTCACTCACAACAGCATAACTTACCGGACGAGAAACATGTTTAATAAGCTCTGCAACAAAGATTTCAGACTCTTTTGATGCTGTTCCATTTCCGATAGCAATAATATCAACTTTGTTTTTTTCAATCATTGCTTTAAGTTTTTCAAGAGCTTCTTCTGTCTTTGACCTTGGAGGAGTTGGATAAACAACTGTTGTATCCAAAACTTCACCATGTTTGTTTATGACAGCAATCTTACATCCGTTGTGATATCCTGGGTCAAAACCCAAAATAACATTGTTTTTAAGAGGAGATTCAAGAAGAAGTGGTCTCAAATTCACTTCAAACATCTTTATTGCCTGCTCATTTGCAACATCTGTCAAGTTGTTTCTGCATTCTCTTTCAAGTGAAGGAAAAAGCAATCTTTCATAAGCATCCGCAATGGTCTCATCCATGAGAGCATTTGTATCCTCGTTGTCTTTCTTGAAATACTTTTCAATAACAGGCAAAGTCAGCTTTTCATCAATCACAACATCCACTTTAAGACATTTTTCGTTTTCGCCTCGATTGATAGCCAAAACTCTGTGACTTGGAATGTTTTTAACTTCTTGCTTAAAGTTTGCATAGGTTTCATAAGTTAAATTATTTTCATTTTCCAAAAGAGAACACTCAACAAATGCTTTTGTTGCAAGCATCTCCCGCAAATCTTTTCTGAGGTCTGCACTGTCAGAAATTCTTTCAGCAATTATGTCTTTTGCACCAGCAATGGCATCTTCCACAGTCAAAACTTCCTCTGTGATAAATTTCTCAGCTTCTTGCAAAACAACAAACTTCTTTGACTGTGCTTGCAAAATATCAGCAAGAGGCTCAAGACCTTTAGCAATGGCTACAGATGCCCTTGTCTTTCTCTTTGGCTTATAAGGTCTGTAAATGTCTTCAACTTCAGTCATTGTCATTGCCTGCTCAAGTGCTGTTGCAAGCTCATCAGTCCACTTTCCTTGCTCAGTAATCACTTTTTGCACTTTTTCTTTTTCATCATTCAGATTTCTCAGATATTTAAGTCTATCTGCAAAGTTTCTAAGCACTTGGTCATCACAAGAGCCGTGCATTTCCTTTCTATATCTGGCAATAAAAGGGATTGTGTTTCCCTCATCAATCAAATTAATAATGTTCTGCGAATAATCAGCTCTAAGCCCAAACTCGCTAGACAATCTTTCTTCAATAGTCATTTTTTTCTCCTTATTGTTTCAAATTCACAATTATTGTATCATAATCAGGCACGTTTTTCATAAAGATTTTACCATTTTTCTGCAAAACTTCGCCATCTCTCACGCACATGAGGACATCCTTTTTACTTCTCTCCCAAATCAGCGTTTCAACAACATTTTTATACAAGCTCTCTCGAGCATCAACTACAATAAAAGTGGCATTTTTTCCTATTTCCAAACTGTTTTCAAAACCCAAAACAGCTCCACTCGTTGCAATTTTTAAAACATCTTTTTCTTTCAAAACAAGTTTGTCTTCAAACATAAACCTCATATTTGCAAGCATCTGTCTCATAAATGCAAAGAAATCAATCTCAGCAGAAGCTCCACTGCCGAGTGACACATTAAAACCTTTGGAAAGCAAAGAAATCAAATTAGTGTTTCTTCTGCCACACCTTCCGTCCTCATTTGGCAAAACAACAAAGTCTGTCTCATAATTTGCAAGAACTTCAAGGTCATCCTTTTCAAGACAATTTCCTCCAACGACAATTGGACGTCTATCCAAAAAACCAAAATCCTCAAGAAGCACAGGTGCAGATTTTCCAAATAACTTGTCAACACTTCCAAGAGATTCTATATCCTGCCCAAACTTCAAAAATGGTCTCTTTCCAACCTTTGCAACTTGCATACTTAAATTGGATAGAGAATGCTCAGTATACTCCTCAAGATTGCTTATTACAGGCACTTTAGTTATGTTTATATCATTAAAATAACAAGCTCCCGCAAGCAAATTTTTTACCAAAAACAAATCTACAACATTCTTTTTAAATGCCTCATTACTCATCCTGTTTTCGTCAATCTCAAAGTTTTGCTTAACCGCAGTCACACTGTCCATAAACGCATTTACAAAACTTGGCAAAACATAATCTCCGCCAAGGTCAATTATCTCTCCATCAAACTTTGAAACTTTGTCAAAACTCTTTATTTGTCCGTCTTCAACCAAGATGTCTGCATCAAAAAATGCTTCATTTTCAATATCTATTACCTTTGCATTTTTAAAAAGTTTAGTCATATTCAACCTCATATCAATTATAACTCAAAAGCTCAAACAAAGCAAAATAAAAAGCATTTTGCAACAAAATTATTAATTTTTCTCAACCCCTTGACAAGTCCCCCCCCCGTGCTAAAATGCAAATATAAACAAGGAGGAAAAATAAAATGGCTGAAATAACTTTAAACGCATATCCTGTCAGTGAAATGCAACAAAAGAAATTGAAAGAAAAATATCGTGCATTTTCAAGTGCCGATTGCTCAAAAAGAGCAGAAAAAGAAGGAGCATTTAAGAGCGAATCTTATGGTACAGGTTGGTATTACACCAGAAGTGCGTTTGCGGGCTCTTCGTCTTTTGTATACTATGTTCGCCATGGTGGCGACTTATACAGAAGCTGTAGTAGCAACGTTAACACCGGCGTTCGTGTCGCTTTGCAAACAATCTACAATCCAAACAATAGCATTGCCAAGGGTTGCCGCAGTGTAAAGAGAACTGCTGAAATTTGGGACGAACAAAAACAAAAAGCTGAAAAAGTCACAAATGAAGCACCTGTTGTGACCTTTGGAAAAAAAGAATACATATGGCTAAATAAAGAGGAGTGCGAAGCTGGCACAGCAAGCACTATGGAACTTGTAAGTTTGGAGCTTGTGGCAAAGAGTGTGCCATTTGACAAAAATGGGGATACAAATGATTTTGCACAAGCTACAGAGATGCACAAACAATATTTGGAAATTGCAACAGAAGATTGCACAAAAGAAGAGCTTGACATGATTGTTGCTGTGAAGATGAGTGAAAAAGACAACTACAACAGTACAACTCCAATTTTCAAAAGCAAAGAGCAACAAGAGTGGCAAGATAAGTTGAGAAAAAACCCAAATGAATTTTTGAATATTCCATCACAATTATTCAAAGAAGAATATTACATTAATGAGTGTTTAGATATTGCAAAAGCTTCAATAAAACAAGAAACAATGAATCTGTCAGAAGTTTCAGATGAATATGTACAAAATGTCACAGAACAACTTAAGCTTTTTTCAGAAAAAATAGAAAAAGAAAAAAACACAATTAAACAACAAGATGAGAAATCTGAAAAATCAAATAATAATAGAACTGATGTTTTGGCAATGCTTGATGGAAAAGGAGAAGGAAAATAGTGAAAAGAGAAGAATATTTGATTTGGCTTGAAGAATAGTTTAAAAAACTTAAAATGCAAGTGAAGAAAAACTAATTGTAAACATATTTAATAATGAAAAACAAGGCAAATTGCCTTGTTTTTTTAAGCATTAACGATTTCAACATCATCTTCTGTTTGTGGATTTTCTTCATCAACAACTTCAATCTCGTCTGATGATTTTTTCTTTTTATTGTTGTTTTTCTTTCTTCTCTTTGGTTTATAACCAATAGCCCAAAGACCTGGTGTGATAAACACTGATGAATAGAAACCAGCTAAAATACCAACCATGATTGGAAAAGCAAATTCTCTTATGTCAGCAACTCCAATAACAGTAATCATAAATATCATGATGAAAGTTGTGATACCTGTCAAAATAGAACGAAGCATGGTTTCTTTAACAGCACTGTTTGCAATCAATTTGTTGTCAACTTTTTCGTTGGCATTTCTTGCAGTTTTGAGTCTATCTCTCATTCTATCAAAAATGATGATTGTGTTGTTGATAGAATACCCAAGGATAGTGATAAGAGCTGCGATAAATGCAACATTGACTTGAATCCTGCAAATCAAAACTACAGATGCTGTCACCAAAATGTCGTGGAACAACGCAAGAATTGCAGCAAGACCACTTGTAAATTCAAATCTGATAGCAATATAAATCAAAATAAGTACAACTGCCACCAAAAGTGCAATAAATGATTTCATCATAAGTTCAGCTGAAGCACTTGCAGTTGTCACACCGCCGTTTTGAACAAGCACAGCATTATCAACAGCAGAGATGTTTTCAACATCTTGGTCAATGTAACCAAAAGCTTTCAAAATTTCAAGTCTAATTTGGTCATTTATTTTTTCAATTTCTTCAGTTTCAAGCGAATTGTCATTTTGATATTTTACAATTATTGCATTGCCTTTTGAAATTCCAAGGTCCTCAGCATCAATTGTTGTGTTTTGAATTGTAGTAATTTTAAGACCATGTTTGTCAAGCACTGCTTGAACAGTCTTTTTTATTGCTTTTGCATCTTTGTTAATGTCAAATTGAGTTCCATAAGTACCTGTTGAGTCAATATAAACTGTCATATTTGACCCACCTGTAAAGTCAATACCAAGATTAAAGCCCACTGTGCTAAGCAAAATGATACCAATCAGGATAATAACTATTGGAGCAATCAAAAACCACTTAAGGTTTTTGCAGACATCAAACTTTGAGTTTTCAATTTTCTCATCAAGAGAAAAGTTTTTCAATTTTTTAAACTTATTCATTTGTTTGCCCTCCCACTGTTGCAGTTTCAGGCTCTTTATAAACTCTTGTCTGTTTTGGCAAATGGAGTTTTTTACCTTTGACACTGTTGAATGGCAAATACCACTTAACAAAGAATCTCAAAATAACAAGATTCATAAACATTGACAAAAGGATACCAATGAGAAGAGTTATTGCAAATCCTTTGATTGATGCCGTACCCAAAATGTAAAGCACCAAAGCAGTGATAATTGTTGTAATATTACTGTCAAAAATAGGCCAGAAAGCACGTTTAAAGCCCGTTTTTACTGAAAGAGGAATCTTTTTGCCTGAGCGATATTCTTCACGGAATCTTTCAAAAACAATTACCGTGCCATCCACTGCCATACCAAGACTGAGAATGATACCTGCAAGACCTGGAAGAGTGAGCTGAACAAATGGAATTGCTTGCAAGAAGAAGAGCATCAAAATCATATAGATTACAAGTGCAAAAGATGCCAAGAAGCCGAAATCTCCATATCTAAGCCACAAAACAAGCATGATAAGGATAAGTCCAACAAAACCACCAATAATGGCAAGTTTGAGAGCTTTTGTTCCAAGAGTTGCAGAGATAACTGAGCTTTCCAAAAGTTCAAGTGAAACATTAAATGTTCCGCTCATAATTTTGAGAGCATAATCTTCTGCCGCTTCAAAGGTGTCAAAACTTCCTGAGATGAAAGTAGAACCGCCTGTGATTGCTTGCTCACAATTAAGTTCGAGCAAGCCTTGTCCAACTTGAGCATCATCACTAATTTCACCAATATAAATATAAATCTTTTTATCTCCGTTTGCAGCGTCACCTGTAAGAGAAGCAAATTTTGCTGAACCCTCTTTTGTAAATTGAACATTTACACCGTATTGATATTCGCCGTCATCACCACGTTGATAAACTGCCCTTACACTTTCAATGTCAGTGCCGACAATTCTTGCCTCGGCATCTGCACCTTTTGTAAGAGTCATATAAAGTGGAGTTGGGTCTCCAATAAGTTCAAAAATTTTGTCAGAATCAGTCACAGAAGGCACTTCAATTCTTATTCTCGAACCACCT
Source organism: uncultured bacterium (assembly GCA_949474265.1). Classification (GTDB taxonomy): domain Bacteria; phylum Bacillota; class Clostridia; order Christensenellales; family UBA1242; genus Caccovivens. The sequence continues at coordinate 2,227 of CASXBC010000021.1, read as the reverse complement.
TGTCTTGTGATGGTCGCCTCACTGTATTCTTTTGTAATCACAGAAGTAAGTCTTGCCACTGTTGCATCAATAGCATTGTCAAGGTCCTGAGTGTTGCTGTCACGAGAAAGCGAACAGTCATAGACAACAGAAATACCACCAGCCAAATCCAAGCCCAAAGAGATTGAATCTGCAAAACCATAATAGTTTTGATGCGTGAATGGAATTCTAAAACTGCAAACAGACAAAACAATTCCAATTACAGTCAAAATTGCAACTACAACAAAATTCATTATTGAGTTCTTTTTTACTCTGCTCATAGAACTTTTTTTAGTTTTATTTTTAGCCATTTCGTCCCCTTAATCAAGTCATAAAATCGGTAGAATTTTCACTTATTGAGTATAATTCATTTTGGGACTTATGTCAATTAAAAAGTCTAACTTTTTTTCAAATTAACGCAAATGATACCGCATATTGCACCAATAATACTGCCAAACAACATATCGTTAACAAAAGTTCTGTCGAAACAAAAAGCCCCATCAAGCAGTGAAAACACCAAAAAAGCGACAACAGTAAACAAAAATCCAATCAAAATACCATTCAAAAGCCCCATTTTCTTGTATTTTTTTAGTCCAATAAAGACACCAAAGAAAATGCTTACACCTTTGATAACTTCATTCACAGGTGCAATAACCTTGTCAGAAATGCTGGTAAAACGCAAAATGAAAGCGAATAAAAGTATTCCAACAAGTGAAACGCAAAGTCCAACAACGACACCTTTTGCAATTGCCATCCAAGCAGAAGAATTTTGTTTTTCAGTTTTTGCTGTTTTCACTCTCATTATTGCCTCCAAATCAAAAATTTAAACTTTCAATATAGGCTATGCTGGCAAGAATAAAATAAGAACAAACTTGTCTCGTTTTGTCAAAAACTCTCATAACTGCAAAACAAAAAAAGGAGAATTCCTCTCCTTTTTCTTTTTTCAAAACAAGAAAGCTTTTTTAATGTTTCAACTTTTTTATCCAGCCAAAAATGTTCCGGTGCCTGAGTTTGCAAAAAATCTGTCTGTCACATTATCCCAAAGTCCAATTTCACCTGTGTGAGAATTTCTCACAGGCACAAAGTCTCGCACCAGCATTCCTTCACTTGACCATATTTTTGCACCATAAAATTTTGCTTGAGTGCAAGCACTTCCATGTGCCAAGCCCCAACTATTATTGAATATCAATACATTTGATTTTGCAGTTTGCTGTTCATCTCCTGTAATAGAGCCAATTCTAATTCCGTCAACATCCAAATATACATCGCCAGCCAATGTGCTAAATTTAACATTATAAAGCTGATTGAGATTTGCTGGCGATAAATTTGGGCAATCCCTTCCGTATGCCAACTGCCATTGTATTTCATTTGACAACCAACCACCATTTCTTCCATAAGGTTCTTCCGCATCATGCGAACCTACAAGATAGCCTGGAGTCAGCCATTCTGCCTGAAATTCACAAAGCATGCCTGTAGTTGTTGCCCAACCTGTGTCAATCCACTGTGTGCCTGTAGATTGAATGTAATTAAGAGTTTCAAAATCCAGCTTACCTCAGCCAGCTGATACTTAACGGAAGTTGTAAGCAAACCTCATGCCAAGCACTTCATCCAGCCAAGGTCGAACTTGCGTACCTGTCGGTGTGATTGCAATTCCTGAGCCAAGGTTTGACAAATCTCTTGTCCAATAGCTCACATTGTTTTTATCCTGTCCCAAGATAAACGCCACCATATCGCTTGCCCTGGCTTGTTTGTTTACAAAACCCACCGTCTCAAGTTCTTTTATTGAAACAATCCTAAGTGGAGCATCATATGGATGATACCAACCATTATCGGCACTGTTAAACACCGCATTGCCATCTCCTGTCTCTGTGTAACCATATCTTTCAACATCTATCTGACTTAAACTAGAATTGTAACTGAAGTTTAAATCAACTCCATTTGTAACATTTTCTACATTTTGAAAACCATTAAGATGTATTGAGTATGTGCCATCTAATCTTCCCTGCTCATCCTTGCGGTTTTCATCAACCTCTCTTGTGCTGTGCATTGCTCCGACACCCAATATCAAATCACTTACCGCAGTAAAGTCGGATGAGGAACTTCCGTAGTTTTTAAATCTAAGAAGTGTTGTATAGCGTGATATACTCCTTTCATTCTTTTCAACTCCATAGTCACTTATTCGCCATCTTATTGGCTCAAACTTAAACCA
>CASXBC010000020.1 GCA_949474265.1 uncultured bacterium | reverse complement strand
ATCAAACCAGACATAATCCAATGAAGCTCCTTGAAACTTCTCTCTGCCTTGGTCGCAACTTTTAAAACCAATTTTAGAAAAACCTCCCAAAGCAGAACGCACAATAATAAAGTCAATTACACCATTTTCCGCACTATCTTGCCCTCCGCTCACCATAACAATTTTCTCTATTGAGGTTTTTGGAAGATAATGTAAGATTTTTTTCTGAGCGACATCTCTTTGCACTTGTCTCGAAAGACTTACCACCCATCCTTCAGTCACTTTATTTTTTCTGAAAGGATGTATTCCACATGCAAGATAAACAACTTCCACAGCTCCACACTCTGTCTTGCCAGAGCGATTTCCTCCAAACACCCATCTGTTTCTTTTTTTACATCTATGAAATGCCATCTGTTTTTTATGAACTCTTCCATTCTTATTGTAAAAATTCAAATTATTTGTCTTATACCTAAAAGCCAAGTTCTGCTCCACTCTCAAAAGCCTTTTAATAATTTTCTCCTCCAAAATTCTCCCCTTTTACAAAAATAAATAAAATAATAATTTTTACGACAAAAATCTTTTACAACACAAATTTTTCCTTATTCTAAAATGAAAGCATGAAAAAAATTGCAATCTTATTTTTGTTGTGTTTTTTCACAACCCTAACAAATTATTCTCCAGCTTTTGCTGAGCAAAAAGCTTATTATGCAAAAGTTCAAAACACCGGAGTATATCTTTGCTCAACGCCAAGTGAAAATGCCTCATTGTTTGAAATACCTTACTCTTACTTTGTAAAAGTCGAGCATTCCGTTGACGACTATTTCAAAGTGACATACAATGGCGTTGAAGGTTATGTAAAAAAAGACAAAGTCACTTTGATGGATGGAACACCAGAAGTTCCTTATGCAAAAGCAACCTTCAAAATCTTTGTGCCATATTATCTTTATCAGTCCCCTTCACAAAACAGCTCTGTCGTTCCGGTAAACACCAACACAACCTTTACTTACTTTGGAAGCAAAGCTGGTGAACAGGTATCAAGCACAAGCAATCTTTGGTACTATGCCAGCACAATTGTTGATGGAACAACTCACTATGGGTATGTTTACTCTGGAGTGACCGACTATCTTTCGGCAATTGCACCAAATCAAGAAACTTTTAAAGTGATTTCTGAAAGTGACATGAACTCCACGCCAAACAGCGAGCTTAAGCATCTTTCAACAGGCACAAAGGTCATGCTGATTGTTGCAATAAGTATCCCATGCGTCTTAATTTTGTATTTTTTGATTAAGCCTACAAAAATCATCCAAATTACAAAAGGTCGCAAACAAATCAAAAAGGAAAGAAAGAGAATTCGCCACGGTGACTATTTTGAATTTGATGAAAGCGACCTATAAATGACAACTTTCTACATTGAAACTGCTCTTGCCAAAAAACTTGCGGAGACTGAAAAGTCCTCGCTTTTTTCTTTTATGTGATTGTAAACACTTAAAATCCATTTTTCGCTTTTAAGCATATTAAAAAGTTCATCAGAGGCAAACCCACGCACATTCAAAAAGCGTGCAAAAGCAATCTCACTTGCCTCCAACCTGCGATAGACTGTTCTCAAGCTTATGTTGTTACGCAAACAAATATCTTTATACTTTCTTCCGTCAACATATCTATCAAGCAAAATTTTAACATCCTCACTTTTCAATTTTTTCAAAATATCCTCTGTCAAAACTTTGAGATTTATCAATGCTATCTTTCTATCAGACAAATCAATAATCTTTTGTGAAATTGACAAAACATTGTTATACAAATAGTTTTGCCCATAAATATTTCCACTGCCCAAACCGCTTCTAAGAACAATTTTATCAATTGCTCCTGAAACACGTTCCAAATATCTATAAACCGTCAAAATTGTCTTTGTCCAAACCAAATTTTCTTTCATCTTTTGCTCCTCTTCCATACACCAAAAATTATAGGAACAAAGATTTTTATAGTCAATTTTTTGTGTCAGCAAATTATTCAAAATTTTACAATATTTTGCAAATGCAACTTTTTATGGCATCAGAATGACATTAAAATAAACAGTTATTAAACATATTTCGACATCTTCTTACTTCTCAAACGTAAAATTCAAGAAAATAATAAATGGAAAAAATAAAAAAAGAAAGGTTTATTTTCCTTTCTTCTTGTTAAGTTTTTCTTGTTTCTTTGCAAGCTTAGCATCTTTTCTTGCTTTCTTTTTGTCGGCTTTCTGTTTCTTCTTAAGTGCTTTGCCTGTAAGTTCAGGTTCTGGAAGTGGCTCAAGCATAAGCTTAGGGTCAGCAACCAATTCAGAAACATATTTAAGCGTATTTCTCCAATAAAGTCCATCACAAACTCTTTCATCAAGAGAGAAGCCAAAATCAATTCTCTTTTCAGTAGTTATTTCTCCGCTTATGTTTGAAACAGGAACATACTTAACTTTTCCAATAACACCAAAGATAGTTGTTGTTCCAAAATTGTAAAGGTGATGATAAATTTTATCAAGTTTAATACTTCTAAGGTCAGCCACATACATACTTGTGTGGAATGGGCTGGCATGAATAAGTGATTTTGGAAGGCAGTTGTGCTTATCCATCTTTCTTACAAACCACATTGCAGTTTTAAACATCCAATTTGGAAGTTTACATAATATTCCAGCAACTCTAGTGGTTTCATGAACTTCTGCGTTTGATGCAAGCACTCTATTAATTTCATCATTGACAATCTTTCTTACCTCAGGCAAACTCTCTGTCCCCTTGAAATAAAACTTCAAAGTAAGCTCCTCTCCCTCATCTTTCAAAGCTTTAAGCACACTCATTGACACTGAAATATAGTTTCTTTGATAAACCACACAATCATTAACAAATCTGTTTGCTTTTGGTCTTTCATGAAGCATACGAACAATAGCTGCAATTATTATCTCTGTATAAGAATAATGCACTCCACTTTGTTTCTTTTGCTCCAAAATAAACTTGTCCATGCCTGCACAATTAAAAGGAATTGTTGTATACTGAACTGCATCTATTCTCATTGGCATAAAATAAGAAATTGCTTTATCAATAATAAGTAAATCTTTAACTTTCTTTCCGTCACTTCTTCTTCCAAACATTTTAGCTTTTCTCCTTATTCACCTTATATTTATTTTTTCTTTTGAACATAACCATTTTTAGAAAATTTCTTTCTAACAAGATTTTTTTCTCTACCATTTTCACTTGGATGATAGTAAATTTTATCTTTCAAACTGTCTGGCATATACTGCTGATTGCAATAACCGCCAAAGTCATGTGGATATTTATATTTTCCATGCCCATCTCTGTTTGTGCTTGGATGATTTTTTAAATGATTTGGCACATTGTCCTCTCGCTCATTTTCAGCATCCTCCATAGCAAGATGCATAGCTTTGTAAACACTGTTGGATTTCTCTGCCTCACACAAATATATTATAGCATGTGAAAGATTTAAATAGCACTCTGGAGCTCCAAGATTTTGACAAGCAATAAGAGCACTGATTGCCATAAGCAACGCATTGCTGTCTGCCATACCAATATCTTCCGAAGCATGAGCAATCATCCTCCTTGCAATAATCAATGGGTCTATGCCAGCCTTTAGAAGCCTGTGAGCATAATAAAGTGCTGCATCACTGTCAGAGCCTCGCAAACTTTTGCAAAAAGCAGAAAGATAATCATAATACATACTCTCATCTATTGAAAGAGGTCTTTTGTTTAAACACTCCGCCATGATATTTTTGTCAATATGTATGTACCTGTCTTTGCTGACATTGGTTGAAAGCACCGCAAGTTCAAGACTGTTGAGTGCATGCCTCACATCCCCATTGCAAGCAAAGGCAAGATATGATAAAGCTTCATCATCAATCTTGGTCTTAAACTGCCCCAGCCCCTTTTCTTTGTCAGAGACTGCTCTGCGTAAGACTTTTTCAACTTCTTTTTCAGAGACTTTTTTAAACTCAAAAACACTGCAACGTGAAACAATTGCTCTCGTCATGCTTGTGTAAGGATTTTCAGTAGTTGAGCCAATAAAATAAATGCTTCCTTCTTCAATTGCTTGCAAAACGCAATCACTCTGTGCTTTGCTCCATCTGTGACATTCATCAAGAAGAAGATATGTATCAGTGCCAAACATTTGTTTTTGACTTCTAGCTCTTTCAATAACAGCTTTCGCATCAGAAACACCACTTGACACAGCATTTAGTTTTTCTATATTGGCATTGAGTAACTTCGCAATAATCCCTGCAAGTGTAGTTTTTCCCGTCCCTGGAGGACCATAAAAAATGCAACTACCCACTGTGCCGGCTTTTATGGCACGATAAAGCAGTTTGTTTTTGCCAACAATATGCTCTTGACCAACAAAATCCTCAAGGGTTGTCGCTCTCATCTTTTCTGCTAGAGGGATTCTTTGTGCATTTTCCATAGTTTCGATTTATTGTACCAAAGATTTTCGACACTTACAAACAATTTGGAGAAAAATATCAAAATTTTTAAAAATTGTTGACCAATCAACGAAAAATTTTGTAATTCCAACACCAAAAACTTTACTTTCCAAAGGAAAGAACAACAGGCTCTCTGCTTGTCAGTGTCCTTTTAGTTATGTCATTACTGCTATAAAAATATGTCCTTCCAACCTTTAAAAAACTTTCATCAGCATTTGCAATAAGGATTTTTTTATAATACTCCCCATTAAAAATGCCTATCTCTTTTACCCCAATCTCTGCAAACTTTACAAAAGAAATCTTTTCTTTTCCTTTGACAAAAAGCCTTCGATAAGCGATATATTTTTGCTCAAGTTTTTCATCAAATTTTCCATTAAGCCAATTGAGCCATATTTTTTGTGGCAAACTCTTATTGAAAAACAAATCAAACTTAGGATTTCTTGTTTTGATTTGAACATCAAAAATATTCTTAACCTCTTTCACCGATTCAGCGAAAAGTCTTTCCGCTTCGCCCTCATTTTTAACGCAAAATTTTGATTCTCCAAAATTGAAGAAAACAACTTTTCTCTGCTTTGCTTTTAAGTTAAGCACAAACTTAATGTTGATACAACAGTAAACCGAGTTCTCCAAACCATCAACATTTGAAAAACAGAATCTACCTCCATTGCACATGAAATTGAAATAAACTTGCTTTTTAGAAATCAAATTTTCAATAGCAACTGCATTTGGTATTTTTTTAAAATAATAATAACCTTTCTCCAATGGAATATTAAGTTCGACCAGCAACTTTTTATTTTGAAAAGCTTTATTTGAAAATTTGGCAACAATATTCTGACCATTTAAAACAAACTCCCTATAATTTACCAAAACTTCATCAAAAACCACCTCTTGAGACAGAGAAAAATCCTGAATTGAAGGATTAACTCTCATACCATTTATGCTGAAAAATTTATCTTGATAAACAAGATTAAAATTTGTTGCAGAAGAATAATTTATGTTCAATTTATTGACCATTTCAAACAGTCTTTTAGAGCAACACTCTCCAAGTATTGTGGTATTACGCATATTTTCAAGTTGCCTAATACACTTTATGTTGTGTTTGTCAGTTTTTAGACCTGCAATCACTAAATTGAAGTTTTCTTCATTTTTGGCAAGTTCAAAGGCTTTTAAAAGCCTATTGTTTAACTCTTTTTCAAACTTAAAAACAGGCAAGCTTGGGTCAATCCCATTCTCCTGCAAAACATTGGCATCTATCTCACTATCAAAAATTATAGGTGCATGAAACCTTACCCTGTTTATAATTAAATTCTTTGCCTTTTCAATATACTCTTTCTTGGTCATAAAAAGATTTTTGCCAAAATATGATTTTTAAAACAAACCCTATTTTTATAAACAGACTAGCAAATAAAAATAAAAAACCAACCAAATAGGTTGATTTAAGCCAGATAGGTTGTAAGCCGAGTTCTGTATTTGATGGTCATCTATCCAGACTTGCTGTCGCCAACAAGTTCAAGCGATACTTTTGTTGGTCGTGAAAGAACACACATCTGACCAAACTTAATCTTGCATCAGGTGGGGTTTACAGAGCGAGCGATGTTACCACCGCCCCGGTAGGCTCTTACCCTACCTTTCCATCTTTTCTCAAACGCAAGTTTGAGTAGTCTATTTCTGTTGCACTAGCCTTGAAGTCGCCTTCACCAGCCGTTAGCTGGCACCCTGTTCTTTTGATGCTCGGACTTTCCTCTCTGTAGCCATCACAGCCACACAGCGACCATCTACCTATCTGACTTTGCTATTGTAGCATAGAAACAAAAAAATGTCAAATATAAAAAAGAAGCAAGTACGCTTGCTTCTTTTTCTATTTTAATGCTTTGAAAAGATTATTTTTATCTTTATCTTCAAAATAACCATTGACAACTTTAGTAACTTTTCCATTGTTGCAAAGAAGCAAACTTGGAATTTCTTTCACATTGTATTTTAAAACATCCTTATCTCCAACATTGCACCTAAAGTACTTTGTATAATTTGAATTAGTTAAGATTTCATGATAAGGAATTGACTTCAACAAGCACATAATAGAATCATCATTAAAAAGCTCTATCAAAACTTTGTCACTCTTTGAAATTATTTTATCAAGTGCTTTAAAATCAATCAAAACATCCTCATTGATGATATCTCCGCCAAAACGGTCAACAAAGAGGTCTTCGCTACATCTTGGGTCTTCATCAATTGCTTTTTTAAGCTCCTCATACTCTTCCCAAGTTTTTGCAAAACCAATTGCCCCTATAGGACATGTCTTTTCACATGCACCACAAGAAATACATTTACTATTATCAATTTCTATTTTCTTTGTTTTGTCATTGTAAGCAAAAGCACCCACAGGACAAACTCCAATTCCACCACAGGCATTTGCTTGGTCACATATTTTATGATTTATTATTACAGGCATACTCTTTTTCCCTTCAAAAAAAGCATTTCAAAGGGAACGTCAAAAATTAGCCAACGACCTCATCAACATAAACAATTTTTGCTCTTACAATACCTTTTACAGTCCAACCTTCTGGCAAGCGCTCTGTTTCCTCAAAGTGCTTTACCTCATCAAACATTTTACCTTTCTTTTCGATTTTTGCAATAGCCTTTATTTTATATTGTGTGCTATCTCCAAAATATTCCTTATTCTCTTTGGTAACATGAATAGAAACCTTGTTGTTTTCTTTCACATTTTTTATTGATGTAACCATTTGAACAATAGGAATAATAATCTCGTTTTGAAAGTATCTGCTAGGCTCAACAATTGTGCAATGTGGCTGTCCTTCCATGCTCGCAGTGACAAACATACATACACCGATATTTTTAATTTCATCTAATTGTCTTGTAGATAATTTTCCCTTTGATTTATCTCTTTTAACTAGAAGGTTATTCCCCCCCCCACGTTAAGATTTTTAATCATTGTCATTTTAATTTCCCTCCTTTATAGACAATCCTTCAAATTTTTTATAAAATAATCAATTTGTGAAATTGATGTATTTTCATCAATACTTACACGAATCGTGTTTTGTGGATTTTTAAGCCCCATACTTGTCAGCACATAACTTGGTTCACTACTTTCGCTATTACATGCCGAACCTGTCGAAACACAAATCCCTCTTTGGTCAAGTTTAAGCATCAAATTGTTCCCAGACACCTTGTCAAAAGTGACACTTGTTGTATTAGGAATTCGCTCAACATTTTCAGCATTTATTCTTAGTCCACTAATCTTTTTAAGTTCATTCTCAAGATATAAGATTACTTCTTTCAATTTGTTTTTTATTTGAGGCATTTCTATCTGCAAATATTCACAAGCACGCCCAAGAGCGACAATTCCAAACACATTTTCAGTTCCACCACGAAGCCCAAATTCTTGATGTCCAGCGATCAATGGCACAAAACTTCCTATATCTTTAACATACAACATTCCGATACCCTTCGGACAGTGTATTTTATGTCCAGAGAATGAAATGAAGTCAGCATCAAAAGTTGAAACATTAAAATCATATTTTCCCAAACCTTGCACTGCATCAACATGAAACAAAAATTTGTACTTAGTTTTAAGATTTTTAATAGTTTTTATGGTCTCTTCAGTTAGTAAAACCGTCCCAACCTCATTGTTTGCAAACTGAATTGAAATCAATGCTGTCTTATCATCAATTACACTTTCCAACTGCTTTACATTCAAATTGCAATTCTCGTCAACATCAAGATATACAATTTCATAGCCTCTGTTTTCTAGCAGTTTGCAATATTCTAGAATAGAGCTATGCTCAACCTTTGTCGTAACTATCTTTTTCCTATTTGAAAGTTGATTGATTGCACTGTTAAAAGCAGAACAATTGCTTTCACTTCCACCGCTTGTGAAAATAAGCTTATTAGGCTCACAATTCAACAGTTTGGCACACATACTTCTCGAATCAGCAACAGCCTTTCCAACTTTTGCTCCATGTCCATAAACCGAACTAGGATTTCCGTATTGCAAATCAAGATAAGGCATAACTGCTTCTTTCACCATTTCAGAAAGTTTTGTTGTTGCATTGTTATCTAAATAAACAAATCTATTCATTAGCCCTTTTCAACTCCACTATATTTTTATTATATCATAAATATTAAATGCGTCACAAGCAAATTTCAAACAAAAAAATCACGATAATTCGTGATTTATTTATTATTAGCCAACATAGAAAATCTGTTTTACTGAGCCTGACTTTTTGTCAAGAGTGAAGCCTTGCATTATTCCATCTTGAGAAACTTTAATTGCAACACCATATTTTGCAAGCGTTTTGGCTGCTGCAAGACGACCACCGCCTTGGCTTCCTGCTTCAATCTTCACAATTGCCCCAACAGCAATGATTGTTCCCTCATAATCTACAATTGTCGCACCATCAATTGACGTCATTTCTTCAACGAGTTTTCTGTCAAGTTCAAAAATTTTCTTTCCTGCAACAATTCTTCTCACTGCCATTGTCTTTGAATATTTGTATTTATCCAAAAATTCTTCATAAGAAAGACTAAATCTATCAATTATATCTTTTGCATTGCCAAGATTGTAAAGTTTTCCAGCTTCCTCAAGTTCTTTTTGCTTTTTCATATCAAAATATTGCTCGGATATTATGTCAGCAGCATCAATATGTGCTAGAGCCTCTATAGACTTATCCTTATCAATATAAGCAAGGCAAGCCCCTTTGTATGCAAAAGAGCAATCAAGTGCAGTGTTGTAAATTGAACGTCTGATTTGTTTCGCAGCAGAAGAAACATTGTTTTGCAACAATCTTATGATTTCATCATGAGAGTAAACACACCAATTTCCATTTCTCTTTGCAAACATAAGCTGTCTTGAATAAAAGACAAGAATGTCACCTTGTTCAGTAAGACAAATACCAACTCTTTTGTCATTGCAAACCCTTGCCACTCTTTCATAAACATGTGGAGAGACCGTCGCAACCTGTTTTGGATTTTTTAGTGTAACATATCCCAGCAAAGTTCCATTTCTGTCAAACTCAATGAAAGAATTTTTTGCATCAGTAAAGAGTGCAAAAAAGTCACTATTTAATATTTCATAATAATTTACAGGATTTGAGCTATCTGAGACTGCACCAAGATTAACCAAAATTCCAAGTGACACCATTTGCCCTTCATAAGTCCTTGATGCCCACTTGCCAAGACCATTTATCAAACCAAGGATGGTATCTCTTCCTGTGTCAGTTATTGTCTCAATCAACGCACGTTCCAACGCCATGCTTTGAAGCTTTGAAACATACATTTTATCCTTTATATTTAAATCTGAAATCTCATTTAAAGCTTCAATAATTGAACGGATTAAATTCACTTCAAATGACTTAAAAGCTTGTCCTCTTTTTAAAATAATACGATAATCATCCAATTTTGTGGGCTTAAGCAAGATTGAATTGCTTTTTCCAAGAGCAACTTCCATATCTCTGGAAGAAGACTCTATCTCTCCAGCCATATAAGCACCGGTAAAAAGAGGCACAATCAATTTGCCAACAACATTATAAAACTCAGATTTTTCCAAATTGCACCTCCTTTTTCAATAAATATTGCAAAAATACAAAACAAAATACACTTTTGCTTATGTTTATATAATTATTTTAAGATTATAAAATGTATCTGTCAAGCATTTTGAGTTATATTACAAAGGATTTTAATCAAAAGGAGACTGACTTTCCTTTTCAAATTCTTCTCTGACAATACTGAGTGCTTTATTTTCAATTCGTGAAATATAAGAACGAGAAATCCCCAATTTATCAGCAATTTCTTTTTGAGTGTAAGCCTTGTCACAATCTATACCATAACGAAGATTGATGACTTCTTTCTCTCTGTCATCAAGTTTGTTTTTAATAATATTTTTCACTTTTTGAACGGTAAGGTTAGTCTCAACCTGTGCAAAAATCTCCTCATCATCTGAGGCAATAACATCTTGAAGTTCCAATTCTTTATCTTCATCATTATTTGTTGTCAAACTGTTTAAAGAAACAACGTTTTTGTGCTTTTTGTTTGAACGAATAAGCATCAAAATCTCATTGTTAATGCACCTTGCCGCATAGGTTGACAACTGAACTTTTTTGTCATAATCAAAAGAATCAATCGCTTTCACAAGCCCAATTGTTCCCACAGAAAGAAGGTCATCCGCCTCAAGCGAATTTGTATATCTTTTTACAATGTGAGCAACTAGCCTAAGATTGTGGCTAATGAGCTTATCTCTTGCTTTTTCATCCCCACTTTTCATCTTTTTAAACAAACTCTTCTCTTCCTCTGCAGTCAGTGGTTTTGGAAACCCCTGTGCAGTGTTTACATAATTTGTAAACAAACAAATTCGGCTAAAAAAATATGCAAAACTCTCAAACACCATAAGACTAACTCCTATGACAAAATATATGTTGAAAAATGTCACATTTTGCCAAAAAAGAAAAATCTGAGACAAGTTTCCCAGATTTCAATATAATTGTGTTTAAGTTTTTCAAAAGAAAAGCTTTTAATTTTTAAATATAAATCTTCTCAACAAGAAAATTTAAAAACTTTGTAGGCACAATCCTGACAAGCCCATAAACAAGTTTCCACACTCCACCAATAGAAACACGAAGTGGTGGATTTTTCTTTTTAATTATCTTTACAACCCTCTTTGCGACATAGTCAGCATTTCTTCCTTTTCTTTCTGCCTTTTCCATTTTTACAATGCTGTGTTTTTCTCCAGCACCACTTCCTGTCTCTTTCACTCTGGCATCAGTAAAACCTGTGTTGACATCTCCTGGCATAAAAGTTGTAACTTTAATTTTTTTACTTTTAACTTCGGTTGCAACCGCTCTTGCAAAGCTATCAATACCTGCTTTACTTGCACTATAACATGCTTGATAAGGAAGAGGAATTATTGTAGCCATAGAACCTGTAAAGACAATCCTTCCCTTTGGATTTATATTCTTTAAAAATAATTTTGTCATTTTAATATGAGCAAGCAAATTAACATTCATAATGCTGTCAATATTTTTAATAGACGCATTCTCAACAAGACCAGCAATTCCAAAGCCAGCATTACAAAAAAGCATATCTATATTTTTCTCTTTTGCCAAAATCTCATCAACAACAGTTTTAACCATTTCATCATTTGAGATATCACATTCAAAAGACTTTTCAAACATTTCATCTGCGTTGACAGTCTTAGATATATCATAGATTCTCATGCCTTCCGCCTTAAGCCTCTTGGCAATTGCATTTCCAATTCCACTTGATGCTCCTGAAATTACAGCAACTTTTCCATCAAATTTTTTCTTCACAATTTTCTCTCCTATAGTATATATTGTTTGCGTACTACACTATATATGGTTGTATTACGCATTGCATATTACCTTATATTTAGTAAAGTTCTTCAACAAAAGCTTTTGGTGAAAACTCTTCAATATCATTGACACCTTCACCCGTCCCAACAAAAACAACCGGCAATTTATACTCTTTTTCAATTGCAATTATCACACCACCCTTGGCTGTTCCATCAAGCTTTGTAAGAATTATGCCGTCAATTTTAGCATACTCAGAAAAGGCACTTATCTGAGACAAAGCATTTTGACCTGTAGTTGCATCAAGCACAATGAAGTTGTATTTATTTGCCTCTGGATACTCTCTATCTTCAATCTTTTCAATTTTTTTAAGCTCTGCCATGAGATTTGTTTTTGTGTGCAATCTTCCAGCGGTATCAACCAAAAGCACATCAGTTTGATTTGCTTTTGCACTTGTTATTCCATCAAAAACAACCGCTCCAGCATCAGCACCTTCTGCATGCTTAATAATTCTCGTTTTTGTTCTGGCAGCCCACTCAGCAAGCTGAGATGATGCAGCAGCTCTGAAAGTATCACCCGCAACAAGAGTAACACTCTTCTTTTCAGACTTAAAATAATTGGCAAGTTTCCCTATTGTGGTAGTTTTTCCAACACCATTGACACCAATAATAGTTATGATTGCTGGATATTTAATTTCAATTTGAGGAGCATCCTCAAAATATCTTGCAATAATCTCTTTCAAAAGAGTTTTAACCCCTTCTGCAGTTCTCACTTTTTTTGCATGAGCTTCACTTCTCAACTCTTCCACTATCTCAACAGAAGACTTAACTCCAATATCACAAGATATAAGAATATCTGTCAAATCATCAAAAAGTTCGTCATCAATTTCTCCATGAGAAAGAAGTTCATCAATTTTTCTTGAAAATGCCTCCTTTGTCTTTTTAAGAGCATTTCCAATTTTTTTAAAAAGTCCCATAATATCCCCTTATTATTCAGCTTCAACCTGTTTGATAGCATCTGCAAGTTTTACAGAAACAATCTTAGACACACCTTTTTCTTCCATAGTTACACCATACAAACTGTCTGAAAGCTCCATTGTTGGCTTTCTGTGTGTAATAACTATAAATTGTGTTGACTGAGACAATTTCTTTAAATACATAGCAAATCTTTCAATATTTGCGTCATCAAGAGCAGCTTCAATTTCGTCAAGCAATGAGAATGGCAATGGTTTTAAACGCAAAATCGCAAACAAGAGAGCAATTGCAGTCAAAGTCTTCTCTCCACCAGAAAGCAAAGACAATTTGTTTGCAGCCTTTCCTGGAAGTTGAACAATAATTTCAACTCCTGCTTCAAGTGGGTCCTCAGCATCTGTAAGTTCAAGTCTAGCATTTCCACCACCAAACAATTCTCTAAAGACAATCTTAAAGCTATCATTTATCTTGTTAAATTCATCATTAAACTTTGTAAGCATCTCATTTGACAAATCTTTTATAATAGTCACCAAATCTTCTTCAGCTTTCTTCAAGTCTTCAGATTGAGTTGACATTTCATTGTACCTTTCAAGCAAAGTTGAAACATCTTCAATAGCGTGCACATTAACATAGCCAAGGGCTGAAATGTCTTTTTTAAGCTTACTGATTTCAATAAGAGCCTCTTTAATTTCAAAGTCTGGTCTCCTAAACTCAAGACAGCCATTATAAGTCAAGCTATATTCTTCGTAAATACGTTCCTGCATACTTTCAAGTTCTGTATCAACTTTTGCCAAATTACCTTCTTCACGATATTTTTTGTCATTGACAACAGATATTTGTTCCATGACGGTGGTTTTACCTTCATCAAGCTTTTTGATGTTTGAAGAAATTGCAATTTTGCTATTTTCAAAGTCTTCTCTTTCTTTTCTTATCTTTTGAAGGTTGTCTTTCGTCTCTGAAGGCTTTGCATTTTCAATCTTCAATCTTATCATTTCTTCAGCATCTTCAATAAACTTCTCGTTGTCAGCAAGATGTGCTTCAAAATTTGCAATATTAGATTGTTGTTTGTCTCTTTCAAGCATAATACGCTCAAGTTCTTCATCAATTGCCTTCAATCTAGTCTCGCAAGATGCAATTTCAACTTTTACAGTGGTCATATTTGAAACAATTTCATCTCTTTCTTGCCTTATCTGATTGTATCTTTCTTGTTTTTGCTTAACAAGCAAGTTTGCATCTTCTTTATTTCCACTCAAGGCATTTTGAACAAGGTTTGATTGAGAAAGGTCTTGTTCAATAAGTTTAAGTTTGTTTGAAACAGAAGTCTTTTCCATTTCATAAACTCTTTTCTCATCCTCAAGTTCATTCAAAGTATTTGAAAGCGCTTCAAGTCTTTCTTGCTCTTTAGCAAGCTTAATTTCAAGCTCTGCTCTTTGTCCAACAATTCTCTTTTCGTTTGCTTTTGAGTCATTAAGCTCAACATTAAGATAATTGATTTTGTTTCTCATCTCATATTCTTTTTTAGACAGAACATCTATTTCATTTCCAAGAGATTCAATTTCTCTTTCTCTTGAAATAAGGTTTGTTATTTCATTTTTCTTGCTTCCACCTGTAAGAGAACCTTGTGTGCTTACCACATCACCATCAAGTGTAACAATCTTAAATGAAAACATATTGTCTTTTGCAAGGTCAACTGCAGTAACCATATTGTCTACAATGACAGTTCCACCCAGCAAATTACTTATCACATTATCAATCTGTTTGTCATAAGAAATCAGCCTGCTAGCAACCCCAAAGACACCTTTTCGTCCAGCAATAGCCTTTTCGTCCATATCACGCCTTCTCATAGTGCTGATAGGAAGGAAAGTTGCACGTCCATACTTGTTTTCTTTAAGGAATGAAATAAGGTCTTTTGCACCGTTTTCATTGTAAGTAACAATATTTTGTACAGCATTTCCAAGTGCCACTTCAATGGCTGTTTCATATTCTGCTGGCACTTTGATAAGTGATGCCAAAACACCAACCATTTTGCTATTGATGGCTGAATTTCTTTCACTTTCTTTCAATATTTTCTTAACGCTATAAGCATAGCCTTCATATTCGGCTTGCATTTCTGTAAGCAATTTTTTTCTATTTTCAAAAACCTTGATTTGAGTGGAGATGTTTGCTCTTTCACTCTCAAGCTCAGCAATATCTTTCGCTCCAACAAAAATTCTGCCAGCAATCTCCTCATTCTCAGCTTTAATCTTCTCAACTTGCTCTGTTTCAAGTTTGATAAGATTTTGGCTCTCTTCAAAAGTTTTTCTAGCATCTATTATTTTTGCTTCAACATCTTCAATGTTCTTCGTCAAGACACTGCTATTCTCTATCAAAAGCCCTTTTTCCGCCTCAAGACGAGACACATTACTCTTGACATCAGAAAGCGAGCCAAGTGTCTCAATCATTTTTTGCTGAGATTGCCCAGCTTCAGTCTCATTAAGAGACATCTCATCCACAATTTCAAGATGTTTATTTGAAAGATTTTCATAAGTATGTTGTAAAACACCCAATTTTTCTGAAAGAGACTTATGCTCATCTCTCTTAACTTTCTCTTGCTCATCACAGTTTTCAAGCACAATCTTGGCATTGGTGATATCAAGATTTATGCGGTCATTTTCTTTATGAGTAAAGTTTATCCTCTCTCTAGCAATCTTGGTCTCACCCTCTTGCTTTTCCAACTCAACAGTCAAATTTAAAAGCTCATCATTCAATCTTGCAATCTTCTTGTCAAAATCAGAGAGTTGATTCATTTGGTCATCATAATCTTTTGAAAGTTGCTCAAGGTCTGTTTGTCTAGCAAAAAGTTCCTCTTCAAGAGCTTGTATTCTCTGACTTATTTGAGACTTAGCCACATGAGCATTTTCATATTGATAGACATAGGCATTAACTTCCAAATCTTTAAGCTTT
>CASXBC010000019.1 GCA_949474265.1 uncultured bacterium | reverse complement strand
CTCCAATAATACCACTCATTTTTCTTAATGAAGACAGCATCATCTTCACTCAAATTCCAAGTCCCCCCCCCACTAAAAACTATTTCACCAACACCACTCTTGCAGTAAATCATCTCATCCACTTTTGTGTTTCTAAACCATCCAGAAAGAGGATGCCTGCCATGTATTTCAACCACAGCACAATCAATATTTGTTTGACCAAAAGGATATTCAAAACCATTTGCACTTTGCGTTTGCCAAAATTCTCTTTCTTCTTTCTTTACAACTTTCATAAGTCCCTCCAAATTTATTCTTCCATCAACTTAAATTGTTCTTTTCTGACACCGCAAACAGGACAAGTCCAATCTTCTGGCAATTCGTCAAAAGCCATGCCTTCTTTTGTTTCGTCATAAATATACCCACATATCATGCACTTATATCTCCTGCCCCTTTGCAAAGACTTTTCTTCTTCAACATAAGTAGGAGCTGTTTTGGGAGCCGAGCCTTTTATCACATTATGATAATAAGCATAAGTCATAGGCTCAAAGTCACCTGTCTTTTTTCAATCCACCACTCTTACCAAAAATATATCATGAGTATCAACAGAAACCACATCCACAAGTTCACAAATCTTATACCCACAGATATTTTCATCAATAACCGTCAAATTGTTTGTTTCAAAACACTTAAAACCATCAAACTTGTTGACATCCTTCGATGAAAAATATCCAAACTTTCCAATAACCTCTGGCTTTGTCTTGGTCGAAAGCACAGAAACAGCAAAGCTTTTATGTTTCTTTATTGCAAAATTTGTAAAATTACTTTTATTTAATGAGACAGCAATTATCATGCTTTGGCTAGTAATCTGACAAATTGTATTGACAAAACAACCAACATCTCTCCCCTCATCCTTTGTTGAAACAACAAACATACCATAAGTCATATCTTTAAAAAAACTTTTATCCATAAGTATCTACCTTTTCAAAAACTATTGCTAATTCACTCTTTTCACATCATCACGAAGTTTTGTTCCATTTTTCTTTAAATCCTCATCCAACGCCTTTGCAATTTCTGGTGGCATAAGCGGAAGTTTTGAAATCTCCTCAAACTCAATTAAAGAAGGAATGTAAACTCCTCTGTTTCTATTTGGCTGAAATTCTTCTCCTTGTCCGCTTCCAAACTCACCAGAAACATAGTCACAAAGATAAAAATATTCTATGCTAGTTTCACTTTCATAAATATAAACATTCTTAACAGGTTCAACCACAAGCCCAAACTCTTCAAAAACTTCACGCTTTACACATTCCTGCAAAGTTTCACCTTCTTCCATGCCACCGCCAGGGATTGTGTAGAACACTCTATCTTGAAACTCACGATACATAGAGACAAGTTTTCCATCCAAAAAAACTATGCCTCTTGCTCTTTTTCTTTTTCCTTGATTCATTTAATCCTCCCTAAACTAATTCATTTCTTCCAACATCAGTGCTCTTTTAGGACAAAAGGAAGAGCATTTTCCACATCTAATACATTTTGTGTGGTCAATAACAGGTGCATCAAAACCATTTTGAGACAATGCACCAACAGGACAAACCTTAACAGCAGGACAAGGATGATTTTGTGGACAATTCTCCACTTTGATAGAAAGCCTTTTTCTCATATTTCCCTCCTTAAATAATTAATTTATATGTGTAAAATAAATAACCTATTTATTTCCGCCGTCAATTTCATAAATACTTCCGTTGATGAAATCCGATTTGTCACTTATCAGATACCAAACAAGCTCGGCAATTTCTTCTGGTTTTGCCCAACGATTTTTTAAAATTTTATTTTCAGAAATTTTCTTATCCTCATCAGTCATACCACTGCTCATAGGCGTCTCCACCCAACCTGGAGCCACCGCATTGACATTGACAAAAGGTGCAAACTCTTTTGCAAAGTTCTTTGTCAAAACATTAAGCCCTGCTTTTGTCACATCATAATCAATGCTTGTCGGATTGAAACATCCCGAATACAAAATCAAACCATTTTCAGAGGAGATGTTGACAATCTTTCCAAATTTGTTTTCAACCATCTTCTGACCAAAAACTTTTGACAAATAAAATGGTGCAAGCAAATTGATTTTTACGGTTTTTTCAAAATCCTCATAGCTTCTTTCGAAGATTTCTTTTTCATCATAAAAAGCAGCATTATTGACCAAAACATCAACATGTCCATAATTTGAAAGAATCTTATCACAAAAAACTTCAAGTTGAGACTGCTCTTCAAAATCGGCTTGCAAAATGTCTATCTTAATTTTGCTGGTTTCATATTTCTTCTTCAAACCTTGTGCAACCATTCGATTGTCTTTGTAGTGGACAATGATTACACCCTGTTTAATATTTTCCACAATTTTTCCAACTATGGCAGAACCAATCCCACCAGCACCACCAGAAACAAGATAAACTCTATCTTTCATACATTCCTCCAAGCATTCCACTTAAAACTATTATTTCTTTCCACCATCAATTTCATAAATGCTTCCATTGATGAAATCTGCTTTGTCACTCATAAGATACCAAACAAGTTCGGCAATTTCTTCTGGTTTTGCCCAGCGATTTTTGAGTATTTTTTCATTTTCTTCTTCTCTCACATATTCTGGCAACTCATAGTTCATTGGTGTATCCACCCAGCCTGGAGCAACCGCATTAACATTGACATAAGGAGCAAACTCTTTTGCGAAATTTTTTGTCAAAACATTAACTCCTGCCTTCGTTGCATCATAATCAATGCTTGTCGGACACATACTTCCAGAATGTAAAATCAAACCGCTTGTTGATGAAATATTGACAATCTTTCCAAACTTGTTTTCAAACATCTTCTGCCCAAAAACTTTAGTTAAATAAAATGGTGCAAGCAGATTAATTTTGACTGTCTTTTCAAAATCCTCATAACTTCTTTCTGAGATTTCTTTATCATCAACCCAACCAGCATTGTTGACCAAAACATCAACATGACCAAACTTTGTCAAAATCTCATCACAAAGCCTCTTAACTTCTTCCTTTTTCTCCAAATCAGCTTGAACAAGCTCTAACTTTATTTTCTTTGTTTCAAATTCATTCTTCAAACTTTCAACACTTTTGCGGTTTGAGTTGTAGTGTGCAATTATTGTTCCACATTCAATGCTCGTTGCAATTCTTCTTACTATTGCAGAGCCAATACCCCCCCCCGCACCAGAAATTAGATAAACCAAACCTTTCATAAATACAAATCCCCCTTAAAATTCCATTTATTTAATATTAGCATAAAAAAACAAACAAGGTCAATTATTATAAAATGAAAAGATTATTTAGAAGAAAGAAAAAAGCTCAAGAATATGTCAAAGGAGACCCTTTCTTTTGTCAGTTTGAGCGTCTAAAAAATTATCCTTACTTAAACAGCGATATACAAACCGACATTTTAATTATTGGAGGAGGGATTATTGGTGCAATAACAAACTTTTATTTATCCAAGCATTTCAATGTGACAATGGTAGATAAATCAAGGTTTGGCTTTGGATGCACATCCTGTGCAACAGTATTACTTGAATATCAACTTGATGATTACGCAGAGGACTTGTTAGAATTTATGAGCGAAGAAGAAATAGTGCAAACTTACAAAATGGGTCTTTCAAGCATAGAAAAAATCCAAGATTTTATCAACGAATATGGAAATTTTTGTCATTTCAGCAAACGTCCATCTCTGCTTTACACAAAAAATATTTTTGGAGAAAGTGCGATTGAAAAAGAATATAATTTCAGAATAAAACACGGTTTCAATGCAAAATTATATCAAAAAGAAAACAATCCTTTCAACTTTGATTTTCAAGCTGGGCTATTTTGTCAAGATGGCGGAGCAGAATTTAACCCCTATCTTTTTGCAAAACAACTGATAGAAAACAGCACGAACCAAAAAAATTTGTTTGAAAACACTGAAATAAGCACAATAACCAAAACTGAAAATGGATTTATTGCATCAACAAACTTTCATGAAAAAATATTTTGCAAAAAAATTATATTCGCTACAGGCTACAACTTTGAACTCTTTAAACCTCCTACTATTTGCACCAATAATATCTCTTATACCATTGTGACAAAACCCGTGCCAAACTTAAAAATCTTACAAAACACACTTTTGCAAGATGACAAAAAACCTTATCATTACCTGCGACTGTTGCCAGACAACAGAATAATATTTGGTGGAGAAGACACCAAATTTAAAGCACAAATCTCTGCTTTCGTTGCACAGAGAAAATATAAAAAGCTTGAGAAAGAACTCATCAACTTGTTTCCAATGCACAAAGATGAGATTGAAGTTGAATATTCTTTTTGCGGAGCATTTGGAGAAACCGACAACAACTTAGGTATAATTGGAAAATCACAAGACCCAAACATTTATTATATGCTAAGCTGTGGTGCCAACGGAGTTATAAATGCTATGTATGGTGCAGAAATGCTGATTGACCAGCTAAACAACAAACAACCACCGCTTTCAGACCTTTTTTCTCCACAAAGAGACAATTAATCAACTCATACTCCGCTCTATAAAAATTCTCCAAACTACAAATAATTTTGTTATTAAAAAAAGCCTCTCAATAAGATGGCTTTTTATTTTTGCTCTACGAAAATTTTTATGTTTCAGTATTTTCAAATAATCAAAAAATTAAATATTCTTTGTCATTAAGTTTTATGGTATCCAATTTTTCTTGTTTAAGCTTCTCAAGATATAACTTTCCATAAACTCCACTAAGCGAATTGTAATGTGGAGTAAACAATTTTTCCGAATTTATCAAGCCTAAGCCCTCATAAATATCAAAATCTTCAATGGTCAACTCTCTGTTTTCAACCTCAATAGAATCACAAAACTTACTAAACAAAATCATTGCACCAGCACTTTGCCCTATTATATCTTTACTTTTCCAATCAAAATTAAGATATCCATTTTTTCTGATTGAATCCATAAGTCTTAAAGGACTCCCTCCCCCGAGATAGAGCACATCAAAATTTTGCAAAGTTGAATTTTTTGTATCCAAATCAAACAATTCATTCTCAATGTTATTTTGTGTTAAAAATTTGCCAACTTCTATGTCTGTTTCAATGGCATTTTTAGGCTTGGCATTGACAATAATTGCAACGGTTTTTCCCTTACAAATTTTGACAATTTGCTCTTTTACCGCTTCTTCATTGACTCTTCTTCCATCTCCACCATAGCCACACAACAAAATCATTATCCCATCTCCATAAAAAGATTTTCGTTATTTGGAGCTAACGGCGGGAATCGAACCCGCGACCTGTTGATTACGAATCAACTGCTCTACCGACTGAGCCACGTTAGCACAATTTATGGCAAAAAAATTTTTTGCCATAAAAATCTATATATTGTATTACATAAACTGCATATCACACAAAACCAAGTGTATTATGCAACTTCTTTTAATCAGCTTTATTATTTACAAGTTTAAACGAAATCTTTTGCTCTTCTTCATCTTTTGAAATAAGTTCAACCAAAATCTTATCGCCAACTTTCACAAGTTCATAAATCTTTTTAGTTCTATCTTCTGTACAATTTGAGATATGCAAAAGCCCTGTTGCCCCATTTGAAACTTTTACAATTGCACCAAATTGCAAAAGTTTTATTACATCTGCCTCATAGACCTGCCCAACCATTAGTTCTTTAATTCTTGTAGTTTTAGGGTCCTCCAAAAGAGCCTTAAGAGAAAGCTCAACCTTTTTATTTTCTCTATCTACTTTGATGACCTTAAATTGTTTTTCATCCCCGACATTTAAAACATCTTCAACTTTCTCAAGTTTTTCATAAGAGATGTTTGAAATATGCAAAAAGCAGTCCACTCCATCTACATTGACAAAAGCTCCATAAGGCATAATCCTTTCAACTTTACCTTTGACAATTTTGTTAATAAAAATGATGTTCCAAAAGTTTTTTTCAATAGCAACTCTGGTCTGTTCTTGCAAAAGCTTGACACTCGCAACAATGGTTTTTGCATCCTTATCAATCTCAGTTACAACAGCCTCAAATTGCTTTCCCACAAGTGAATGATAATTTTTCACATAATGCTCAGACACTTGTTCAAATGGCACAATTATTTTATAATCACCCATTTTTGACAACAAGCCATCACCCACGCTTGTAGCAACAAAAGAAAACTTGCTTCCAAGTCTCAACGAACCAGCATTTTGATTTGCAATTTTCAGAGAGTCTGCCAAAGACTTTGACGCCTCAATAAGCCCCTCTTCATTCTTTTGATTTGTAATAACAACAGCAAATCTATCTCCAATTTTGACCTGAGAATAATCCTCAAAATCACTAGATGGAATAAACGCGTCATTTTTACCACCAATATTAAAAATTATGCCGTCATCCCTTCTTAAAACAACCACCCCATCAAAAGATTGTCCTTTGCGATAAGACGTAAAAGTCTTATCAATTAGTTCCATATTAAATTTTTCGCTCATAATCATTCCTTAATCAATTGTCGCAAAAGCGACACAACTTTAAATATATATTAAACAATACTATAGAAAAAGTCAAATAAATTGTGACATTTCAGACTTCGCTAAATAATAGTGAAAGCTATTGCTTTCCCACATAAAATATGCTATAATAACAACATGGAAAAGATAACTCTTGAGGAAACAAAAGCTATAATAAACAAAATATTCAGCCAAGCAAATCTTGGTTTTATTGAAGTGGACACCACAGACTCTGCATACAATGGGACTTGGAAATATCACAGCAAATTTTACGCAAAAGTTGGCGACACCCTCATCAAAAATGGAGATGATATATTTAAAACAACCAACAAAGCAAAAAGCTCAATTGATGAAAATGACTTTTTGACACCAATCATCCAAATCCCTGATACAGAGATGTTTGCAAGACTTACTCAAAAATATTTGCAAATTGCTGAAAATTTTTACATCGCTGACAAACAAAACTTTTCATATTATGACCACACTTTTAGAGAAAGACTTTTCCTAGACCTTATTACAAACACAACAAACTTTGACCGAAACAACATACTCTCCTATATTGAAACTAGGACAAAAATGCTTGAAAATGTTTTGCAAACTCAAAGCTTCCAACTTGGAGAAATTAAGAACTACACTCTCAAGGCAGACCTTTTGAAAAATCCATCTATGCTTGAAGCACCTTATCGCTTTACCTCTTATTTTGTTGACACCAACAAAGACAAATTCATTCTTCCGACAATAACTTTTGGTTTGATAGCTGACACTGCTTATATTTTTGCCATTCAAGCCAAGAAAGAAAAACAAACAAATCATATTTCAAAAGAACTTGACCGCTTTTTCCGCAAAACAAACAAAGATGTTGACATGCAAGATATAATTGGACAAGTGTCTCCAAACGCTCTTGTTGCTCTAACAATTTTCCTTTCTGCAATGAAAAAGGAAGGCATCAAAAAAGTTGTTGCTCCAAACTTTATGCCTATTAGATATCAAACTAATTTAATGGGAGAAGAATATTGCTTTAATCAAAATGGAAAGGGACTTTTGGAGGAACAATCCCTTGAACAAATCCAAGAAAAACACAACCGCCAACAATTTGGTATAACAAATAAATTTACTTACACCCTGCTTAGATATTGCTATCACTTTGATGGCACAAAATTTGACTATGATGACATAAGACAGCAATCAGTTCTAACCATAACAAAAGAAAACAAACCTCAGGACAACCTCATAAATGAAATAGACAAACTATGCAGCCATCCACTTGGAATTAGAGACTTTTCCAAGCAGAAAACAATTTAAAAGGAAAAAATATTAAATGACATTAGAGGATAATTTACTTCTTATTAAAAAAGCATTATGGTGCTTTGATTTTGAAAATATTACTCCACTTGAAGACGATAAACAAAAGACTTACCTTTATGCACTTTACTCACTTATAAAAAAGAATAAAAATGCTTGGGAAAGCAAAAACATTCTTGACAGATTTAAAGCAAGAAAAAATCTATTAAAATTGGTTTCTCTTTGGGACAAAACAGTACAAACTGTTGTTACCAGCAAAGGTCGAGCACATGATATGTTGGTCATAAACAAAATTACACTGCCTGAAAAAGAAGAGTATGACAAAATTGTGCTTTATGCAAAACAAGAAAGAGAAAAAGAGATGGAATCAAATCTTTTAAAAAATACAAATGATGCAGATTTAAAAAGCAAACTTGAAGAAATGAAAACTATTTTTTCTCAAAAGGATTTTAAAAGATTGTGTCCGGCATCAATTGACGAAAAAGCCACTTATCTTTATGCTTTTTATCTTTTAGTTCAAAAAAATGAACAAGCTTTAACTTCTTGCGAAAAAACAGAAAAATTGCAAGGTAAGAAAAATTTGATTGCTCTTGTTTCGCTTTGGAACAAAACAGTTTCTACCTATTCAACCATAAACTCAAGTTTGAAAAAATCGGTTATCATTGTAGATTACATCAACCTTCCCGAAAAAGAGTACTATGACAAATTTGTAAACTATGCAAAAGCATGGAAAACAAAATCTGATGAAGTAAAAACATCTCAAGCAAAACAGACAAATGTGTCAAGAGAAATTTCAAAAAGTAATTAAACAAAAAAAACGACTTTAATGTCGTTTTTATTTTTCTTTCTTCTTTGGAAGATTGTTTTCTCTGACTTCAAGCATCTTTTCTCTGACAATTTTATCTGCCTCAGCCAAGGTTTGCTCGTCAAGTTTCTTTCCATAAAAATCTGAAAGCTCATAAGGTTTTCCAATATAATACACACTGTTTCTAAAAAGTTTTGGTTTTGCCTTTACCCAAATAGGAACAATTGGAGTTTGAGTCTTTATAGCAATGAGTGAAAGACCACCTTTGATTTCTCCCAAAATTTCTTCTTCATTGACAAGTCTAGTGCCCTCAGGAAAAATAAAAAGTTTTTTTCCTTCTTTCAAATATTTCATACAATTTTTGATAGCCGAAATATCATTTGCTTGTCTATCAATAGGAAACGCCCCTATTCCTCTCATAAATGCTGCTTTAAGTTTTCCTTTGAAAAGTTCCTTCTTTGCCAAAAATCTTGGCTTTTGACAGATACGCAAATTAAACAAAATTGCATCCCAATTTGAAACATGATTACAGCACAAAATAGCTTTGCCTTTTGGTAAATTTTTCTTCCCCTTTAATCTTGTAGGATGCATAATCATACAAGGCAAAAACAATATAATTCTCATAATCCACAAAAACATTCTACACCTCCCTAAAATCCAGCTATTCCTTTTGCACAAGCAAAAGCAGTTGACCATGCAATCTGAAGATTGAAGCCTCCTGTAACAGCATCCAAATCCAAAACCTCACCCAAGAAATAAAGCCCTTTTATCAATTTACTCTCATAAGTTTTTGGATTTATCTCTTTTAAACAAACGCCACCGCTAGTTACAATACCTGTATCAATATCATAAAGTCCACCAAATTTTAATTTAAAATTTTTCAACCCTTCCACAATTCTTTGACGCTCTTCTTTTGTGATGTTGTGAATTTTTTTATTTTCATCAAGTCCAATAGCCTTAGCAAAAATCTCCGCCACAGACCTTTGAAGCAAACCTCTCAAAACAGTTTTCAAATCTTTGTTTTTGTTTTCTTCAAAATCTCTAAGAAGACGCAAATCAAGTTGCTTCTCAGAAAGAGCTGGCTTAAAGTCAAGCATAAGCTCAACCTTTTTTGCACGGTTAACCAAAGATGACACTGTCAAAACTATTGGTCCAGAAACACCTTTATCAGTAAAAAGCATCTCGCCAAATTCTTCAATACTTTTACCATCAGCCAAAACTTTTAATTTGACATTTCTAAGAGACACCCCCTGCAAGCTTTTCACAAACAAATCCTTAAGCAATATTGGACACAATGCAGGTTTAAGACTTTCTATTGTATGCCCAAAACTCTTAGCAATTTCATATCCATCTCCACAACTTCCTGTTGAGCTGTAGCTTTTTCCCCCTGTCGCAACTATCACTTTTGAAAACTTGTGTTTCCCATCCTCTGCATAAACTTCAAATCCGTCATCAAACTTTTCAATCTTCACAACTTTATTACAAAGAGACATTTTCACATTTTGACAATGAACATTTTGTAAAATCTTTATCACATCACTAGATTTGTCACTAAGTGGAAAAACTCTGTTACCTCTTTCAACTTTCGTTTTCAAACCAAGAGCTTCAAAAAAATCTACACAGTCCTCGCTGGAAAAACCATAGATAGCACTTGTCAAAAATTTATCGCCTCTGACAACAGCCTGCAAAAACTCATTTGGCTGACAAAGATTTGTAAGATTGCACCTGCCTTTGCCTGTTATGAAAAGCTTTTTTCCAACTTTTTCATTCTTGTCAAAGATAGTCACGTCAAAGCCCTTTTGAGAAAGAAGTCCACCAACAAAAAGCCCAGATGCACCAGCACCAACAACAGCAATCTTCTCCATATTAAAATCCTTTTTTAAAGTATTCAATTTCAATAGCCGTCATTGGTTTTGTCTTTCCTCTGTAAAGTCCACCCAAATGCACACCATCAATTCTAACTCTTTTAAGCAATTTAATATCCTTTCCAATTGCCTCAAACATTTTTCTAACTTGATGATTTTGCCCTTCATCAATGACAACAGATACTTTACTCCACTTGCCATCAAAAGACAGAAGCTTAACTTTTGCCGTTGGCATTCTCACTCCATCAATGACAACACCCTTTCTAAGCACTGCCAAATCGCCTTCCTTAACTTGCCCCTCAGCAGTGACAATATACTCTTTTTCAAAGTGGTATTTTGGATGAGTAACCAAGTTTGCAAAATCACCATCATTAGTCAAAAGAATCAATCCTTCTGTATCATAATCTAAACGCCCAACATTAAAGAGTCTTACATCTTTGTTTTCCAGCAAATCAAAAATTGTCTTTCTTCCTCTTTCGTCATTTGCAGTGCAAGCATAGCCTTTTGGCTTGTTCATCTTCAAATAAATAAATTCTGTTGGCAACTTTACCTGAATTGAGTCAACCATAACCTTGTCACTTTTTTCATCAACAACCGTCGCCAAATTTTCAGTGACTTTACCATTTACAGTCACTCTTCCTGCTAAAATAATTTCTTCACATTTTCTTCTTGAGGCCACGCCACAAGAACTCAAAAACTTATTTAATCTCATACTCATAAAAAAATCCTCTTCTGTGTCAAAAGCCACAAAAGAGGGAAATTTTACCACTCGGCAAAAAAATCTTTCATTCTCTGTAGCAATGACTTTGGTTTTATATCTTCTATTGTATAGATTTTTTCTGAAAATAGCAAGTCATTGCCCAAAAATATTTCTGTCTTTCCAATCTCCGCACCTTTTTTCATAGGAGCTTCAATTTCTTTTGAATAATCATAAACAAATTTCAAATCTGCCTTCTCTTTTTCTGTCAATGGATAGACAAATTTTTCTTTTGTGCCTATGCTGGCAATATCTTTCGAGCCATTAAGCACCAAAATTTTTCTTTCATAATCATATAATTCTGTCAAATCATACAGTTTGTAAAGATTTGCACAAGTTTTCAACAAAGTTGCACTTTCTTCAAACATTGGTCCACAGTTTAACACCACACAAACAAGTTTCATGCCATCCTTATCGACTGCTGAGACCAGACATCTTCCAGCATCATCAGTAAAACCTGTTTTGACGCCAATACAATCTTCCAAAGTAAATAGCAGTTTGTTTTTGTTTCTCAAATATCGGTTCTCGCCCTTTCCATTGACAATCTTAGTATTTTTTGTTGACACAATCTCTCTAAAAGTATCATTTTCAAGAGCATAAGCCGTTATCTTTGCCAAATCATAAGCTGTTGTATAATGACCATCAGCATCAAGACCATGAGTGTTTGCAAAGTGAGTATTCTTAACACCAATTTTCTTTGCCAACTCATTCATGAGAGTGACAAACTCGCTTGTAGAGCCTCCAACATGCTCTGCAATGGCAACTGACGCATCATTGCCAGAAATAAGCATCAGTGCATAAAGCAAATCCTTTGTGCTGTATTCATCCCCCTCTCTCAAATAGAGTGAAGTGCCAGGCACACCTATCGCCTTCTTTGAAACCACAAACTTCTCATCCAAATCTTTGCAATGTTCAATGGCAGTAATTGCAGTCATAATCTTTGTAGTGCTTGCCATTGCAAGTTTTTGATTATGGTTTTTTGAAAACAGCACACGACCTGTCTTTGACTCAATCACAGCACAAGCCTTGGCAGAAGTTTGCATTGCATAACATCTGTTTGGAAGCAAAGTACTTACACCCAAAAACATAAAGGTAAATACAAGCACAAAAACAACACAACATGAAAGATATTTACTTGCTTTATTCATAGCGTTCCGCCTCATTCTTGTTGTCTTTATCAAGCTTTGCCAAAAGTGAATTAAACATATTTAACACTGTTTGATACAAGGTCTTATTTTCAACATTGACAAAGTCAACATCTCCGCTTTCTTTTATTATAAGAAAACCAACAGGACTAACACTCATTCCACCACTGCTTCCGCCACTCATAGGAAAATGGTTTGCAACTCTTCTTGCAGAAAGGTCGGCATATTCTCCACCTCCAACAACAAAACCCACAGTAACTTTTGAAATAGGAATGATTGTTGTCCCATCAGGAGTGACAATACTTTCTCCAATGATTGTGCTTGAATCTACTATTGTCTTTATCTTGTCCACCGCACTTGAAATCAAATCATTTATTGATGTTGAATTTGTGTAAACTTTCATAATACCTCCATATTTTGTGTGTTACGCAACATATTACACTATACCTTGCATAAAATTATTCTTTAGTTATGATAACCGAATAGAGAAAAGAATATGCAATATCAAACAAAGAAATTGAAATTTGAGTCACTCCAGCAAGCTCAAACACCTCTTTGTTGTAGGACACAGTGTCATAAACACAAAAAGAAGCAGTCGGCTTTTTTGATTTTAAAAACAGAAATAAAAAGGTAAAAATTTGATTTATAAGCCCGCAAAGCATTGCCCCTGAAAACGCATCATCAACTCCAATGTTATAAAAAATGTAAAACTTTTTAAGTTTCAACTTGTAAGCAACTTGTTTGCCAAACTCTTCCATAACCTCAAATTTTTCACTTTCAAACTCAAGCTCTTGAGTCTTTGTTTCTTTCTCATTTTTAAGTTCAATATAGGTGCCATGAAAAGAAATAAAGTAATAAAATATTTTTTTCTTAAAGATAAATAATGCCACCACTCCCCTGTTGAAAATTGGATTGTAAGAAACTCTAACCTCAATAAAAACAGGAAAAACAATCAGCAAAATAAAAACTGCAGGAATTAAATAATAAAATGCGTAATGGTAATTCATATCAATATTTTGTAATGTTTTTCACAAATTAATCTCAATTTTTCAGATAAATAAATTTTTTTAAATAATTTTTAAAATTGCTATGAAAAATTTTTTTTATGAGTTAAAATATTTGAGTAAGGAGATTTTTATGGCAAAGAAAACTGAGACAAAAGCTCAAAAAGAAAACAAAATTTGCTTTGACAATGAAACATATCTCAAACTTCAAAGCGAAAATATCAATAAAAGGATTAAAAAATTTCACAACAAACTTTATCTTGAATTTGGAGGAAAAATCTTTGACGACCTTCACGCATCAAGAGTGTTGCCAGGCTTTGACCCAAATATCAAAATCAAACTCTTACAGAAGATGAAAGACAAAGCAGAAATCATCTTTTGCATAAGTTCAAATGACATTGAAAAAAACAAAATCCGTGCAGACCTTGGCATAAGTTATGACAATGAGGTTTTAAGACTTGTTGATAATATGCGAGCTCTTGGACTTTACATATCTGCCTTTGTTATCACCCTTTACAAAGGTCAACCTAGTGCTACAAAATTTGGTAAAAAACTCGAACAAAGAGGCGAGAGAGTTTTCTTCCATAACTATACAAAAGGCTATCCAAATGAAGTAGATGTCATTGTTTCTGATGAAGGCTATGGTGCAAATCCATTTATTGAAACCACACGCCCTCTTATAATTGTTACAGCACCAGGACCATCAAGCGGAAAACTTGCAACCTGCCTTTCTCAACTGTATCACGAATATAAACACGGCGTTAAAGCAGGTTATGCCAAGTTTGAGACCTTCCCTGTTTGGAATTTACCACTTAAACACCCTGTAAACATCGCCTATGAAGCAGCAACCGCCGACCTTCAAGATGTAAATCAAATTGACCCATATCATTTCAATGCGTATGGCACTCTTACAGTAAACTACAACAGAGACATTGCCGTATTCCCTGTTCTTAAAGAAATTCTTTCAAAAATCACAAATAAAGAGGTTTACAAATCTCCTACAGACATGGGTGTCAATATGATTGCACCAGCTATTATCAATGACAAACTTGCCTGTTTGGCAGCAAAGAAAGAGATATTTAGAAGATATTACAGAGCAGAATGTGATTATAAGCGTGGTCAAACAACTTATGAGACACTTGAAAGAAACAAATCTCTTGCAGGAGAAGTTGGTGCGACTGAAAAACTGCTCCCTGTAATCAATGTTGCAAAAAAGACAGCAAAGGAAAGCAATTTCCCTTGCGTAGCATTAGAGCTTCCAACAGGTGAAATTGTCACAGGAAAAACAAAAAAAGTGGTTTCTGCTGCAGCAGCTGTCGTGTTAAACTCTTTAAGAACTCTAGCTGGACTTGGAGATGACTTTGACATAATTACAGATGATATATTGCTCCCTATTGTTGATTACAGAACAAAAATCCTAAAATCACAGAGCAGTATTCTTACCCTTGATGATGTAATGGTTGCACTTTCAATTTGCACAAGCAAAAATGAAAAAGCGAAACTTGCAATAGAACAAATCCCAAATCTTCAAAACTGTGATGCACACTGCACTTATATAATGTCATCCTCTGAAGAAAAAACTCTCAAGAAAATGGGAATCAATATAACCTGCGAGCCCGTGTTCTTAAATTCAAATCTTTTTGAAAATTAAATATTGCATAAAAAAGACAACTATTTTCGGTTGTCTTTTTTTACATAAATCACCTATTTAGATAATCCCAAAGCTTTGCCCACATATCATCTTGCTTTGAAGTCATTAATTGGACTTGATACCCCAAATTTTCTTCACCCAAAAAGCTTTTAAGCCTGTTTGCCACCCCCTCTGCCCCATCAAAAATTTCTACGTCAGGCAGAATTTTGGAAATTATCTCCTTCACAGCCACATAATGCGTGCAACCCAACACCAAAGCCTTACAGCCTATTTTGGGCAGTTTTTGCGTCAAATATCGCTCTGTTTGCCCCAAATCATCCAAATGCTCATCAATACGACTTGCCAATTCTCTCATTTCCACACACCTAATATTTGGATGTTTTGAAATAAGTTTGTTGTGCCTTATAGTTACCCCTGTAGCGATAACAACCACATCTTCTTCATTATAAAAATTCAAAGCAGGCTTAATCGCTGGCACAGTGCCAATAAATTCAATATCAGCAAACTTTTCTCTGCAAGCATCAATGCAAGCCGAAGTAAGAGTATTGCAAGCAAACACAACTATATCAAAATTAAAAAACTTTCTTATACTTTCAAGATTGTCAACAGTCAGCTTTATGAGTTCATCCTTACTTTTATCTCCATACGGAAGATTTTTGTTGTCACAAAACATCAAGAAGTTTGCATTTGGACAAACCTCCAAAAACTTCTTTAAAATATTTACTCCGCCACTGCCACTGTCAATCAGTAAAACATTTTTCATACATTTTATATATGATTGTTTTACTTTTATTTTTACAAAAGTTTTTCCACAGCATCACAAACCAGGTTTGATAAATATTCAACTTTTTCTTCCACATCTTTCTCCGAAAAAATAATCTCTTTTTTCTGACCAAATGCTTTTGAAGAAATCATCATAGGCACCCCAACACAAATGCAAGGCACATTTAAACTATCTTTGTTTATTGGCAAACCAAAGTTGTTCATAGCACTTCCTGGAGTCAGTCCAGCATCATTAAATTGAATTGAGCACCCCAATCTGCCAATATTACTTGTTGCGAGCGAGTCGAAAATCAAAACCAAATCAACCTTGCACCATCCAACAAGCAATCTTACCATATCATAAGCATTTATGCCTGTGTTTGAAAAGGTGTTTGGCATAATTTTGTAAATTCTGTTGTTTTTTGAGTACGGCAAAATAGAAATCTTTTCAGCACAACGCACACCAAAACTGTC
>CASXBC010000018.1 GCA_949474265.1 uncultured bacterium | reverse complement strand
GGCAACTTAACTTTGACTGAAGCACGCTCTTTTTGATAGCCTTTTCCATCACACTCTTCACATTTGATTTTTATCATCTTGCCACTGCCACCACATCTTGGGCAAACACTTTCTCTTATAGTCGTGCCAAACATTGTGTTTTGTTGATAACGCACTCTACCTGCCCCCTTACAGTCAGAACAGGTTGAAAATTCTTTTCCATTTTTTGCACCTGTGCCACTGCACCTTGAGCATGCTTCAACACGATTGAAAGAGACAATTTTTTCAACTCCAAACACAGCCTCTTCAAAAGTAAGCTTCATTGAAATGTTGATGTCATCACCCCTTTGTTGAACTCTCGAACCACCGCCATTTCCGCCTCCACCAAACGCAGAGAATATGTCTGAAAAGATGTCTGAAAAGCCACCACCAAAGCCGCCTTGTCCACCGCCAAAGAAATCTCCAAAGCCTCCGCCTTGTCCACCAAATTGTGGACCATCAGCAGAGCCATATTGGTCATAATTTGCACGCTTTTTGTCATCACCAAGGACTTCATAAGCTTCGTTGATTTCCTTAAATTTCTCAGCCGCTTCCGGAGCTTTGTTTAAATCTGGGTGGTATTTTTTTGCAAGACGACGATATGCAGATTTTATCTCATCCGCATCCGCTCCCTTTTGCACCCCTAAAATCTCATAATAATCTTTGTTAGCCACAATCTTATCCTTTTTTATTTTTTCTAATTAGGTAGACCAGAGAAGAGATTTCAAAAATTGAAAATCCCCTCCTCCAAATCAAAACCTAAACTCATAGCAAATTGCAAGTTAAATACAATTTAAATTACTCAATAGTAACATCTGGGTCACTGTCAGAGCCAGCAGCAGAGCCATTATCTGTTGCATTTCCATCTGTGCCATTTGCTCCATTTGGATTTGCATTTTGATAAAGCTTTGTAAACACTTCATTTGAAACCTGTGTCAAGCTTTCAAGAGCTTTCTTAATCACTTCAACATCTTCACTTTCAAATTCTTTCTTATCTTTTTCGATTTCGTCTTCAAGACGTTTTTTATCTTCTTCTGAAAGTTTGTCTCCGTTTTCTTTAAGCATCTTTTCAAGTGAATAAACCATGTTGTCTGCCTGATTTTTTGTTTCTACAAATTCTTTTCTCTTCTTGTCCTCTTCAGCATGTGCTTCAGCCTCTTTGATAGCTTTATCAATATCAGCCTCACTCAAATTTGAAGAAGCAGTAATTGTGATGTTTTGTTCTTTGTTTGTGCCAAGGTCTTTGGCTGAAACTTTAACAATACCATTTGCATCAATATCAAAAGTAACTTCAATTTGAGGCACGCCTCTTGGTGCTGGTGGAATGTCAGAGAGTTGGAATCTTCCAAGAGATTTGTTTTGAGCTGCAAATTCTCTTTCTCCTTGAAGGACATGAATGTCAACACCTGGTTGATTGTCAGCAGCAGTTGAGAACACTTGAGATTTTTTAGTAGGTATTGTTGTATTTCTTTCAATAAGCTTTGTAAACACTCCGCCCAAAGTTTCAATACCAAGTGAAAGAGGAGTAACGTCCAAAAGAAGCACATCCTTTACATCTCCAGCAAGCACTCCAGCTTGAATTGCTGCACCTACGGCAACACATTCATCAGGATTCACTCCCTTAAATGGCTCTTTGCCTGTGTAATTTTTAACTGCATCAACAACGGCAGGAATACGAGTTGAGCCACCAACCAAAACTACTTTGTCAATTTGAGAATTTGTAAGTTTTGCATCTTTTAAAGCCTTTCCGCAACAATCAGTTGTCTCTTTAACCAAATCTTCTGTAAGAGAATCAAACTTAGCTCTTGAGATTTCAACTTCAAGGTGTTTTGGACCATTGGCATCTGCAGTGATGAATGGAAGGCTCACTGTTGTGAGTGTAGTTGCTGAAAGGTCAATTTTTGCTTTTTCAGCAGCTTCCTTAAGTCTTTGCATAGCAAGTTTGTCTTTTGACAAATCCATGCCACCGTTTGCTTTCTTAAATTCTTCAACTAAGAAATCTATGATGCGGTTGTCAAAGTCATCTCCACCAAGTCTTGTGTTTCCATTAGTTGACAAAACTTCAAACACATTGTCTCCAATTTCAAGAATTGAAACGTCAAAAGTTCCGCCTCCAAGGTCATAAACTAAAATCTTTTGGTTTTTGTTTTCGCCTTTATCAAGTCCATAAGCAAGAGCTGCAGCTGTTGGCTCATTTATAATACGAAGTACATCAAGTCCAGCAATTTTTCCAGCATCCTTTGTTGCTTGTCTTTGACTGTCGTTGAAGTATGCAGGCACTGTAATTACTGCTTGAGTAACCTTTTCTCCCAAATAACTTTCAGCGTCAGCCTTAAGTTTAGAAAGAATCATAGCAGAAACTTCTTGTGGTGTATAGTCCTTTCCATTGAGTTTTGCTTTGAAATTTGTTCCCATTTCTCTCTTAATAGAAATGATTGTGTTGTCATGATTTACAATAGCTTGACGCTTTGCAACCTTTCCAACAAGTCTTTCTCCTTCCTTTGTGTAAGCTACAACAGATGGAGTTGTTCTGTCTCCTTCTGCATTTGCGATAACAGTTGGCTTTCCGCCTTCCATAACTGCAACGCAAGAGTTTGTTGTTCCTAAGTCAATACCAATAATTTTACTCATTTTTTTATCTCCTTCTTTATTTATATTCAGGTCTCCCCGTTTTATTTTTTTGTACCCATGACAAGTTTTGTCTTATCACTGCACATTTTTAGCTAAATTTATATTTTTCTTATGTAAATTTTCTTTTGTTTATTTAATCTTATTAATCCAATTTGTTTACAACAACTTTAGAATATCTTATCACTTTGCCGTTCATACAGTAGCCAGCTTGGTACTCATCCAAAACGACATCATTTTCTTTGCTCTCATCTCTCAAAACAGCAAGCACTTCATGCAAATTATGGTCGTATTTTTGACCAATACTCTCAATTTTTTCAACTCCAAGTGTCTTTAATGCTGAAATAATCTTGTTTTCAATCATATTTACCCCAGACAAGACATTTTCATCTGAAATTGATTTTTTTGCTTCTTTAAATGTGTCAAGGCAAGGCAAAAATACCTCAATAACACTTTTCTTCCCTTCTTCTCTTTGCACATCCAATTGCTCTGCAACTCGTTTTCTGTAATTGTCAAAATCCGCCTGCAGTCTTTGTGCCATTTGCAAATATTGTCCAGCTTCATTGTCTTCACATCCAAAAGCCTCACATTCGCAGTGTCCACAGCACTCATCATGCTCATGGCTATGATTTTTATGACATTTACAATCCTCTTGCTCGTCATGGCAATGACAATCATCACCACATTCGCAATGTTCTCCGCAGTGACACTCGTCTCCGCAAGTACACTCGCCCCCTTCTTGACAGTTGCATCCATGCTCACATTGACAATCGTCACATTCACATGACTGAACTACCTCAATATTTTCATCTTCTTGTGAAAGGTTTTCTTTCTTTACTTTGTTTTTCATTTATTCTCCTTTTCTCTGCCAAGTTCATCAATAACCACTTTCAATGCTGAAGCTATCCCCATATAATCCATCTTCTGAGGTCCAAACACACCAATTGAAGCGACTTTGTTTCCATTTAAAATAATTGGAGCTTTGACAACCGAGCATGTTTTTCCATCATCTTCTGCAACAACTGCAGAAATCTCATTTTCATCATCATCAAGCACTTCAATGAGTTCTTCCTTGTCGTTGAGAGTTTTGATGACTTTCTTTGCTTCTTCAATTTTTGCTTTGTCAACCAAGTCAACAACATTTTCTGCTTGAACATTCAACAATTTTTGTCTATTCAAATTGGAAAGCCCAACAATTATGTTGTCAACAACATTTTGAAAAGCCTCAATCTCACCGCTCATACCTTTTTTAAGGTCTTTGATATTTTCCATCATAAAGCCCATTGTCTCGCCCTTAAAATATTTAGTGAGATAGTTTGAAGCATCCGTGCAACTCTCTTGTGAAGCTTCAACATCCATGGTGTTTG
The DNA here is from genome assembly GCA_949474265.1 of uncultured bacterium. GTDB lineage: Bacteria > Bacillota > Clostridia > Christensenellales > UBA1242 > Caccovivens. Next base: position 14,769 of record CASXBC010000018.1, on the reverse strand, counting down.
TGATGTACCCATAGTTTGTGCCTATAAGCACCATGCACTTGTCTCCCAAAAGAGGAATAATTTTAAACTCCTGCAAAATCAAGTTTTCAATTCCATTGACAAGCACAACAGTTGGATAGTTGGTCGCTTTAGAAATTATTTTCGCAATTCCAGCAACAATTGTTTCAAGATTTTGCGTTCTATTTGCAATCAAACTCCTCACATCTTCAAGTTCAGCATTTGTTGCTTTGACATTTTTGAGTAGATGCTCAACATAAAAGCGATAACCCTGTGCTGTTGGCACCCTTCCGCCAGAGGTATGAAGTTGTTTTAAAAATCCCATAGCCTCAAGAGCATTAAGTTCTGAACGAAGAGTGGCAGTTGAAACATCCAACGAAGTTTTGTCTTTGACAGAACCACTAGTTATTGGCGCACTGTCTTTGATAAACTCTTCAACAGCAATATTTAAAATCTTGGTTTTTCTTTCAGAGAGTTCCATATTTTAAACCTTTTGTTATATTTGCTAGCACTCTCGACTTTTAAGTGCTAGCAGTATTATATGCAGAAAAAAAATAAAAGTCAACCAAAAATGTCAACTTTTTTAAATTTTTTTTAAATAGCCATTAAACCAACCTTAGATTATCTTTCAAAAAGCTTGCTTTAGAGCAAAAAACAACAAAATTAAATATTTTCTTGTCCGAATAAACAACTTATAATAATCTAAATAAGAAAGAATTACATATCTAAAAAGTCATCCATTCTGACATTCAAAAGCAAAATAATTTTCAAAAGGGATGTAACATCAACACTTCCATCTTTTTCATAAATTCTGTCGAGTGTCTCACGAGATATTTGGCATCTATCACAAAAAGAATCTTTTGACAACTTGTGAACCATCATATATCTCTCTATCATTCCCACATCATAGTTTACCATTTGCATTCTCCAATGATTGATTAGAATTTAATCATTTCATTAAATATGTTAACATAAAACTAGTCTAAAAACAAACATAATGACCAGAATTTTGTATTTTTTCAAATAAATTCTATAATTTTAGTCAAGGATACTTATGGAAATGAAAGATAGATTAAGAGAAATTAGATTCAAAAATCTGAAAACACAAAAAGAAGTTTCTGATGATTTGCACATGTCAAGGTCGACATACAGCAATTATGAACAAGGACTTGCTGAGCCAGATATTGCAACAATTAAGGCTTTAGCAGATTATTTTCACACGACAACAGACAACCTTCTTGGACATAATGTTCCTTATCTGCTTGACAAAAGTACATTAACTCCAAAACAAAAATGTTTGATTGAATTAATCAGCAAACTCGATGACAATATATGTGACCGTGCTACCGCATATATACAAGGTATCATTGATACACAAAAATAAAATTTCACCAAAACATATCAAATTTAGGAATCAATCTCTGATGCCAAATAATAATTTGAAAACAAAAAACACACCTCACTTGGTGTGTTTTTTGCTTAAGCATTGAAAGTTGTGTCATTTGATGCTGTTGGATAGATTGGCAAATCTTCAAGTCCTGGGCAAGCATTTTGTGGTGCTTGTTGACATGGTGGAAGATGTGGGTATCCATAAGATGGAACAAGCACATCTACAACGCTGACTACTTTAACAATGATTCTTATACAGCCTGTAACAGTGAAAATATCTGGGCTTGTGAATGTGCCAATTCTGCTTGAGAACGTTGCTGACACATCAATATTTACAGGACTCATTGCTGGTTGTGGAACAAAAAGCAAAACAGATTTGTTTACTGTCACAGTCGCAGATGCAGTGCCAACCACACCATTTGCATCTCTATATGTAACAGTCACAGGGATTGTCACAACAAAGCTTACATTAGCATAATTTGGGCAAGTATCAAGTCTATCAATCACAAGGTCAGAAACAGTTATTGGAGAGCCAACAGTGTTTTCTGATGATATATATGTGAGTGGCAAAACCGGATTTGCTGGATTGAAACCGCTAACTTGCAAAATTACACCAGTTTCTGTTGTTGTGCAAGCACAAGCGTCAAAAACTTTTGTTGCTGTAAGCAAAACTTTTTCACAAATGCCTGTGTTTGGGTTTCCACAGATTGGGCCAGGTTTGTTTGGATTTGTATTGTTGATGTAAAAAGACATTTCAAAACCTCCTTAAAGTCTATACACTATCATGATATGCTCAAAGCTTCCACATTGCCACAAAACTCACAAAAAACAATTCAAAAACCCCCTCTAATTTTTTGAGTCTAATATTGACTTTTTCCACCAATTTTGTTAAAATGGTTGCATATTTAAGGAGGATAATTTTTATGACTAACGAAGAAATCTCAAGGCTTGCCGAACTTAAGACTTCAACTGACGAAAAATCTAGAATGATGAACGTTGATATTTATATTTCACTTATGTCAACTCACAAATCAACCATGTTGTGGATAGAACAAGTAATTGACCATGATGAAGAAGCTGACTATGACGAGCTTGCAAGAGACCAAGAAGAAGCACAAGAGCTTTACAGTGATTATTCAGAACTTTTGAAACAAAGCATGAAAACAAGAGACCCAAAAGTCCTTAACGAGTTTCTCTTCTTGCTCAAAAAAGAGAGTCAAGAAAAATATGACGCTATCAAAAGCCCAATCTATGTTCCTGTTGCAGAAAGAACGGAATATTCTGCAGACCAAATCAATGAAATTGTAAACAAGCGTGAAGCTTATGCAAAAACAAGATGCGTGGAAACCGCTCAAATAATTGCCTCAAATTTAGCAAAAAGCACCGGCAGAGAAGGCAAATAATCCCCCACATCCCTCTACAACAAAAAAGAAGGTTTGAAACAACCTTCTTTTCTTTATTTAATTTTTGTTCAACTTTTATTACTTGCCATCTTTGCCGTCATTTTTAGAAACACTTTTTCCGGTCTTGTCATCCCCACGAAGTTTGCTTCCAAAGTCAAGCCCTGCACTACCTCCATGGATTCGTCTAAGTTCCATTCCCCACTCAATACCCTTTTTGATTGCAGATTCAGACATACCTATTTGTGCTTTATGATTTATCAAAATGCTACGGTCTCTGTTTTCTTCATCTGTGTAATATGTTCGCATTGGAAATTCTTTTGAAAGCAGTGCAATGTATTCTTCAAGTGAACAATTTATTTCGTCTCTTGCTGCATTAAGTCTCATGTGTTTCAATGTGTCATCTTTAGAAATGTTTTGCCTGTTCCATTCTTTATCAAGCATAAAATCTCCGTCACCCAATTTACATGCAGAAATTCCGCATTTGCTACCTTCATCATACAATGAAATCAGCTTGGCAATCATACAAGCACAGACTATCTCGCATTCTTTCTCGGAAAACTTTTCAAAATGATATTTTGGCTCAGGAACATAAATTCCAAAGCCATCTTCTTGACTTGCAATACACCTAGCTTGCATAAAGTATGGTGTAATATATACCTCTTTCTTAAAGATTTTAAACCAATCCTTTTTTTTATTAAAATAAGCCTGACTAATTTTATAATATTCAATAGGAGCAACAACTGTACTTTTATCTTGATAATAGTATTTTTTCAAAAGCTCATACTCTCTTATAATTCCACCTTCTTTAACAATAGGCTGACCAAAAAGCATAGTATATCGTTTATCTCCGTATGTCAAAAGGTACACAAGTTCGGTATCACCATAGTTTATAAATTTAACCTCAGGCAGATTACCATTTTTCACATGCTTATTGTAAAACCACTCAGCGACACTCTTTGTCATACTTTTATAAATTTTAAACTCCACAGACAATAGAGCTTGCTCAGTGCAGTTAATATGTGCTTTTTCATTACCAGGTAATCCAAAATTGTTATATCTATTGTTTTGCATTTTAACCTCTTTTATTATTAATATAATTACATTATATAATATCCTAATATTCCCATTTTGTCAATAGCAAAAATCATGTAAAAATTCCAAAAATTGCTTGACTCCCCCCCACTGTGATATTATGCAAACAAAGGAGGGAAAAATGTTTACATTTATACGGAAGAAAATCTTTGGATGGTCAATGCTTTTGGTGTTTTTGTGTGCTGTGATGCTTGTAATATATTTCGTTCACAACATAATCACAACTTCTGACACCATCTCAAGCTTAAAAATCATAGAGGACACCACAACAGCTGAAAAAATAGCAACTGCAGAACTTCTCAATGCTTGTCAATGGGCTTTGTATGGTAGTTGCGCTATGCTTATAGCAACACTTGTCGTAACCGCAGTCTTGGAACTCATGCTTTACAATCAAATCTACCCTTTTGTTGAAAAGACACTGCCTATTTGCCCAAAGTGCGGAATGACGCTTGAAGACGAAACACCGTACTGTCCTTATTGCGGAAATGACATGCTTAGTAACGAAAATACCGACATTACGCATCAAGCAAAATTAAGCACTGAAACCACAAAACAAAAGACCGCACGCAAGAAAAAAGAGAGCTAAAACGACTCTCTTTTTTATTATAAAAATATAACAATCAGTCTGAAAATAAGCCTATTCAAGAGAAATCAAGTAATAGTAAACAGGCTGTCCACCATTTGCAACCGTAACTTCACAATCAGGGTATTTCTCAGCAAGTTTTGCTTGAAGTTCTTCTGCTTCATCCTCTCTAATATCTTCACCATAGAAGAGTGTAATATTCATAACAGATTCACTCATAAGAGCTTCAACAAGTTTTTCTGTTGTCTCACTTACGAGATTTCCCTTTGCCAAAATAGCTTTATCATCAAGTCCAATAATTTCGCCTTTTGTAAGGTCAAATCCGTCAACATGAGTGTCTCTAACTGCATAAGTTACTGAGCCTGAACGTACACTTCTGATAGCTTCAAGCATAGCATTTTGATTTTCTTCAACGCTTGCATCTGGATTAAATGCAATTGATGCAGCAATACCTTCAGGAACACTCTTTGTTGGGATAACAATGAGGTTTTTATTGGTCACATCATTGGCTTGTTCTGCCGCCAAAACAATATTTTTGTTGTTTGGGAACACAAAGATATTTCTTGCAGGCACTTTTTCTGCTGCATTTGCAATATCTTCCGCACTTGGATTCATAGTTTGTCCACCAACAATGATTTCATCAACTGTAAGTTCTGTAAATATTTGACCAAGTCCATCTCCAGGAGCAACGGCAATCATGCCAATTTCCTTTGTCTCTTCAACAGCTTGAGCCTTCTTTTTCAATGCTCTGTTTTGTTCTCTCATGTTTTCAATCTTAAGATTGAAGAGCTCTCCAAGTTCCAAAGCATAGCCAAGAGCTTTGTTTGGCTCATTTGTGTGGACATGCACCTTTACAAGTGACAAATCACCTATGCAAATTACCGAATCACCTATTTCCATCAATCTTTCACGAAGTTTATCAATGTCAGCCTCGGTTGTTTTCTTGTGCATATTGATAATCATATACTCTGTGCAATAACCAAACTCAATCTCTCCAAGATTGTTGATGTCAGCAATAACATCATCAACTGTTTGAGGCTTTGTATCATCTTCAAAAGTATATTCAAGGTCCTCTTCACCATTGATAAATCTTGTGAAACCTGTGAAAATAACCAAAATTCCACGACCACCAGAGTCCACAACTCCTGCTTTTTTGAGGACAGGAAGCATCTCAGGTGTTTGTTTGAGGATTTCTTCTCCTGTTTCGCAAACTTTTCTGAGGAAAACTTCAAAATCGTCATGCTTTTTAGCAAGAGCGACAGCATTTTCTGCCATAACACGAATGACAGTCAAAATTGTGCCTTCTTTTGGCTTTGTAACTGCTTTATAAGCAATTGTTGCCCCTTCTTGCATAGCCTTTGCAAAGTCTTTTGTTGTCACCTCTTTGCAGTTTTTGGTAACAGAGCAAAAGCCCTTGAAAATTTGTGAAGTAATAACACCGCTGTTTCCTCTTGCACCACGCAATGCACCCTTTGCAAATGCTTCAGACAAAGACACAAGGTCATTATTCATGCACTTGTTTATTTCTCCCACAGCAGACTTCATAGTCAAAAACATATTTGTACCGGTGTCCCCATCAGGAACCGGAAAAACATTCAATGAGTCAACATACTCTTTATTTTGTTCGAGAAGGCTTACCCCAGCAAGAACCATCTTGCGGAAGGTTGTCCCGTTAATTGATTTTTGCATCTCTTATGCTCCTATTATACACACACGCCAACGACGTGAACATTCACTGTATCTACAATCATACCAGTAAAATTTTCGACACTATATTTTACAGATTTCTTAAGCGATTCAGCCACAGCACTGATAGAAACACCGTATTTTAAGATACAGTGAATATCAATGAAGATTCTATTATCTATGTGACTAATAGTGACCCCTTTAGAATACTTTTCTCTACGAAAAAGTTCTCTGGCACTATCTCTAAAGTTTTTTGAAACAAGGTCCACAACGCCATAACAGTCCAACGCAACAAAACCAGCAACAGTGCGGATTGCATTGTCGCTGATAGAAATGTTTCCATAGTAGTTGTTTGTGTCAACTGTCACGAGCATCTCCCCTTGTGTTTAGATTATTTCGCAGTTATATAATACAACAAACCTTGAAATTTGACAAGCAATTTTACCGAAATTCCCAATTATTTTTATTCCTTAAATATGCTTATATAATAAAATATACTTATTTCGCCGAAATTGTATGATAAAGATGCTCGAAAATGGTTGATTTTTTGGTTTTGATGTGCTATTATAAAAAGCGATTATTATTAAAGGAGAACACGACAATGAGTAGAGTATGTGAAATTTGTGGAAAAGGTAAAATGGATGGCAAAACAGTAAGCCATGCAAACAACAAGGCACCTAAAAAATATAATGCAAACTTGCAAACAACTGAAATTCAAGGCAAAAAAGTTAAAGCTTGCACAAAATGTATCAAAAGTGCAAAAAAAGCCAACTAATCCTTTGAATATTTATTCATGGCAAGAGTTTTTCTCTTGCCTTTTTTATTCTCCTTTGTTTGCTTTTTTTCTGTAAAATGCTTTCAAAAATGGCACCATCCACCTTGGTGCTTTCACACATATAATTCGATAATTTTGTTTTCTTTCTTTTTCCATATTAATTGCTATGACTCAAAATTAAAAAGTGTGCTGACTATAACAGTTTTTTATTTTATATTAGATTACAAAACAATAAGGCATAGCTTTATGCCTTTAATTGTAAGCTTAATATTAAATCCCTTCAGTTGCTTTTTTGCCAGCAATTGCTCCGTCACTGCATGCTGTCACAATTTGCTTCATTACACCAGCTCTAACATCTCCAACTGCATAAACCCCCTTGATTGATGTCTGCATATTTTCATCAGTTTTGATAAAGCCTTGCCTATCAGTTTCAAGTTTATCTCCAAATATTTCTGATTTTGGACTTCTTCCCAAACACACAAACAAGCCATTTGTTTTAATAGTTTTTCTCTCTCCGCCAACAAGACATTCTAGTGCTTCAACATTGTCCTTTCCAACAACTTTTTCAATTGTGGTATTTGATAAAAGGTTCATATTTTTGACAGTGTTTGCTTGTGCAAAGATTGACATATCTGCCTCATCCAAGACCAAAACATTGGCTGCAATATTTGAAAGATATTTTGCATCTTTTATGCCACTTCCTTTTCGACTGACAACACAAACATTTTGCCCTTTAAAAAAGTTTGCATCACACACTGCACAATAAGACACCCCTCTGCCCAAAAATTCTGCCTCATTTTTGCCAAGTTCCTGATAGCTTAAGCCTGTCGCAATAACTATGCTTTTAGCCCTATATTGCCCAATTTTGCCGACAACAGTCTTTGTTTCTCCGTCTAGCTTGGCGGACACTATATCATCAAAAATAGTTTCTATTTCAAGTGAATTAACTTGTTTAACAAACAACTGTGCAAGTGAGAAGCCATCTATTTCCTTTTGAGACGGAAAATTCTCTATTTTATTCAAAGTGCCAACAACTCCACCCAAAGTCGCTCTTTCAATTATGGCGACATTTTTTCCGCTACGTTTTGCATAAATAGCAGCACTCATACCTGCCACTCCACCACCAACAATCAAAACATCAAACATTCTTTCCATAACTCTTTACCTTAATTAATTTTATTTGTTTCTATAATCAAAATTTACATTACTGTTGTAAAATTCTTTCTTTTTAAACAATTCGATATTTCCTTTTGTACCCAAAAATAAATTCTCAGGCAGAGCATCCAAATCAAAAAACTTAAGTTCTCCGCATTTTTGCGGCTCCATGTTCTTTAGTTCTCCAGAATAATTTAAAATCAAAACGCCAATCTGATAAAACAAAATACTTTCACTTGATTGAGTTGTAAAAAGATTGACCACCTTCATATCCTCAAGCTTTACATCAAGATTTGCCTCTTCTTTAAGCTCTCTTTGCATAGTCTCTTCAATACTCTCACCGCAAATTGCCTTTCCACCAACAAGACCCCAATTTCCAGAGCCACCTCGATTGCCTATCCTAAGTCCTAAGAGAATTTTATTATCTTTTATCACCAAAGCGTTTATCCCAACAGGAATTTCATTTTTGTTTATTTCCAAAATGTGCATATTGTCAGCCATAGTTTTTCTCCCTTATAGATTTATATTATCATATTTCACTTAAAATAAAAAGAAAAAGCCACACTTTTTGCATGGCTTTTATTTTTCTATATTAATATAAGAAAGCAGTTCTTTAAATTCGCTATATCCAGCAGATTTGTTGAAATGTCCTGCCGTATCTGAAACTATCTTTTTAGCATCTATTAAATTTGCAAATTCATCCAATTTATCAAATCTTACAAATGGGTCATTTTTAGAATAATAACAAACTCTCTCTTTGCACAGATTTTTAAATTCAGCACATCTGTTTGTATACATTGTGCAGTTTACTTCATCATAATCTTCATCCAAACCAAGATAATGATTGAATCCAGACACAAGCACTGCTCCACCAATTTTAAGGTTGTTTCTGATGCAATACTTAACCAAGAAGATGCAAGAAATTGAATGACAAAAGAAAACACTCTCTTCGTTTATAAATCTTTTTACAGAATCCAGCACCATTTCCCAATTTTGATAGTTTTGTCTGCCGTAACCTATTGGAAAATCAAGAGAAATGCACTTGTCCCCCCCCCGCTTAATTTGTTCTTCAAGCCAAGGGAACCAATTTTCTTGAGAATTTCCAAAACTTCCATGAATAATAAAATAGTTTTTCATAATTCTCTCCTTCTTTTAATTATAACACATCAAAATGGTATTGTAAAAACAAATATATAAAAAATCAAATGAGAAGTTTGATAGAAAAAGTTTTTGATGTCAGCACCTTCTCAAAATGCTTTCGCATTAGCGAAACTGTTGCAAAGGCAACAAAAAAAGCAAAGAAAAGTCTTTGCTTTTTGCATTTTGAGATTAACGTTTTGAGAACTGAGATGCTTTTCTCGCTTTCTTGAGACCGTATTTTTTTCTTTCTTTCATTCTTGGGTCACGAGTAAGAAGTCCAGCTTCTTTAAGTTCTTTTCTATAAGTTTCAGAAACTTTAAGAAGTGCTCTTGCGATTCCGTGGCAGATTGCACCAGCTTGACCAGCAATTCCTCCACCAATAACATTTACACATACATCATACTTGTCTGCAGTGTTTGTAATTTCCAAAGCTCTCTTTGCAATAAGAATAAGAGTGTCTCTTTGGAGATATTCATCAATATTTTTGCCGTTTACAGTAATAACGCCAGCTCCACTTGTCAAACGAACTCTAGCGATAGATTTTTTTCTTCTTCCTGTTGCATTAAAAGCGGCAACTTTATTTTGTTTCTTTTCAGCCATTATTCCCTAACTCCTTCTAATGTAACCAATTCAGGTTTTTGTGCTTGGTGATTGTGGTTTTCATCTTTGTAAACATGAAGTCTTGTTATTTGCTTTCTTCCAAGAGAAGTTTTTGGAAGCATGCCTTTAACAGCCTTTTCAATAACTTTACAAGAATTTTCTCTCATAAGAGTATCATAACCAACTTCTTTAAGTCCACCAATAAAACCTGTGTGCCAACGAAGTTTCTTTTGTTCAAGTTTTTTTCCTGTCAAAACAACTTTGTCAGAATTGATAACCACAACGAAATCACCTGTGTCAACGTGTGGTGTGTAGATAGTTTTATTTTTTCCAGTCAAGATGTCTGCAACTTGGCTTGCAAGTCTTCCAAGAGGCATTTTGTTTGCGTCAACAACATACCATTTTCTTTCGACAGTGGCTGGGTTTGCCATATATGTTTTCATTTTTTCTCCCTCAATTTTTCTTACTTTATATTTTTATTTCGGTCACGTCTCCTGTTGGGGCTAACAACAAAAAAACACTTCCAAAATTGGACTATATAATTTTATATAATATCTGTGCATTTGTCAAGTATTTTCTGCAAAAAAAATAAAAATTGATGAGCTTAAAAACTCATCAATATTCTCTCCTAAAAAATGAACTAAGCAACAATAGGAATAAGGTCTTTTGCAGTCACTTCTCCTGCAGCAACCTTCTCAGCAGTAAGCATAAGTCGATTATATTTTATCATCTCTTTAAATGCCTTACTCTTTTCACTTTTGCTATTCAAACCTTCAAACAAAAGCCCTTCGATTTTGCTTTCTACCTTACCAGAAATGGAAGTTATTATGTATGCAAGCTGAAGATGATTGATATTTTGTCCAACGAACTTTGCAAAAGCCTCATCTCTTGCAGAAATTGTTTCATTTAATTTTAATATAAAATCCTTGTCACAACCACATGATAGTGCCGCTTTTTGAACCTTTAAATGACAGTTTGAAAGCACTTTTTCTTTTGCTTTAGCAAAATTTCCACCATTTTCAACCGCTTTCAACACAGCTTGAAGTTCTGTTTTAAAGAAATCTGAAATAGGAAGATTCTCTTCTTGCAAAATTGTCTGATTATATTTGCTGACAAGATAAAGATAATTGGAGCGAGAAATCCCCTCTTTGCCACCATCAGAGGTTATATTTCCGTAGATATCAAATTTTACAAGCCCAAATAAATATAAAAAATCCATTTTTCTTCTATCTCCATTAAATACTTTCACATTATAGCATATCAAAAATGAATAAATCAAACAATTTTTGCATATTTATACAAAAATTTTAAAATTTTCAGCTATCAGGCAACAAAAAAAAGACTTCCTGTTTGAAAGTCTTTTTATCAATCTAAATTAAGCAACCTCTGGAGATTGTTCTTCTCCACCTTCTGGTTGGGCTGGGAATTCTGGAAGATTAAGAATATTAATTTTTGAGATTTCTTGACTAAGATTCTCTATTACTTTTTCATCTTCTAATCTTGTAGCAATTTCATTGCGATTTACGCTTTGTATTTTTCCATCAACAAAAGTAAAGATAACTGTTTCTTTGTAATTTACATTTATTTGTAATTCGTCAGTTCCTTCTGAAATATAGGTATTATGAGAAAAATCAATAACAATTTGAACATTGTTTCCTTTAGTAATCCTCTTAACAGCTAATTCTTTTTCTACTGTCGAATTCCATTTTGAAATGTATTCATCAAAAATATTCTTTGCATCTGAAAAGATTTCATAGTTTTCAGCATTCTGTTGCAAAATTTCAGAGACTTTTTGCTCATCAGTAATTTGCACAATAGTTTCTCCTTCTGCAACAAAAACTCTGTTATCACTTAAAACATAGTAAGTTTTGTTGTCAAATTCAAAGAAATTTTGTGAAGAAGATACAAAAGTATCGCCCTCTTTAAGAGCAGAAAATTCTGCGGTTCCATTATTAACATTTTCAGTCATTTTTAACTTAAATCCACCAAAACTTGTTTCAAGTTTTGAATCTGAAAGATATTGTCTCACATCTTCAAGAGTAAACTCTTCTTCCAAAATATATTGGTCAAAATCTGTTGGCAAATCCAATGACTCAATACTTTCAATATTAACAGAAACGAAAGGCATCACAATTTCATCTTCTGTCATTGAGGAAGATGCTTCCAAAGACTTAATCATATTGTTTGAAAAATTGTAAATAAGGTTGTATTCATAATAAACCTTTACTTGCTCATTTAAGCCATTACTTTGTAAAGTTTCATATTCAAAATTAATTTCATAAGAAACTTCTTCATTAAGCGACTTCTTTACAGCTGAATAATCAAATTCAAAAATTTCAGGAGAAGATTCAATATCTAGAATTTCGAAAAATGAAGTTGAGCAATCTTGAGTGTTCTTATATATCGTATTCATTCCGTCAAGCATAAGATTAAACTCTTCGCCCTCAACATACTTTCTCTTTCCAGATGCTTCACCAGCATTTTCTGTGTGAACATATAATGCCTTCTCAGAACCTATAAAATAGTTTGTCTCAACAGATTCATCTTTGTAAGTCAATTTGGCAATCATATTTGCAGATTCTTTCTCGGCATCAACATCCGCTGAAAACTCTACATTTTTTATATCGTCAGAAAAATCAAGTGCATTTGAACCGGTAGTAACTTTATAAGTATCAAATGTAAGTTTCACATCTGGTCTTTTAAAATACGCTTCAATTTCCTTCAGAGACACTGCACTAATAAGTGGAACTTCCTCTTCTGGTGGAGTAACAATAATTGGTGGCTTTTCGGGGTCTGGAGTTTTGTCAGGATTTTTCCATTTTTCACCACAACCAGAAAGTCCAAGCACACCAGCAGTCAAAGTCGCAAACGCAAGACTCGCAATTCCAAAAATCTTACCAAACTTTTTCATAAATTCCCCTTTTATAATATGTTAAGCATAACACAAAGCACCAAACGTGTCAATATACTTTTTAAAAATTGTGTGCACATAATAGTTTATTATTTGTTCTATTCAAATATTTCAATAAAAAAGACTTCCAAAAATGAAAGTCTGATTTATATTTTAAAATTAAACTACTTCTGCAAGAGCTTCTCCTTCAATAATTTCGCCGCCTTCTTCGCCACCTTCTGGCAATTCCTCAACATTTGAATCCAAATCTGCTGGGAAAACAACTTCGCCGTTGTAAAGTTCATAACTCATAACTATATTTAGTGGTTGACCTGATATTTGTGCATTTGCTGAAACGTAAACTTTTTGAATTTGATTATCTTTATAAGCAAGTGTAAATGTTGTTTTTCCTGTAGCTTCTGTATAAGACATATTATATTCAACAACTCCATCATTTTCAACCTTTGTAAGTTTCAACCCCTTTCCTTCAACCGTCTTAAAAATATCTATATATTGCTTGATTGTATTTGTCATGTCTGACATTTGAGTGTATGTTGCAATCATATCAGAAGCATCATTGGTTTGGTCAGAAAGGTCAACAAATGTTTTTCTAAATTTATCTGTCTTACTTTCTCTCATGTAAAGATAATCACCTTTCAAGTACATCTCACTGTAAGCATCTTCAGCACCTTGCACACCTGTAGCATCAGCAACAATAGCAAACTCCATTTTACCTTCATCTTTAAAAACAACTTGACCTGTTGTCTTTACACCATTAATACTTAAATCAAGTTTATAACCACTTGCCATTTGATTTATTGTTGTCTCACTAGACACCAGAGTCTCAACTTCTGACATTCTCACTTTGTTGCCACCACAACCACTAAGCCCAACAGCACCTGCTGTGATTGTTGCAACTGCGAGAGCTACCACTCCAAACATTTTGCCAAATTTTTTCATATTCAAAAATCCCCCTCTTTCTTAATATGATTTTTCATGATTTTATGGTAACACAAATTCCCCCCCCCGTCAAGCAGATGAGCAAAAAAACAAGGACAAAACTATTGTTTGTTGTTTTGCCCTTTCTATTCTTATAAACAAAATAAGTTTTATTTTTTAGGAGTATGTTTCAATGCTCTTATACTGTTTAGCACAGCAACAAGCGTAACTCCCACATCAGCGATTACCGCCTCAAGCATACCAGTCACACCGACAGCACCCAAAATAAGAAACAAGAGTTTGATGCCCGCTGAAAGCAAGATGTTTTCCCAAACAATTTTCCTTGTGAATTTTGAAAGTTTGATAGCAAGAGGGACCTTGTTTGGATTGTCATCCACAAGCACAATGTCAGAAGCCTCAATGCTTGCACTACTTCCACTGATGCCCATGCTTATGCCAACATCAGCAAGCATAAGCGAAGGAGCATCATTGATGCCATCTCCCACATAACCCACAAAGTTTTTCTTGTCTTTTTTTGCGTTCTCAATCCAGGCAAATTTATCCTCTGGCAGAAGCCCACTCTCAAACTCTTCCACTCCTATTTTTTGACAAACACTTGAAACCGCCTCTCTGCCATCTCCAGAAAGCATAACCGTCTTGACTGACATTTCTGAAAGTTCTTTGCACGCCTGTGAAGCAGTGCCTTTGATTGTGTCTGAAAGAAGAATACATGCTAGCTTTTTCTCACCTTCAAAAAGCCCAACCATTGTCACAGAAGAATCTTTTGTCTTTCTTCCCACAAAATATTGTTTGTTTTTGTAAGCAAAATAAACCCCTTCTCCAGCTTTTTCATTAACGTTTTTTGCCTTCGGAAGCTTTTTGTCACAAGCAGAAACAATTGATTTTGCAAGTGGATGAAGAGAATATTGCTCCCCTATGCTTGCCAAAAACACAGCATCCTCTTCTGATAAAGCCTTGTCAAAAATCTCAATCTTCTCTATTGAAAATTGCCCCGTGGTGAGCGTGCCGGTTTTGTCAAATGCAACTATGTTCATCTTTGCACATGCGTCAAGATAGTTTGACCCTTTAATCAAAATCCCTTTTCTTGATGCGTTGCCAA
>CASXBC010000017.1 GCA_949474265.1 uncultured bacterium | reverse complement strand
GTTGGACAATACTACATTCACTATGTTGCTAAAGACGCAGCTGGAAATGAAACAGATATTTATAAGAGACTTTATATCCGTGATGTTGAAGATTTGGAAAGCCCAGATATCACATTCTCAACTTCTCTTGCAGACTCATATTTGCCTGATGCAAAAGTTACATTCAATGCACCTACTGCATCAGATAATATTGATGAAAACATGAGCATTACAGTTATGTATCGTTATCTTGATAAAGAAGGAAACGTAATTGAAGTTAAAGACAAAGAAAATGTAAAGGTTTCAGATAAGCACATTTCTGAACTTTGGGCTGATTTGGGTACAGACTCATCAATTGGAAATCCTGTAAGAGATGACAATGGCACTCTTATCACAGAGAAGTACAAAAACTATCACAAAGATGAAAATGACGGATATGTTGATATTACAGATTCAAAAGCAAGTTCTTACACAATTGACTTGAGTGAAGTTGAAGGAGCTTCAAAACTTCAAATTATTGCTTACACTTATGACGATTTTGGAAATCCTATGCTTTATGGACAAACTATTGAAATCAACAATATTCAAGATGATTTCCCACCACAACTTAAGAGTGTAAACTCAGTTGAAGGCACATTCAACAACAAATACGAACAAGGAGCTGTTGTTGCTCTTCCAAAAGTATCTGTTATGGATGACGCAGTGGGTTATATGACTTATGATGTCAAAGTTGATTATGTTGAAGATGGCGAAAGATATGCTCGCACTGTTCGTGAATCAACTGCAGACAGAAAAAATGAAGAAGGAGCAGGACTTTTCACAGTTAACGCTGGAGAATTTGTTGCTGCTAAAGATGGAAACTATCAAGTTAGCATTGCTATTAAAGATGCCAACAACAACACAATTGTTGTGTTTACAAACTATGAAGTTGCTCCAAGAGCAACAGTTCAAGAACCTGTTATCAATTCAACTCTTACATCTCAAGAGATTGAGCTTGATGATAGAAAGACAATTGAAATTCCTCAACCAACAGTTAAATTTGAACTCGGTGACAGCGTAACTTATGATGAATATAAAGAAAACAACTATGCTACTGATAAGAAATTTGTTGTAAGAGGACTTAACGCAGATGGCAAAGCTACAAATTGGTCAACAAATGACCGTTATGCAACAAACGGAAAGTTTACTCCAACAGCTAAGGGACAATACGAAATCAAATATTCTGTAAAACTTGAAGCTTATGATAAGACTCAATTCACTTATAAAGAAAGTAAAGTTGAATGGAATGGAGACGAGCCTGTTTATACTGAAGGCGGATATTACACAAGCACAAAATTGGCTAATGATGTAAAAATTACTTTTGGTGCAAATGGCGAACACAGATTTGAAAAAGGTAACACTCGTGTTGTTGTTAAGCAAGAAGACGGAGTTGTTAAATTCTTTGAAGCTGATGATGAATTTAATCTTGGCGAAGAGACAAAACAAAGTCTTATAACAGGATTGACAGGCTTCACTACAATTGACTTTGAACAATGGTTTAAAGACCTCAGAGTTTATAATTTGGAATCTGAAATCTATACAATCACAGTAAATGATACTAAGGGACCAAAACTTACAAACTATGATTATAGTGACCAAGAGTTTATGTCAGTTGAAGATTTCAAAGCAAACGGAATCAAAGTTTATGGAATTGAAGCAACTGATGCTAGCGGAATTGATGCAAGCAAATCAGAAGTAAGACTTTCTTGGAAGAGAGCAAACGGAACAGCTGCAGGTGACACAGGTTCAAGAACTTACAGAGCTGCTGATGCTCTTAAGGACAATGTTTACACATCAAGTGCATCAAATCTTGATGGAACATACACAATCACTTATGATGTGTATGACAACAATGGAAACAGAACAACTGCATCTTACACAATCAGTGTAGGTGACAATGAAGACCCTAAGATTGTTTTCCCAGAAGATTTTGTTAAGACAACTTATGGACTTAAAGACAAACTTGTGATTGACCTTGACCCTTCAAAAGTTATCATCACTGACAACAAACCAATGCCAGAGGATGCAAAACCAAGAGTTAAACTTGTAAACACTTCAAAAAATAATGAAGAAGTTAAGTTTAAAGAAGAAGGAACAAAGATTATCTTTGATTCATTTGAAGACTATGGTGAAGGCACTTACAAACTTACTATTGAAGTTGAAGATGCTGTAGGTCGTGTAACTACTGAAGAATTTGAATTTACAGTTGCTACAAAGACTAAGAATAGCACAGAGACTTACAAGGTTGTAGGAACAATTTTGATTGTTATTTCAGTGCTTGTTCTTGCTGGTGTAATTGTTTACTTCATTGTTTCAAAAGTTAAACTTGATAAAGAGCTTAAGAAATAATATTTCTAAATAAAAAAGACTGCTTTTAGGCGGTCTTTTTTTTCGCTTATATTTTGTTTGCGAAAAGTTGAGTTAAAAAACAATGAAATGTCACAAAAACTTTTTTATTTTACTTGATATTCTTTGACGGGGGGGGGTATACTAATATTGAATATGTTTACATATTCAAAAGTTGTTTTGCGGTTTGATTTTTAAAATCGACTCAAATTGCCATGCTTGACTTTCAACTCAACATAGTGATTTGAGTAAAGAATTAATAATTCATAAAATATATTGAATGTCGCAAAATAATTTATATGCTTATGCTAAAATTTAAGAGGCATAGAAAAGATAAAAAAGGCAAACTAATGAAAAGAATTTTATCGGTGTTTTTTGCGTTTTTTATGACTATCGCCTGTGCTGTTACAGGCGGTGTTTTTTTGGCAGATATAGAGCGTTCTCAATTGCCTACTTCCAATGTTTATGAAGAAGAAAATGATGAGAAAAAACCAGACTTAGATGAAGAAGATGTCTCTGCTCAAGCAAGCACAACTATTTATACATCTTCTGCTTATAATGCATCAGGTCACATGTTTAATAACACATATACTGTTGGACAGAAATATATATTAGAGCTTTCACTTACAGGGTCGATTTCAAACAGTGGAAATGCTTCTATAGTTTTGGATGCAATTAAAAAAGACCATGACAGTGTTGATTGGAACGATAGAAAAGCAACCTGTGAAATACATTTGTCAGATTTGAATACACAGAGAAAAATGGTAGTTGAATTTGTTGCAACCTCAACAGAGGCGACTTCGTGCGATAAACTCAATTTATGGTATGCACAAAACGGTGCATCGCCAAATCTATCGGCTGCCACTATGAGTATCAAGGTTTGGAAAAACGACCCTACATATATAAACTTCGATGCTGAAAACCTTTGGCAAGGCTACGAATCAAATCCACATATAAATGATGTAAAATTTATTGAATATATTGATGATGGATATATTGCTACATCTTGTGAATTTACCACTGTAAGAGATGGGGGAGTTTTCTTTAGACAAAGCAGATTGACTGTTGGGGAGACTTATCTTTGGTCCGTTCAAGTAAAATCTACAAGAAGTCATATGGTTAATATTGGACAAGAACAGGGAGGGAGGAAGGATGTAACGATAACTACAAGTTGGCAAACATTTACACATGAGTTTGTTGCAACTGATTCACAATATGAGTGTTTTATTATTTATTACAATTTTGCAAATGGTGAAGTGTTGAATGTGAGAGGGTTGACAATACAAAAGAAAAACTTAATCACTTCTTCAGCAGCAAATTCAACAAGAGTTGTTTGGAAAAATGAGACATACGGCACTCTTCCAAATCCAACAAAAACAGGCTACACTTTAGATGGCTGGTGGACCTCTTCAAATGGTGGTTTAAAAAAGACATCTACAACAAAGGTTACATCTTTTTCCAATCAAGTATTGTATGCAAGATGGATAAAGAATGTGAATGTGCCATCGAGACCATATTTCACTGCCAATGCAAATGGAGGAACTGCCAACGAGGTGAGGGATTATCAAATAAATTCAATAAGCTTAACTTATTATGGATATGGTTTTGCACCGAATTCTGCAGGATGGTTTGAAAGCCAAAATAAAGGGTTTCACAATTCTTATTCAATGATGAAAATAAGTTTTCAAGCAAATGCAAGGGCGTCATTTACAATAAGGTATATTAGTTATTCTGAGTCAAATTATGACTATGCAATATTTGGAAATCTTGACCAAATATTAAATCAAGACCACAATGAAGATTCTTCTTTTTTTAAGCGGACTTATGGAGAATCATCTCCTTCGGAAAAAACAATAACATATTCCAATATTTCGGCAGGAACTCACAGTATATATGTTAAATATAAAAAAGATGGCTCAAATAATTCTAATAATGATAGTTTGCAATTGTTTTTTGAAAGTGATTTGCAATCAATGCCACCAAATCAAAGAAAATGGCAATTTCAGGGTTTGAGGTACGGAACTTTACCAACGGCGACAAAAGCTGGAAACAAGTTTGATGGCTGGTGGACAAATTCAACAGGTGGCACACGTATTACTGAAAATACAATTTACAATGGGCTTTCAACGATTTATGCACATTGGATACCTAATGATTATCTTGTTTCCTATGATGCAAACGGCGGAACTTTGACACAGCAAGTTGGCAAGAATATTATTGAAAGTGGCTTTGACAGCACTCAAACTTACACACTACAAAGTGGTGTAAGTGTGCCTACACTGAGAAGTAATTATATGAATTTGACTCAGGGAAAGACGTATGGAGTTTCGTTTAAATATTGGACTGACAGTGGCACACAAGAATTTAATATAGATTTTTTCCCTGATACTCTTCCACAATACACAGCTCTCAGAGCAGATACAACAAAGAGAACATTTGATTGGAGTGTAACTTTAAATCATTCGGATGCGTCGTCTTGTCAAGTTCGTTTCTTCCATGATTTCCGTGTTGAAAATTCTGTGCATATCAGTGATATTGTAATTTATGAAGCCACTCCTGGCACTGAGATTTCTACAGGTTTTTCAAGCTCAGAAGTTTATACACTCAATAGTGGTGTGAGCGTGCCTACATTAAGAGGCAATTATATGAATTTGACTCAAGGAAAAACTTACAGAGTTTCGTTTTGTTATTGGACTGTGAGTGGTTCTCAATCCTTTCAAATAGACTTCTATCCAGACAGTCTTCCAGAGACATCAGCGACAGCAGACACCATAAAAAGGACTTTCAATTGGATTGTTACATTAAATCATAGTGATGCCAATTCCTGTATGTTGAGATTTTTCAACGGTATATCAGTGTCAAATACGGTTTACATAACTAATATCAGACTGTATGAATTAAGTTCGCCAACGTCTGGTGTATTAACTTACAGAAATATGTCCAATGGGACACCTTATGGCTCTGCTCCTTACAGTAATAATATGCCACAAGCTACAAAACCATATTATGAGCTTAAAGGCTGGTATACTGCTCGAAGTGGCGGAACAAAGGTTTTGTCAACATCCAATTATTCGCTTGCAGAAGACCAGAAATTGTTTGCTCAATGGGCTCCTGTTGCTATCACAAATCACATTTACATCAGAGTTTTAAGTATGGATGGAAATACCATGACGCAGTCGACAGATGGTGGTATTATTGACCTGTATAGGTATGTTTTGAATGATAATGGCTCGTCCGCTGGCAATCATACGCAAACCATTGCCTCCCAACAACATGTGGTTCATCAAGGGCAAGAATTTAGAATTACGGCGAAGCCAAACAGTGGTTATGTTTTTGCAGGATTTTCAACAAGCCCAACCTTGACTGATTCAATAAAAAACCCAAGCAGTTCGGTTGATTGCGTTGGAAAGTTTAATCCAACAGCAAACACAAATTATTATGTTTACTTTAAAAAACTGAGTGACAACAGGCTTAAATATGATGAGGTGGACAAATATTTTTATTTTGAGGACGGCTATTATCCACAGAGTGAAGCATTGGAAGAAATGTTTACCATTAATGACTACAAAAAGGATTGGAAAGCGGTAGAAACTACATATTATGCTGGGCAAAGGTATATTTTGGAAGTTTCACTTGAGGGCACAATTTTAAATCCTGGAAATGTTGCAATAGTGATTGATGCGGTCAAGAAAGGAAATGACTCTGTTGACCATAATGACAGACAGGTTTGGTGTGAGGTTAGACTGACTCATTTGATAGCAGAAAAACATGTTCGGATTGCTTTCACGGCAAATTCACATACGGAAAGTGATTGCTATAAATTGCAGCTTTGGTATGCAAACAATGGGACAACCAATGAAGATTTTTCTAATGCGAAAGTAAAAGTTAGGGTTTTGAAAAGTTTAGATAAGATTATTGAAAAAACAGCTATTGCAACAGGAGAATTTATAAGTTTTAATGATGGAACTACTAATGTTGATAATCCTATATTCTCTTACAACGGAGAAAAATATGTAAAAGTGAGTGCGAATGAAGAAGCAAAGTGGTTTAAGTTTGAGCCAATAAGATGGCGTATATCTGACTATGGAATTGCAAAGACAGAAAGAAACATAGCAAGGTATAAAACACTTCTCAAGTTTAAAGATTATTCCTCTTTCAGCAATGATTTTGTTGCAGTGAGTGATTTGATTTTGGGTGTTGGAGCAATGCACAACACAAGGGATGTCAGAGAAGGCGATTCTGTGCAAGAGTTGACAGGCTTTCAAAATGTGCAAAATATGACAGACAATCTGGCAAATGACTCATTAAAACTAAACTATAACAAAACAGGAATTATAATAAATGTAGACGAATATTCAGGCTATGGAAATGGGCAAACCAATTCAGTAAACAAGAATAACACAACAAGTTATTCTGCTCCATTTAGAATAACCTCACTTGCGGAGCTTAATGAGGTTGGATATGTAAACCGAGGGGCAAGAGCAAGCGATATGGTTGCGTTTATCTTGGGGCAAGATAAAAACCAAGTTTCATATTGGACAAGAGATTTGTCAAACCTTGGCTCAGGGATTGCAATCACACCAACAGGCACACAGATACAGCCATGGTTGGATGAAATGCTTGGCATGAGATTTACTTACACTTTCTCAGAAGGCTCAACCGGAGCTGAAACTTATTATAAGAGAATAAATTATATTCGTTCAACAGGCTCACAGTGGATTGACACCGGTTGGTCAACAACGACAGGCATGATTTGCGAATTTCAAGCAGATTGGCAGACTTCTGGATACATTGTTGGCTCCCATGGCTTTGGCGAACCTTTTGGAAGAAATGGTGCTTATATTGATTTTGATAGAGGCTTTTGGGAACTTGGGTTTGGAGAAGAGTGTTATCAAAATACAACCTATGAGAGAATGACAAACAAAAAGTATTTTGTGAAGTTTAGTACTGTTTCAGGAGATGCTTATCTTGATGTAAATGGAGGCAGGCTTCTTTCAAGTACAGGGACACAAACTACAACTTCAGAAAATGTAGTTTTCTTTACCAGCAATGGTTATTGGAGTGGTAAGTTTACCGAAGCAAGACTTTATATGGCAAAGATTTGGACGAAAGATAGGGTTCTTAAATTTGACTTTGTACCTGTGCAAAACATTTTCACGGGTGAGATTGGGCTTTGGGACAATGTGTCTGGCAGATTTTTTGGAAACTCAGGCACAGGCAATTTCTTAGCACTCTAGACAAATTTAGATACAAAAAAACCACAGGATTTCCTGTGGTTTTTCTTTAAGCTTAATTAGATAGGCTGAACAGTTGTTATTTAACAGAAATTCTTTTACGCAACTTAATGATTATAAAGATGATAATCAGGAGCAGAACGGCTGCAACGACAATTATGATAATTGTAGCAGGATTCATAGGCTCATTTTTAACAATTTTATAACTGTAAAGCAAGTTTCCACTTGGGGATACTATTTGCATATAGAAGATTCCGCTTTTGCCTTTCTCAATTGTTGCAGTTGTTTCACCTTCTGATTCGCTTGTGATTTTATTTGAGTAGTAAAGCTCTTGATATTTGCCTTTGTTGTCGTATCTGAGAATTCTTACTGTACATTCTCCCATTTCAGCAAAGATGTTTGTTTGGTTGAATTTCACTGTAACAGTTTTTGTTGTGCCTTTGCCTTCTGGAATGGAAATTTTTACAGGTGCAACTCCCACTTGAATTGTCACTTCAAAAGTCCAGCTTGTTGGTATTGCACTGTTTTTGAATGAGTTGTCATTTGAGTTTACTGTTATCAAATATTTTCCAGCACCTGTTTTTTCATCAAGGTAAGACAATGGAAGTTCTGCCAAATAAAGCTTATTTCCAACTGTGATAGTTGTTACATCAAGTGTCTTAAGAAGAGTCTCGGTTATGTCCTTTCCATCTTTTTCAACACGTTCAATATAGTAGTTTGAGTATTTGTTGAGGATGTAAGAATATTTGTATTCGTTAGGGCTCAACACTGTGAATTGATAAACTTCTTTTCTTATCTTTCCAATATTTGAGTCATCACTAGTTGCTGTGAAATAAATCTCATAATAACCAGCTTCTGCAAATGTGTAGTTTATAAAGCCGTCTTCATCCTTTATTATATTTTTTTGGCTGATGTCTTCAGAGCTAAGTTCGACACCATTTTTTATTACGGTGATGCTTGGATAACCACCTGTTGAATAAAATTCAGAACGAGTTGCTTTATCAATGCTGAAAGTCACACTGTTGTTGTAAACTGCCTGTTTGATTGGAAGCCCTTTGACTTCTTCACCTGTTGATGGGTCGGTTGAGATAACAGTAAATGGCACATCTTTCAGGAAGATAAATGTTAGATTTTCTGTCTGTCCTGTGTAGCCATAGTGGAACTTCTGAACATTGCCTGACATGTCATAAAGTGAGATAATGTATTTTCCAGAGTGTTTAAGATTGATGTAGTTGTAACTTTTGCCGTTTTCTATTTTTGAATAAATGGTTGGGTCTAAGCTTACACCATCCTTAACAAGCTTAATCAAAATTTCATTTTGTTCGATACCATAGTATTTTGTCCACTTCAATTCAATTTTGTCAAGTTGCTGATAATCTTCAGAAACTACAAACTTCTTAGAGGTTGTAGAGATAAGATTTTCTGAATTTTCAGCACTGTTAATAATTCCATTTGTGTTGCTGTAAGTGAAAAATTCTTCAACAAAGTTTTCTGAGGCTGGGATGTAGGAGATTACAATGTTTGTGCTGAATGCAGGTATATTTCCAAGGTCTCCGCTTGTTGCATTGGAAATCATCCAAAGTTCTGAAACAATGCCAGCTTTCTCATAAGTCTGAACTCTTGTAGGAACTATCTTTTGCTCTTTGTTTGTCTTAATTTGTACTGCATCACTGTTTGTAAAGTAATCTACATTTACAATGTAGTGATTTGAGTATTGAGCGACAACCTTTCCAGCTGGGTCTTTGACTGTGTAGATTGTGTTGCTCTTTTCAACGACTGTTGTGACATTGTTTATTGTTTTTTCAACCCAGAAAGTTGATGTAAGAGAAGACAGGTTGAATTGATAGATTTGAGATTCAGGAACAAACTCAAACAAGTATTGTGAATTTGAAAGTTCATTTTCCATATAATTTTCAGCATACCAAATCTTCAGATAATAGGTCATCATTTCTGGTGTGTTGTTTTTAAGGACTGTTCCTGAAGAAATTTCAGTCCAGTTTTTCTTGTCCGTGCTGACTGAAAACTTAACAGGAAGGAATGTTGTTTTGTGAGCATAAAGCAAAGTGATTTCTGAGAAGTAGCCTGTGTCAGTATCATTCTTGTTGTTTATGATTGCAGAAGTTACATTGTTTCTGCTTGCATCCAAAAGTTTAAATTCGCCAGGTTTGTTGTTTTCGCCAGCAGCAGAGGTGCCGGTGCTTGTGTTTGGACGAGGCAGTTCATTATACAACACAACATAAATTGTCTTTACAAGATTTGTAAGGTCATTGAAATCTCTAACTTCAAGTGCAAAACTGTCCTCATAGCTTGATGTCCTGTTTGTCTTGATTGTGAGGGTTGTTATGCCATCTGGATTTGGCACTTTAGTCACATCAGCGTTATTGCAGGTTGTGAGTTGTTTTCCATCTACAATATCATATACAAAAACTTCATATTTGCTTGGATTGTAGAAATATTCAAATCCGTCTTTAGTGATGTAATAGAGTTTTCCATTTGTGTTGTAATAAGCATACAAATCATTTTCAGAAGAGATTTCTGTTTGAATTATTGTCTCTCTGTAAAGATGAATCTCTTTGTAAGCTGTGCCATAGTTGTCTTTATACTCATAAACAATTCTTGTGTTTGGGGTAAAGCCAAGTGATGAATTGATTTCAAAAGTCAAATAGCCGAAAATTGTGTCAGCAGTGATAGTTATGTTGGCATTTTGTTTTTGCTTCCAAAGTTCAACAAGTCCAAGTCTGTTTGTTGCATCAAATATGATTTCATCATTTGCTGAAATTTTAAGTGATGTCACAAAGGTTTGAGGGGCAAGGGTGCTGTTTAATTGCTCGTCACTTGGTTGGTTAAATCTGATGTATTCTCTGTTTTGAGAATCTGTCAAACTTGCAGGCAGGCTGACATTTCTCACATTGAAGTAGAAAGAATCCATCTTTTTGTTTTCACGATTATAGAAGTTGAATGCGTTTTTGTATCTCATGCTGAGAGAACTGTCAATAAGGTCGCTGATGCTGAGTCTGATAGCATTATCTCCAACAAAAGCATAAGCATAACCTTTATCCCAAGGAGTGAGCATAAGATTTCTTACCGTTTTAACTCCTGTTACACTATAAGTCTCAAGTTGGAATTGTGCCCAAACATCTCCAAAATAGTTGAGGTTTTGAAGCACAGAACTTGTCTTTGTGTAGATGTTGTTGGTTGCGTTTGCATTTTTTGCTTCATTATAATCTGAGATTGAATAATGCTTGAGTGTCTTATTCTCATCATAATAAGTAATCAATCTGTTTTGTTCTTCAGTAGTTGTTTCAGAGTAATCAACAATGTAGATTGTGTAAATTGACATGTTTCCAGCCATATCAGTCTCAATGACTTGATAATAAGAGCCTGCATCAAAACTTGTAAAGTATCTTGAATCTGAAATATCAGTGAAGTTTGATGCGTGGAAATTGTCAGGTGAGATTTCTTGTTCATAATTGTTGTTGTATTTAGTGCATTCACCATTTGCATTTACAAACTTGCCAATGTAAGTTTTGTAGTCAATGCTGTTTTTGAGAGTGTTTGCATAGTTTGCTGTAACTGCGTATGAGTAGTAAGCAAAGTTTCCTGTGTTGTTGCTTGTGTTGTAACTTGTGTTGTTTAAATTTGTTGTAGTAGCACCAAGTGCAGTTTTGTAAATACGCAAGGATGCGTTGTTGAGTGAAGAAATCAAATTTCCACTAGTTGAGTTTGCCACAAGGTTTTGAATGTTTGTGCTTGGGGCAGAGAGGTCAACTGTGATTCTCTTGACAACTTTTGTATAGAAACGTGAGTCGTGGTTTTTGTATTGCATAACTATGTCTACATAAGCGTTGTTTTCATAAATGTTGAGAAGCTCAAGGTTGAGGGAGGCGGTGTAGATATTGTTTGTTAGTGTTGCTCTTGTGCCCATATATCATCCTCAGTTGTGTAAGGGGTGCTTCTCTTGCTTGAGTAGAGTTTAATTTCTTCTATGTCAATATCAGCAATATAATCAGAACCCGCTTCCCACTTAAGATTTACAATTGGTTGATTTGTGAGATAGTTTGCAATAGAAGTTGGTTGATTTTCAAAATAGTTTTTGTTTGATGAAATCATCTCACTGTTTAGAGTGTCACCGGTTGTGGATTGAACTTCAAAATCAGGACTTGACGCTTTAATTTCAAAGCAGAAAATAAGTGCTTGTGAATAGTTGTTGTCTCCAATACCTGTACCAAACTTACCTTGGAGGATTCTTACATGATATATTCCTGCTTCCGCCAAGTAATCAAGTTTTGTTCCGTTGTTGCGATAGAAATTGAGGAACCCATTTTCATTGGCAACCACTGAAGACAATTCTCCTGTGTTGTTTCTTGCTGTCTTTCCAACGAGTTTGTTTTTGGCATCATCCGCACCAGCATTGATTGCTTCAACGGTTGTGTCTTTGTAAATCTCTGCATAAAGAGCATATTCTTTGATGAGACGGTCCTCTTTAAAGTTGTTCATTGTGTCTTTCCAAACACTGCTTTCTGTTCCGTCTGGGTTTGTGACTTTCTCTTCAGTAAAGTCGTAATCAACAGTATAGTCATAGCCATTTTCAGTCTTTATCATTTGAGAATGGGTTGTGTATTTGTATTGAGGAATGTAAATTGAAACAGGGAGCATGTTTGTTGTAAGAATTGTTCTTGGGTTTGAGTTGTTGTAAAGTGAACTTCCATTTGTGCTGCCTTCTGGGCTATTTGGGAAAGTTACTACAAGGTCAGCATTGATTTTGTTGTCGTACATTGCAACAAACACATCTCCACCAACAAGACTTTCAAGGTGATTTCCATTGTCATCTGAAACGAGTGAAGGGTTTGTCACTACTTCATTTCTATCTACTGTGAAAATGAAGGTTCTCTTATAGAAGTCATTTTTGTTGTAATATTCTTTTGTTGTATCACTTGGGTCAACATAGTAAGTTCTGCTGATTTCATATCTGCCTGCAGTTGTAAAGTTTTCTGAGTTGAGGCGGATAGATTCTTTTCTTTGTGCAGTTGATGAGTTGTCTCCGGTGTATTCATATATCTGTGTAGTTGTGAAACTGTCTGACAGTTCATAATAATGATAATAGATATTTTTGGTTACGTTTCCTTCGCCATCCCATTCAACAGGAATGCTTTTTATATTTTCTCTGTAAGGATAATATTTTATTGTCACTTCTCCAACTTGAATTGTGATGTCTCCATCTGTCTTTGTAGGATAGAAAGTAAGCACAAATTCTTTATTGAGTCTTGTTGGAGTGAGATAAGTAGTTTTTACTTGTCTTGTCTCATCCACATTGCCGTTTTCATCTACAAAGTCGCTTATTTCTATGTTGTTTGAGGTGAGAGCAATGTTTTCATTTTTATTGTTTTCATAAGAAATCAAAAATTCTGAATCATCGAAGCTGATAATAATTGTTTGAGCGGAGCTGTAAAAATCTTTATATTGTGAAATTAAATCAGCATTGAGACCTTTTGTGTTTGAAGCATCTCTGATAAGGACGGTGTAAGTAAGCTCGTTGGTCATATCAAAAACCTTGCTGAACACTCCAGATTGAGTTGCATACTCATCATTTTCGTTTATGTAATATGAAAGTTGGTTGACAGGGACTGTAAGATACATACCTGTATAGCTTTCAAGCTCTGAGCCTGTGGTGTCCATTCTGCAAGTTAAGTATCTCATGTAGTTTTGTTTTACAAGTTTGTTGTAAATTGCATTGTAAATGTCTACAGAAGTTTTGTTGTTCCAAGTGTTAAAGAGTTTATCAGTCAAGTTGCTTTCTGAAATTGTGTCTGGAGTGAAATCAAGGAAGATGTCTTCAGAATTGAAGTTGTTTACATAAATAGCTTTATATTTTGACCAATATAGTGTTGATGCTTTTGAGATATAAACAGAAGAGGTTACTATTTTGTAACTGTCTTCAAAGATTGCAAAAATTGGAGTTGTGTAGTCAATTATATAAACATCTACAGAGTGATTGCCTGCTGTGTCATAGACATCCACAAGATTGAGACCGGCTTCAGTAAAGACATATTCTGATGAAATTGTGCCAGCTTTGATGAAGGAGTCTGAGTTGCCTTTGTATTTCAACCAAATGTTTGAGTCGGTTGACATGTCCAAAAGGGCGTTGACAGGCAAGTAAGAATCTTCGTCTGACATGTGCAACATTCTTTCAAGAGTGTTTGAGACTGATGTTTCACTAGTCTTGCTGTAATACTGTGCATTCTTGAGTGAGAAGTATCTGTAATAAGCATAGGTGCTTGCACCACTTGCTTTTTCATCCCAAGAGATTGCAATGTTTTGATTTGTTGAAAAACCATTGACAGTTGACACCACTGTAAAGTTTGTTGAGTTTGTGATTGAAGAAACGTTTGATGCTTTGATGTTTGAAACAGGAGTCTTGTCAATTGTAAAGTGTTGTTCTCTGAAATAGCCTGAGTTTGAATTAATTGAAATGTTTGAGCTGTTCATTTCATTTGTAAAGAACAATCTTATGGTGTA
Organism: uncultured bacterium; assembly: GCA_949474265.1. GTDB lineage: Bacteria > Bacillota > Clostridia > Christensenellales > UBA1242 > Caccovivens. The sequence goes on along the minus strand of CASXBC010000017.1, from coordinate 5,719 downwards.
GTGTGCGTTTGTTTCCAAAATTCTGAATTTATCATCACCTGTTGAGGTTAGTGAATTAAACTCAATACCATTTGTTCCTCCAAAAGCACTCAAATATGAGTTGTTGAAATCTCTTGCATAAATACGAATAGTCACATTCTTGTTGTAAGGGTCTTCTTTTGTAAGGTCGGTGATTTTTACATTTCTATTTACAAATGTGTCGCTAAAAACTTCTTGAATTTCATCTTTCTCATTAAGCTTTTCTGTTTTGAGAGAAATGCTTGGCAAATCCTTTGAAACTTCAAAGTAGAAAACCTGATAGAAAACTCTGTTTGCAGAAAGTGAAGTCTCAGTTGAATAGTAGTTGTTGAAAGTGTAGGCGATTATGTAAATGTACGTGCCTGCAGAGCTTTCTGTCCTTCCATTAAAGTTTGTCCAATAAAGTCTTTTGCCATTAAGCGTTGCACTTGTGAGCTTATAATCTGCAGAGATTTTTTCAGTTGAATAAATGAAACTTGACATGCTTGCAGAGAGTGTTGCGTTTGCAGAAAGCTTGACAGGGGTTTGATTGGTTCGTATCGCTTCTCTATCTCCAATAAAGTTTGTGATGTTTCCGATTACAAATGTCGTTCCGCTGTTTTCTGGTGTCTGAGAATAATTTGGATTTGAATTTAAAAATTCACTTGTGATGTCTGCACTTTCATAGAAGTTAGAATTATCATAATCATATTTTTTAAGTTCTGCAGTTGGTCTTGAGCCGTTTTCATTTAAAGGTGCATCTGCATCAGTATAGTTTGTTTGATAACCATAAACATAAACCAAAAACTTTTTAGTTATGTTTGAAACTGCATCCAAGTTGTTTTTATGTAAAGTTGTTCTGCCGTTCGAGTCAGAAAATTCAATCACTTGAATGTCATTAAATTTGACAGTGTAATTTCCAACATCATTGAAAAATACCTTACATTTTTTTGAAGTCTTGTCGGAGATTGTGTAGACAATCTGCTCGCCACTGTTTACAATGTCTTCAGTATCTTTGTCAAAGAGGATTGATTGTCTTGAAGTTATGTTTGAAAGTTCTTTCTCAATGGCAAGTTCAAATCTGGTATAATCAAATTCGAGGTAAGGTAATTTGTTTGAACTTGAAGCATTTGAACCTTCTGAAGAATAGTTGTAATAGAGGTAATATGCGTAGTTTGGACTTGTTGCATCAGAAACTGAAACTTCATGGTCAAATTGGTTTCTTGCGATATTTGGTCTGTTGTTTAAAAAATATGCTTCTCTATCTGCAACGTAGAACGAATAGGTTATATCAACATTTTCATCAGAAAACTTTTCTTCATTCATGTTTGAGTTTCCATCAGTGCAAGTGACAAGGGTGATGGTTATTGTGAGTGTGTAAACTCCTTCTTTAACTTTTCCATTTTCATCCAAAAGGTTGATTTCATTTTGAGCTGTTCCGTTTGCTTTAAAAGTCATTTCAAAACCTTGCAAAGGAGTGTTATTGTTTGTAAATGTTTGTCCACCCAAATCTTTTACAAAGTTTTTGTCATCAAGGTTTACATTGTTTCCATTGTAATAAAGACTGATTGCACCAACATTGTAAAATTGGAAGAGTGAAGTGTTGTTTGCATCTGGATAAAATACATTGGCATAAATAGGGTTGGTAGCAGCAGCTTCAGGATTTACTTCTGCACCGTTGGTTGCAAGTGAGAGATTAAGTTCTGTTGAGTTTGCTCCATCAACATAATACAAAAATGTATCAGCAGAAATCAAACTTGATGGGTTTTCAAATTTCTCATTGCTATCTCTTTTCCCAAGGAGATCCTTGACAGAAAAATAAGGTGGCAGATTATTTGAGATGCCTTCATTGTAAGAGGTGTCTTCTGCATAAGCATTTCCATCTATTTTTTGATTGAGTGTAAAAATCCCTGCACCTAAAAAACAAAATGCAAAGAAAATATAAAAGATATTTTTAAATAAATTGTTTTTCTTTTTCATAACTTACTCTCCGATTTCAAAGACATTTTATCACAAAGAAAATAAAATTCAAAATAAATAAGATATTATTATTATAAATAATATATATTATTTAATACATATTATAAAGCCTAAAATAGATTTATTAATTAAAAACAGCCTATTAAGAGGCGAAAAAATAATAAAAAAATTCATTTAAAAATTAAAACTAATTAAAAAATTAATTATTAAAAAATAAAATAATATTTAAAAAATTAATTAATTATTAATTAAATTAATTATTTAAAATAATAAAAAATAATTAGCGAATTTATTTTTTATTAAAAAAATTGATTATTTTTAATTATTTATTATTTTTTTCTACACAATAAAATTATGAAAAAATTTATTAAAAATGCTTTGCTATATATAAGTGCATTTGTGCCGATGTATGTTTTGGTGCTTGTGAAATTGATTGTGGAGCTTATAAATGACAATCTGCATTTCAATGTTTTAAACACTTTGAATTTGGTTACACTACTTCTTCTTATTATAAGTGGTGCGTTTGGGCTTTGGTGGAATGTCTGTGCAGAAAAAGGACAAACCTTAAACATTGAGATAATATCAAAAAAGAACACAACAGACCAGCACTTCTTTGGCTACTTTTCTCTTTTTGTTTTTTTTGCCATTCCTCTTGACCTTTCACTTGTCAGTGCTTATTGTGTTTATGTGTTGGTGTTGATTATGATTGGGGTTGTCTACATCAACAACTCACTTTATTACATCAATCCTTTTTTAAATTTGTTGGGCTACAATTTTTATGATGTGACTTACAGAGTTGTTGGGCAAGAAAACGAGAAAACCACCAAAATGTTTTTTCGTGGAGACTTAAATTTGAAAGATGGCAAGTGCAGTGTAAAAGTAAAAAATCAACATTTTTATTTTGTGGAAAAAAAGAAAGACTAGCGAGCATACAAGTTTTGTTGTTTGCTAGTCTAAAAATGCTCTTAAGCAGAGTTATAAAAGTTAACTTTTAACGTTTTATCTGGTTTGACTATGATACATAAGAAAATTTTTTCAAAGACATTTGCCATGGCTCTTGCAGTAGTTTTGCTTTTGCCTGTCTTTGCTTTGTCGCTTTCTGCTTGTAGTGGAAAAGCAGATAATGCAGTTTATCATACGGTAACTTTCTATTCTGATGATAAAACCACAGTCTTAAGTACTGTGAAAGTTAAGGATGGCGAAGAAGCCGTTTTTGTAGGCACTCCAACAAAGGCTCCAACAAATAGATATACTTATGAATTTAAGTATTGTTTTGATTTGGACTCTTAGCCTTAAGAGTGGCAACTTAATTTATGATTACTTTGAAAGTCATGTTGTATGGTGGATAATTAAAAAACAGGATATGGCAAAACAAGACCATAACCATATCTTTTTTTAACAGATTTAATAATTCTTTTGTGTAATTATTTAGGATTTAGATTAGAAAGTAAATAAAATTAACCTTGACAAATGCAACCAAGTCTAGTATGATGGTGTAGTAAAGGAGTTTTTATGGAAAAAAACGTAGTGAAAAAACAAAAAGGGCAAGAGGCGGATAAGAAAAAAGATAGGTTTTCAGTTAATGTCTATAATCAGCTTTTGGAAGAAAAATATTTTAGAACAGTTTTGGCTAATCATGTTGCTCCACTTTGCAAAGATATGAGAGAAAATGAAGGATTGTTTACTTTTATCAGCGATAGAGAGTTTTCTACGGTTGGCGGAAAACTTAATATGCAATGTGAAAAGATTTCTAAAAGGGTATCAAGACAATGTAGGGCAATTAGAAACCTTACAGAATTATTCAAACCATTTAAAAAAATGCCAATTAGTGAAAGTGCTCAAAATGATATATATTTTATGCTTAACACTGTGAAAAATTATGCTATAAAATATGGCTATTGTGATGAAGCGGCCGAACTATTGCAAGTTATTACTGACCCAGATATAGTTGGGGAAGTGCTTGCTGATGGAAATTCAAAAGATGACATCTTAAAAATTTTGAATGCTTATGGAAAAAGAGCAATTCTTGAGGAAAATAAAGAAGAAATTAAAGATAGCGTTGACCAACTTATCACAGATGTTGTTTGTGGCTATTATGGTGATGTTGCTCAAAAAAGCCTTTCGCAACAAGAAATGGATGATTGTTATAAAGAAACAACCGTTGTTAAAGGTAATATGGTGTTCAAAATGGATGGCACTCATGAGTGGAAAACTAAAAACAAAGAGTAATTATATAATATAAAGTAATAAGTATATATTTAAACTTTTATTAAAACATCATGAAGTTTTACAAAAACATTTCAAATGTAAGTTTTGATTATTTTATAAAAGAAGACAAAAAAGCATATCAAAAGGTATGCTTCTTTTTTATTATAAGAAATATAGAATGCTTTTTAATTAAGATTTAGCTTTAAAATTTTTGAGGAAAGAAGATAATTTGATGCAAAAAGTTTTTAAAATCCTCTAAATTTTTACTTATTTAAACACAAAATTAAAAAAAATCTAAAATTTTTTGACTATTTTTATGCCAAAAACAGGGGCGATTTTGACCATTTTTGCGAACACACGGCAAGACGGTCAGGGTCATAAAAAATTATTCAAAAATTTTTAAAAAAAAGTAAAATTTTTTTGAAAAAAGTGTTGACAAAGATTTTCGCATTATGGTAGAATGCTCATGTTGACACCGCAAGAGAGGTCAAACGTAGATAGTTTGATTGTCAACAAAAGTTCTTTGACAACTACATATTTTGAAGATTAAAGTCAAATATTATTACGAGTTTAAACTTTTTACAAAAAAGAAAATTATGTAATACGATATTTGCATACTCAAATTAAGTCGAGTAAAACAAAAAAATTGTTACCTATTATATATAGGTGACAGCGAAAATGCTAAGAAAATCCAAAAATCAAAAATGATTAAGCTACAAAGAGCATATAGGGGATGCCTTGGCACTAGGCGCCGATGAAGGACGTGATAAGCTGCGATAAGTTGCGGAGAGGTGCACATAACCTGTGACCCGCAAATGTCCGAATGTGGAAACACAGCACTGTTAATACGGTGTTATCATTATAGGAATACATACTGTAATGAGGGGAACTCACTGAACTGAAACATCTAAGTAAGTGAAGGAAAAGAAAGTAAACAACGATTGTGGGAGTAGTGGCGAGCGAAACTGCATGAGCCCAAACCAAAGGTAGAAATACTTTTGGGGTTTTGGACCTCTATTTAAGAGAAACGACGATAGGTGAAGATATCTGGAAAGGTATACGAAACAGGGTAATAGTCCCGTAACCGAAATTGAAGTTTCCTGAAGAGGCACCAGAGTAGCACAGGACACGTGGAATCCGGTGTGAATATGCGAGGACCATCTCGTAAGGCTAAATACGACCTAGTGACCGATAGCGAATAGTACCGTGAGGGAACGGTGAAAAGAACCCCGGGAGGGGAGTGAAAGAGAACCTGAAACTGTATGCTTACAAGCAGAGAAAGGACGACTCACCATGAGGTGATAGTTTGATCTCGTACCTTTTGTAGAATGGGCCGGCGAGTTACGATACGTAGCGAGGTTAAGTGATTATGTCACGGAGCCGAAGCGAAAGCGAGTCTGAATAGGGCGAACATAGTTGCGTAGCGTAGACCCGAAACCCGATGACCTAACCATGAGCAGGATGAAGCGCTGGTAACACAGCGTGGAGGTCCGAACACACGCCTGTTGAAATAGTCGGTGATGACTTGTGGTTA
>CASXBC010000016.1 GCA_949474265.1 uncultured bacterium | reverse complement strand
GTTGTTGAAAGATTTGTCAAGGATGGGGCTTTTATTACCAATGACACACTACTTGATTGTCAAGACAATCAGATGATGATTATTACAGGGCCAAACATGGCTGGTAAAAGTACATATATGAGGCAGGTGGCAATAATAACTTTCCTTGCTCATATTGGCAGTTTTGTGCCTGCAAAAAGTGCGGTAATTGCACTTACTGACCGAATATTTACTCGTGTTGGTGCGAGTGATGACCTTGCTTTTGGTCAAAGCACATTTATGGTGGAAATGAGTGAAGTGGCAAACATATTGGCAAATGCTACTGACAAGAGTTTGGTGATTTTGGATGAAATTGGAAGAGGAACTTCCACTTTTGACGGACTTTCAATAGCTTGGGCTGTTGTGGAACATATATCGAAAAACTTAAACTGCAAAACCTTGTTTGCAACGCACTATCATGAACTTTCTGAACTTGAAGGAGTTATTGCTGGAGTTAAGAATTATAAAATCACTGTCAAGGAGCTTGGAGGCAGTGTTGTGTTTCTTAGAAAAATTGTTAGGGGACATGCAAATAGAAGCTTTGGTATTGAAGTTGCTTCTCTTGCGGGAGTGCCTCAAAATGTCATAGATAGGGCTAAAGAGATAAGCGAAAATCTTGAAAAAGTAAATCAAAAGCTTGATATGAACATGTTTGGAGAAGATGAAGAGAGAAGAACTCAAGAAAAAAACAACAAACTTGGACAACAACTTCTTTCTATTCTTAGAGATATGAATATCAACAGAATGTCACCTATGGAGAGTTTTGAAGTGCTGAATGACCTTATTGCAAGAGCAAAAGAGGAGAAATAGGAGGATTTATGGCTATAAACGTTTTGTCGCCAAGAATATATAATCGTATTGCGGCAGGGGAAGTTGTTGACAAACCTGCTTCAATTGTGAAAGAACTTGTTGAAAACAGCATTGATGCTGGGGCAACGAAGATAAAAGTTGAGATAGTTGAAGGCGGAATTAAGAAAATATCTGTCTCTGACAATGGATGCGGAATTTCAAAAGATGACCTTCCTCTAGCCTTTTTGCCACATGCGACAAGTAAAATTTCAAATATTGAAGATTTGGATGAGATTGCAACTTTGGGTTTTCGTGGGGAAGCCCTTGCAAGTATTGCATCTGTTTCAATGGTAAATTTGGCGACAAAGACTAAGGCTAGCGAGACAGGTTATAAAATTGAAGCGAATGGCGGGGAGATTTCAAAAGTTGAAGAGGTTGCTAGGCTGGACGGAACCACTATCGTTACGCAAAACCTCTTTTACAACACTCCAGCAAGAGCGAAATTTTTGAGAAAACCAAAATCAGAGGAAAGTGATATAACTCATCTCATTGAAAAATTTATGCTTGCTCATCCAGAAGTGTCCTTTGAATATATAGTGGATGGAAAAAGCATTTACAGTCACAACAGTGGCACTTTGGATGAAGTTGTTTATCTTATTTATGGAAGGGAAGTTTTTGATAAACTGCTTTTGCTAAATTATGAAGAAGATGGTGTCAAAATTGGCGGTTATATAGTTTCTCCAAAGCTTTCAAGACCAAACCGCACCTATCAGTCACTTTTTGTCAATGGAAGATATGTAGAGAATTATATGATTTCAGCTTGTGTTCAAGGTGCTTATGAACACTTTTTGATGAAGGGTAGATTTCCTATTTATGTAATAAAATTGGAAGTGCCTTTTGATAGGGTTGATGTAAATGTTCATCCAAATAAAAAAGAGGTTAAATTTGACAATTCTTCAAAGGTTTTTGGTATTTTGAGACGTGCAATAGAAAAAACTTTGGTTGGAACAAACCTTATTGCAGATTTTGAGTTTTCTTCTGCTGATGAAAAAGAATGGAGCAAATTTGACATAACAAATGACAAAGACCCAGCTCGCACAGGTTTTGATTCTTTTCAAAAATCAACCTTTGAGAAGATGACCGAAAGTGAAGGTGCAAGCTATAAAGTTACTGTGGATGATGAAAGCCTGAAAGAGAAGATAGTTTCTCCAAGAGAATATCAGAAGAAAGGTATTGACATTATCAATATGCCAGAGTTTTCAACTGTTAAATCAGACAAAAAGGATAAAAACAGATTTGGAGGAAATATTTATTTTGACCAATCTGGTGACAGTTTGCTTCATGAGGTTGAGCTTTCAGTAAAAAAAGATATGGAGGCGGAGACACAGAAAAAACCTCAGCCAAAGCTTGAAGAAGAAAAGTTTTTCACCTCAAATGTTGATGTAATAAAAATCGTTGGAGTAATATTTAAAACCTATATTTTGACAGAGTTTGAAGATGCTGTTTATATTATTGACCAACATGCTATGCACGAAAGACAAAATTATGAAAAACTTAAAAAACAGATTAATGAAAATAATGTCATGAAACAAGATTTGTTGGTGCCTTATAAAGTAGAACTTATGGCAAAAGACAGCAGTGTTTTCCGTGAGAGACTTGTTAATCTTCAAGCAATTGGCTTTGAAATCAAAGATTGTGACAGCTATTTTGAAATTTTGAGCGTGCCTTTTGTTATTTCTGCAATCAATCTTAAAAAATTTGTTGAGGATATTATTTCAAGTGATGTTTACAATCAAAAGACTGCAAGTGAAATTGTCAATGAAAAACTTTGCCAAACTGCTTGCAAACATTCTATAAGAGCTGGTGACAGTGTGACAAAAGAAGAGATTGCTTTTTTGATTTCAAATATGGGAGAATCTGTTGCACTCTGTCCACATGGCAGACCTATTGTTGTGAAAATCTTGAAAAAAGATTTTGAAAAGATGTTTAAAAGGACTTTGTGATGAAAAAGTTTAAGGCAATTTTTATTCTTGGTCCAACAGCAGTTGGGAAGTCTTTTTTTGGAGTTCAACTTGCAAAGTTGATTGGTGGAGAGATAATTTCTGCTGATTCTGTTCAGATTTATAAAGGGATTGACATAGGCTCTGCCAAGTTCACAAGAGAGGAAATGGATGGTGTAGTTCATCATGCTATTGACATATTAGAGCCTGAAGAAGAGTTTTCTGTGTTTGATTTTGTTGAATATACCAAAGACAAAATTGAAGAGATTTCAAAAAGAGGAAAAGTGCCTATTGTTGTGGGTGGCACTGCTCTTTATGTAAAGGCATTGACAATGGGTTATGATTTTGGTGGTGCCAGCAAAGATGAAAACTTGCGTGCAAACCTTGAGCAAATGGCAAAAGAAAAGGGGAACGAATTTCTTTTTGAAAAATTGAAGGAATTAAATCCTCAAATGGCAGAAAAAACAGACAAATTCAACACAGTAAGACTTGTTAGAGCGGTTGAAATTGCCATGTTAGGAGGCGAAAAAGGCAAGGTTGAAACAGATATTGACAGTTTTGTGATTGCTTTAAATAGAGATAGGCAAAAGCTTTATGATGACATCAACAAAAGAGTTGAGATTATGCTTGAAAATGGACTTATTGCGGAAGTTGAAGGGCTTAAAAAACAAGGTTTGACGGCTGAATATCAATCAATGCGTGCCATTGGTTATAAAGAAGTTTTGAACTATCTTGAGGGCGAATGTCAGTTTGATGAAATGGTGGAGATTTTGAAACAACACAGCAGAAATTATGCGAAAAGACAGTTGACTTTCCTTCGCAGTATGAATGATGTTCATTTTATTGACACAGAAAACAGAAAAACTGCATTAGATGAAATTTTAAATTTGGTGAATGGCTGGCTTAATAACAACGAACACAAGTGATTGTGTTCTTTTTTTTGTTTGATAGAAATATTTATATTTTATGATTAAATCTTATAAAACTCATTCTTTTTTAAGTGGACTCAAATTCACTTGTAGCAATGTTATTAAAGAAAACAAGGGAAAACTTCTTCTTACTTTTTTGCTGGTTGTTTCTTCAATTGTAATAGGGATAGTTTTGGGAGTTAGAAGAAACAATTGTTATAATATTGGTATTCTTCAGGAAATTAATCTGGAAAATTTTTATAGCGGTTTTGCTGCATCTTCTTCAGCTTTTGCTTCTCGCTGTATTTCACTTTCTGTCAATATTGTTATTCTCACTTCAATTTCTTTTACACCTTTTCTTTTTCCACTTGCACAGGTGCTGTTTTGTTTTAGGGGCTATCTTTTTGGGCTTAACATAACTCTTGTTTTTATTTTTTATGGTATTGGCTCTATGGTAACTGCAATTGTTGTGATTATACCTTGTCAAATAATTTCGCTCATTGTCCTTGTGGGGTTTTATCTCGTTTTCACAAAAATAAATTCAAATTGCAAAAGATATGGCTGTTGTGAGTGCAACCGAGTGGTTTTTGTTTTGATGGGGGTTTTAATACTCTTTTTGATAAACCTCATTGAGACTCTTTTGCTTGTGCTTTTAAACGGAAACATAATTCTGGTCATTTAAAGTGTGTTTGCATAAAATGATTACTTTTGCAAAATCCTAAAGCAAAAGGAGTCTTTTTTATGAAAAAGTTTTTTATGAACACTGCTCTGTGTGCTTTGGCGTTGTCAATGCTTGTTTGTGGATGTGGAATGAAAACTAATGTTGCAGAGGCAACAAATGATATAGAGCTTTCAAGTAAGAGTGCAATTTTAATGGAGTATGACAGTGGGGAAATCCTTGTTGCAAAAGAGGAAAACAAAAGATTGCCTGTTGCCAGCATGGTGAAAATGATGACAATCTTGCTTTCTCTTGAAGAGCTTGAAGAAAAGAATGTGGCTTTGGATACAAAAATTACCACTTCTGAAAATGCGTCAAGCATGGGTGGCTCTCAAGTGTTTCTTGACCCTTATGTAGAATATTCATTTGAAGATTTGCTTAAATCTGTGATTATGGCATCTGCAAATGATGCAAGCGTGGCTCTTGCTGAATACTTTAATGGCAATGAAAAAGCTTTTACAAACAGAATGAACAAAAGAGCAAAAGAACTTGGTATGAATGATACTCATTATTCAAATTGCACAGGATTGCCTGCACCAGAACAATATTCTTCTGCCAAGGACACTGCGTTGCTTCTTAAAGAGATATTAAAACATGACATTTATCACAATTACAGCACTATTTGGATGGATACACTCACTCATCCTTCTGGCAGACAAACTGAGCTTGTAAACACAAACAGACTTATCAGATATTTTGAAGGTTGTGATGGTGGAAAAACAGGTTCAACAAATGAAGCAGGTTGTTGTCTTGGTGCTTCAGCTAAGAGAGATAATATGCGTCTGATTTCGGTCATAGTTGGAGCAGAAAACAGCAAAACAAGATTTAATGAAAGTGCAACACTTTTAAATTATGGCTTTAAAAATTTTGAAAGTCAAAAACTTGCAGATGTGACAGCTGTGTTGACAGAAATACCTGTGCTTAAAGGAAAAAATCAAACAGTCAAAGCCTATGCTTCAGAAGATTTCGCAGCAGTGGTCAAGAAAGGTGACAAGTCAAACTATCAAGTGGATACAGAATTTTCTCAAAGTGTCAATGCTCCAATAAAAGCTGGGACAGCAGTTGGAAAACTCTTAATTTCAAAAAATGGCAATATTGTAAAAGAAATCTCAGTTGTTGTCAAAGAGGATGTAAAACATTTATCTCTTCTTGAAACAACCAAAAAAGTTATTCATAAGTGGTAGAAAAAAGGCAAGTAATTGCCTTTTTTCTTTGTTTAGCATAAATTTACTCTTGAAAAAAAGTTGTGAATGTGCTATAATGGCAAAGCAATCCTTGTTTTTAGGAGTTTAAAATGTTGAGTATAGAGAAAAATGAAAGGGGCTTTGTTGTCAGAAGAAACGGCATTGGCATACTTGAACCTTTTGAAAAAATTAAATATGACCCAAATTTTGATAATTTTTATATGGGTTTTTGTTCTGATAGACCTGGTGGTGTTATTATTTTTTCGCATAGAGGAGAATTTGTTTTTAAATTTCAGAAGATAGATGCACATATTGGCATATCAAAATTGCTTGATAGGATTGTTGCATCTGAAAATATTGTTCAAGCTATGAAGCAAATTAATTCAAATGATTTTTGGACAGATACTCAGGTTGTCAAGGCATTGAGATACAAATATGCTGATTTCCATTGCAAAAGAAAAAACACTGCTAAGAATAAAGTTAAAGTTGATGTGCTTTATGATATTGAGAAGAATGCTGTAGAGAATTTTTTGAGTATTAAGCAATTTGTTAAATTGTCAAATCCAAAAAGATGTGATAAGTCCAAAGTGGTTTGTAAAACGATAGGCTCAAGTGACTCAAAAGCAAAAAACTAAGAAAGTGCTTCGGCACTTTTTTTGCACTCTATTTTACTTGCGTTTATGTGCATTTTTTGGTATAATCTCTTGGTATTGAAGTTTAATAAACAAAGTTGGTGAGGTTATGCCAGAAGAAGTTATGACGCAGGATAATGAAATGAATGAAGAGAAAAATGTTGAAAGCACTGATATGCTTTTGTCTTCTGACGTCTACAGATTTAAACTAGACAACTTTGAAGGACCTCTCGACCTTTTGCTTCATCTTATTAAAGACTCAAAATTGGATATTGCAACTGTGAGATTGGCAGAAATCACAGGGCAATATCTTGAGTATATGCAAGACATAAAAAATGTCGATATGGACAAAGCGAGTGAATTTATTACAGTTGCTGCTACACTTATTGAAATCAAGTCAAAAAGTGTGCTTCCTGTTGAAAAAGATGAAGAGCCAGATGAAGAAAGTGATGAAGAGATGCTTAGAAGAAAACTTCAGGAATATGCACTCTTTAAAGAGACAACCAAAAAACTTAAAGATATTGAAGATGTAAACAAACTCTATCGTGCACCAGGAAAAGAGACTGAGAAAGTCAAAGTTGTGATTAAAGACATGGTGCTTGACCAACTGCTAGATGCTTTTGCCAAGCTTTTAACTAAAGAAGAACTTAAAAAGGTTGTGCAAGATGACCAACCAAAAAAGATTGTCAAGGATAGATTTACTGTTGCAGAGAAAATTATCTCCATCCGAAATTTTGCAAAAGAAAGAAAGCGTTTTGAGTTTGAAGAACTTTTTGATGAACAGATGACAAAGAGTGAACTCATCAATACCTTCTTGGCACTTTTGGAACTTTTGAAGCTTCAAACTGTCAGAGTTTTGCAAAGCGGAACCTTTGGAAATATTGTTATTACGGCAAATGAGGTGTAGAAATGAAAATTGAAAATAAAGAGAATTTGAATGAAATCCTTTTTTCAGTGCTTTTCGTGGCAGGCGAAGGGGTTGAAAAAGAATTTATAGCGGAGAAACTTGAACTTACAACAAAGGAAGTGGAGACGGCAATAAAAGATTTGCAAAAGAAATATTCTGGTGAAAGTGGCGTGCATGTTATAACATATAAAAACAAAGTTCAACTTGCTTCTAATCCTGCTTATGCAGATTTTATTGGTGAGGTTTTAAATCCAATAAGAGAAAAGACTCTTACAAGAGCGGCACTTGAAACACTTGCTATTATTGCTTACAAACAACCAATCACAAAGCTTGAGATTGAAGAAATCAGAGGGGTCAACAACTGTGACTATGCAATACAAATTTTGATTGACCAAGGAGTTATTGAAGTTGTTGGAAGAAAGGATGCTGTGGGCAAACCTTTGCTTTTTGGAACAACTGATGGATTTTTGAAGAGGTTTAATCTTCAAGATTTGGCACAACTTCCTGATTATGATGGCTTGCTTGAGAGGATTAAGGTTATTGAGGATGGCACCAGCGAAAAGCAAAAGAGTGACAGTTTGTACAATGAGTTTAAGTTGCCAGAAGAGGAAGAATTGCCAGATTTTTTGAAAGACGAAGCAGGGCTTGAAAAAATTTCTGCTGATGAGCAAGAATAGAAAAACTAAAAGACACTTTGGTGTCTTTTTTATTGTCTATTCTAAAAACAAATCACATAAATATATTTTATGGACAAACAGAAGTCGTATGGAGACAATTATCAACAGGTAAAGTTGAAGTACAAACATTCAAAGAGATTTTATTTCTTCACAGGGATTGCTTGCGTGATAAGTGTGATTTGTGTTGTTGTTTTGGGGATTGTTTTATGAAGAAATTTACTGTCAACCCTGTCTCAATTTTTGTTTGGATTTGGCTTGTTGTCATGAATGGTGTGTTTGTGGCGACGAGTTATTTTTTGGCAATATTAATTCATGAGTTGGGACATTTTTTTACTGCAAAAAGACTTGGCTACAAAGTGACAAGATTTTCTTTTTCGCCTTATGGGGTTGAACTTTCATACTTTGACCAAAATATAAATTATCGAGATGAATTGTTGATTGCTTTGGCAGGTCCATTTTCAAATTTGATAACAGTAATTTTTGTTGTAGGCTTTTGGTGGATATTTCCTGCTGTCTATTTTTTTACTGAAAGCTTTGTAATGATTAGTATGCTGATTGCAGTATTCAATTTGCTTCCAGCCTATCCACTTGATGGGGGCAGAGCATTTGTTTCTTTAATGTCAAACTTTGTTTCAGCAAAATTGGCAAAAAGAATAACTATGTTTTTAAATGTGCTTTTTGCTGTTTTGTTCTTTGTAATTTTTGTGGCTTGCCTCTTTGTAAATTTTAACCCATCCTTGATATTATTTTCCTTCTTTCTTTTTGCTGGGTTGATTGATTTGAAATTTATTTCCAAGTATGAAAAGATAAATGTTTTTACAAAAGAAACAAAAAATTTTTCCAAACCGACAATGCTTTGTGTAAATGATGAAGTTTGTTTAAAAGAACTTTTGGGACATTTGCAGACTTCAAAAACAATAGTTTTTTGTGTTTTGTTAAAAAATGGAAAAATAATTAATGTAAGCGAAAATTTATTAAAAAAATTGGCAATGGAATTTTCTTATGAAACTAAATTAAAAGATATTTTTTATAAATAAATAATTAATTTTATTGTAATTAAATTAATATTAAAATAAATTTAAAAATAATTAAATAATAAATAAAATAAAATATTAAAAATTAAAAAATAATATTAAATAATTTAATTATTTTGTCGTAAATTACGTGTTTATAGCAATTTTTATAAAAATAATTATTAAAATGTAAAAAAATAATTAATTATTTAATTTTAAAATAAAAAAAGGCAATTTATGCCTTTGTTAAAAATGGAATTAATTTTTCAATATTATTTTTTTCATATTGAGTAAGTTTATCCAATATTTCATCAAGTTCGGATGATACATCTTTGTGGTCGTTTTTATCTTTAATACAAGTAATCACTCCCATAAAAGTTCCAAACAACATCATCTCTGCAATATTTCTGGTGCTTTTATCCATCATTGTTCCGAGGTTTACACTTGTCCAGAGTCTTGCTTTTTCAATCCAATTGTTGTCCTTGATGTCTTGGATGTTTTCTGCTTTTGCAAAGTTTTCACACTCTTTTGCAAGACAAGAATATTCGTCTTGTTGTTTTGAAAGTTCGCTAATCATATCATTGTCTTGCACTTTTAAAATTATGTCTTCAATTGATTGAATGGCTGTTCTTGTGTTTTGATAAATTGCATTCAAGTAAAGTGTCTCTTTTTCTTTTTTATCCATTTTTTTCTCCTTGATTTTATTGTAGGCAGATTTAAGATTAATATTCATTCAGATGACAATAATCGACATTTTTTGCAATGCTTTGTGTGAATACAACTTTGAAACTTTCTCAAAATAACAACATGAAAACATCAACAAAAATTTTAAGTATTTTGACTGCTGTGGCTTTTGTGCCAAATATTTTTCTTTTCAAATATCTTCTGCAAGCCATTGTGCCTACAGGAAAAACTTTTGAGTTGCACTTCACTGCATTGGCTTGGGTGGCTCTTGCTTTTCAAATTTTGGCAATGGTTTTGGGTGGTATTTTGTTTTTTAGATTTTTAAAAATGCAAAAGCTTTCAAATGCTCTCTTCTTTTCAGTTATGCCACTTACCATTCTTTATGGGGTGTTTGTTTCTTACATCTCTTCAGTAAAAACAATGACAGGTGTGACAGCAGAGTCCGTTCGTTCGACATTAAAAATTTCACAAGCACCAACAGCCTACAACAATTTTCTTTGGATTGGGCTTGCAACTCTTGTTTATCTCATTTTGCTTTTTGCAATAATCATAATAATGTGCAAGCCTCTTTCAAAAGTGGAAAAAGTTACAAAAAATCTTGGTGACGGAAGAATGAAATTTGATGATTTTAAGGTTGGAGGGACTAAGCAATTTAAAGAAATTGAAAATTCGCTCAACAAAATAAATTATCAATATAAAGAACAAGAAAACAAGCTTCGACAAGCAGATTTGGGACAGCAAAAAAATTTGTCAAAACAGTTCTTCAGATTTTTGGGCAGGGAAAGCATAGCAAGTCTCGAATTAGGAAACCAAGTAAAAAAGAATGCTACTGTGCTTTTATTTGATTTGGAAAGAGAACAAAAATCAAGCAAGACATTGAGTTTGGAAGAAAACTTTTATTATATAAATTCCTATTTAAAAGTTGTTTATCCTCTTATTAAAAGATATAATGGTTTTGTTGATAAGTTTTTGGGAGAGGGAGTCCTTGCAGTTTTCTCTTCTCCTCAAGATGCCATTGAATGTTCTCATGCACTTGTCAAAGCTATTGATGTGAAAAACAAGAGCCAAAAAGAACTTCATGCCCTTGCTTGCAAAATATCAATTGACACTCGTGAGATTGTTTTTGGGATTGTTGGAGATGAGGAGAAAAAAGAGCCTCAAATCATCAGTGATGTTATGAATGACTTGCAGAAAATGCAAGAAATCAACTCTTACATTGGATGCAAACTAACTATATCAAAGCAAGCAATAACTGCTCTTGCACAAAACTTTCAATTTGACTATAGATATGTTGGCGTGTTGACTATTGACGATTCTGTTCAGATGCCAATTTATGAAAGTTTGGAGACTTTGCCAAAACAGAAGAGAGAAAAGCTTAAAAAACTTAAAAACAAATTTGAGGCAGGAGTAAGAGCTTACAATCAGAAGAACTATAAGCAGGCAAAAGAAGAATTTGAATTTGTCCTTCATTATGTGCCAGAGGACAAACCGTCTTATGTCTATTTCAACAGAATTATTGAAAAATTGAAAGAGAGTGCATAGGCAAAGAGTTTTACTTATAGTTGCAAACACGCCAAGTTTCTTGACATGGCGTGTCTTTTTATTTAAAATAAAATTATATGAAATTTGCAAAAAGGCTTAAATCTTTAAAAAAATGCCCAAGGTGCGGAAATAAGTGCTTGAGACAACAGGAGACCTGCGAAGAATGTGGGTTGATTTTTGCACGTCTTGAATATGCTTCAAACAAAGCGGCAAAGAAAAAAATTAGGCATTTTGACAAAGACTTTGTCATCTATACAAACCAATTTCCAAAAGATGTTTCTTGGTTGAAATTGATTTTGTTGACCTTTTTCACAGGGCTTGTTGGTGGTCATTATTATTATGTTGGAAAATATTGGAAAGGGGCACTTATGAGCTTGGGCTTTACTTACTTGATTTTCTGCACAATATTCAATGCTCAGATGGTTGCTTATCTTGAGGCGACTTATGCTTATTTGCCAATTGGTGTGCTTGGTTTTTCTTGGTTGGCAAGTATAATTTATGTTGCTTGTAAAAAATTTAAGGTGCCTGTTATTGTTGAGGTTCCTCAAGAATTTGTTGAGAAAAGAAAAGAATTTTTAGATTCCATTCCAAGCACAAAGAAGAAGGATAAAGAAGAAGACTTAGTTGTTGAGGCTAAGGCTGTTGAAGTAGAAAAGAAGCCTAAGAAAAGAAAACAAAAAAAAGTGACTTCTGAAAAACAAATTCCTGAAGAAGAAAATGCTCAGCCAACGGAGAAAAATGAAGAGGTGAAAAAATGAGAGTTGTTGTTGGAATCTCTGGTGGAGTTGACTCTTCTGTTGCGGCTTATTTATTGAAAGAGCAAGGACATGATGTTGTTGGGCTTTTTATGATAAATTGGGAAGAAGAAAATGGAGAGTGCACTGCCGAGGAAGATTATGAGGATGTAAAAAGAGTTTGCAATGCAATTGGGATACCATATTTTTCAGTTAACTATGCAAAGGAATATTATGACAGGGTCTTTCAATATTTCTTGGATGAATATAAGGCTGGCAGAACGCCAAATCCAGATGTGCTTTGCAATCGTGAAATAAAATTTGGACCATTTCTTGAAAAAGCGAGGGCACTTGGTGCAGAAAAAATTGCAACAGGACATTATTGCAAGAGTTTTACTAAAGATGGAAAGACATATTTAGCAAAAGCGAAAGATTTGTCAAAAGACCAATCTTATTTTTTGAACCAACTTTCTCAAGACCAGCTTTCTTCAGTGATTTTTCCGCTTGCGGACATTGAGAAGAGTGAAGTAAGAAGAATTGCAAAAGAACTTGGACTTTCCACCGCAGAAAAAAAAGATTCTACAGGCATTTGCTTTATTGGTGAGAGAAACTTTAGAAAGTTTTTGAAGCAATATCTTCCTGCCAAAGCTGGAAATATTTGCACACTTGATGGAAAAGTTGTTGGAAAGCATGAGGGGCTTATGTATTATACAATAGGTCAAAGAAGAGGACTTAACATTGGTGGAAAAAGTGATGGCAATGGCGAAAGATGGTTTGTGCTTAAGAAAGATTTGAAAAACAATGTTTTGTATGTCAGTCAAGGTGAGTGTGAAGAGCTTTTTTCAAATGGACTTTATGCAGACACATTTAATTGGATTCCTGAGCTTCCAAAAGAGGAGGAATTTGACTGTTTTGCAAAGTTTAGATACCGTCAGCCTGACCAAAGGGTGCATGTCAAAGTTTTGGATGATTCTCACATTCAAGTTGATTTTGCAGAGAAGCAGAGAGCAATCACTGAAGGACAGTTTGTCGTGCTTTATGATGACAATCAAGTTTGCTTGGGTGGTGGAGTAATAGACAAAAAATACTAAGCTTTTATACTTAGTATTTTTTATTTTTATATTTTAACGCCAATATTGAAAGCGTTTTTAAGCTGTGCATCGCTGACATCATTTGGTTCATCAGAGTTTTCGCCATAAATAATGCCTTTTATGTTTGTTAAGCCAAAATCCTTCAAAACCCTTTTCAAGCCTTCAAGAGAAGCATCAACAAACTTTTTGTCATTTTCGTAGCAGGTTGCAATCAAATAAATCTCTTTCTTTCCAATTGATGTAAAAAGAGGATAGAGTCTATCAAAAAATGTTTTGAGTTGACCACTCATCTCTCCATAATAAATTGGTGTGGCAAACACCAAAACATCTGCATTTTTGATTTTTGGATATATTTTGTTCATGTCATCATTTTGCACACAGTTTCCAAAGTTGTAACAATCTCGGCAAGCCAAACAGTAATTGAGTTTTATTTCTCTCAAATTTATCCTTTCTGTTTTGTTTCCATTTTGGCTTGCACCTTTTTGAAATTCATCACAAAGCTTGTCAGAGTTTCCTTTTCGCATGCTTGAAGAGATAATAACTATATTTTTCATTTCTAGCTCCTAATAAGAGGATATGGCGCAGAGAGGGAGATTCGAACTCCCGGTGAGGTTTCCCACACACAGCCTTTCCAGGGCTGCACCTTAAACCACTCGGACATCTCTGCTTGTCGTTTGATTTTATACATTAAGTATAATAGATTATTGCAAATAATGCAACGGAATTTGTGATTGTTTTTGGGTTGCGATTTTTTAGACAGCTGTGTATTTTGTTGACATTAGACAAATTCTTATGATAAAATTTCAATAAGAATTTTACCAAGGAGAAGCTTATGCACAAAGAAGATTTAAGAGTGGTAAGAACAAAAAAATTGCTGACAAACGCATTGAGAGAGTTGTTGCAGGAAAAGTCTTTTGACAAAATTACTGTCAATGATGTTTGTGATAGGGCTTTGGTGCATAGAGCCACTTTTTACAATCATTTCACTGATAAAACAGATTTGTTGAATTATATTTTTGATGAAATGCAAGAGCAGATTTATCACAACACCATAAAAATTGCTGATTATACTTCAGCAAAAGCCTTATATGTGGATATTATGGGGAGAATCCTTGAATATTGCATTGAAAACAAAGAGAGTCTTAAACTTATTTTGAAGAATAGCACAAATGAGTTTCAAGCTATTTTGCTTGAAAATATTAAATACGGAATTAATTATCTTTTGGCAAAAAGCAAAGAGTTTTCTCAAAGCAGTGGCAAAGTAGAAGCTGTTGAGAGTTTTTACACGGGTGGTTTTTCTGCTCTTTGTGTTCAACTTGTGCTTACAGATAAGCTAGTGGATAAGGCTGTTGTGCTTGAATATCTTGACAAAGTGCTAGATTTGACCTTGAGTGTTTGTAAATAAAGAGGAGGGATTATGAGCAAAATTCAAATAAAAAACATTGCAAAAAGTTTGGGCTTGAAAGAAGAGGAAGTTTCGCTTTGTGGAAATGAGATTGCAAAAGTTGAAAATGTGGTTGGCGACAAACAAGGCAAACTGATTTTAGTTTCTGCAATGACTTCAAACAAAACAGGCATTGGCAAAACCACCATTTCTATTGGACTTGCTGATGCTTTAAATGCAATGAAAAAAAATGTTTTGCTTGCTTTAAGAGAACCTTCACTTGGACCTGTTTTTGGAATAAAAGGAGGGGCAACAGGTGGAGGAAAAGCAAGGGTTGAGCCTAGTGATGATATAAATTTACATTTTACAGGAGATTTCCATGCAATCACTTCAGCAAATAATTTGCTTGCTTCCATTATTGATAATCATATTTTTCAAGGCAACGAACTTGATATTGACACCGAAAAAATCTTTTTTAAAAGATGTTTAGATGTCAATGACAGAAGTTTGAGAAATGTTGAGTATAAAATTGGAAAACAAACAATTAAAACAGGCTTTAATATCACTGCTGCAAGTGAAGTTATGGCGATTGCATGCTTGAGTGACGGCATGATGTCATTAAAGAAAAACCTTGGCAATATTTTGGTTGCGTTAAATAAAAATGGCGACCCTGTTTATGCAAAAGATTTGAAAGCAGAAAACTCTATGGCAATATTGCTTAAAGATGCGTTGAAACCAAATCTTGTTCAAACAATTGAACAAACTCCTGCTTTGGTTCATCTTGGGCCTTTTGCAAATATTGCACATGGTTGCAACAGTATTATGGCTACCAAATTTGCTCTTTCACATGCTGATTATTGTGTTACTGAAGCAGGCTTTGGAAGTGACCTTGGAGCAGAAAAGTTTATCAATATCAAGTCTAGAGTTATGAAAAAAACTCCAGATGCTGTTGTGCTGGTTATTGTCTTGCAAGTGCTTAAAGAACATGGCTTGGGTGACATTGAAAGAGGTTTTGAAAATGTCAAAAAACATATACAAAATTTTAGAGATGTTTTCAAAATACCTTTTGTTGTGGCAATCAATAAGCACAAAAATGATAGTGAAAAAGATTTGAAACTTGTAGAAACCTTGTGCAAAAAAGAGGGTGCAAAAGTTGAGCTTTGTGAAGCTTTTGAAAAGGGGGGCAAAGGCTGTAAAACTTTGGCAACAACTGTTTTGAATATTTGTGATGAAAATTCAAAAACTTGTTTTGCTTATCAATTGAATGATGATGTAAAAACAAAAATAGAAAAGATTGCAAAAAAGATATATGGAGCAGGCAGCGTTTCATATAGTCAATTGGCAGAGGAAAAGCTTGCTCTTGCAAAGAGAATTGGTGGAGACAAATTTTTTGTGAATATTGCAAAAACACAATTTTCTTTTAGTGACAACAAAGATTTGCTTGGTGCTCCAATAGGTTTTGATTTCCACATTTCAGATATAGAAATAAGAAGCGGTGCAAAGATGATTGTTGCAATTGCTGGCAGTATGCTTTTGATGCCAGGCTTGTCAAAGTCTCCAAATTATTTGAGGATGAACATCTCAAATTCAGGAGAAATCTCTGGTTTGTTTTAGATAAAAAATACGTGTGGTTTCACGTATTTTTTTGTTTTGAAATTTAGTTAATCAAAATTTTAATAGATAAAAATTAGTCCTTAAAAAATGCTTCATTGTACAAAACTGCTGGATGATTTGGTGCGGAGGTTTTTGCGAGCTTATGATAATTTTTTGCTGTTTGAAAATCAAGCTTGAAATATAATCTAGAAAGCTCAATATAAGGGATTGTTGAAGAATAGTCAAGCGAGTTGAAGCCGTCAATATTTGTGCAATTTAAGGCACTCAAATACCAAAAAATTGCATTATCAGTTTTTTCTTCATTTTCAAATATTTTTGCTAACTTACAACATAACTCACTTGTTGGGTTGTGATGCTTTAAACACTCAAAAAGTGCGTTTTTTGCATGTTTTTGCATATTATTTCTGTTATAACAATCAGAAAGCATAATATGTGCCATCAAATTGTCTGGGGGATAGGTTCCTTCGATTTTTATAAATTTTTTTAAATATTTTATGGCGGAGGAGAGGTAGTTGTTGTAATATAGCTCTCTGGCATAATAGTAAATTTCACGAGGAGAAAAATTGGCTTTTTCTCTTTTCATTTTTTGATAGATTTTTAGGTTTCGTCTTGGTGTATTTTGTCTTAATTTTCGGTGCTGTATAGTGATGTCTGAATGAATAATTTTTCCTCGAGGACAGATGCTTTCATGCACTTTTCCAACCCATTTGAATCCAAGTTCTCTTTTTAAAATTCTTTCTCTTTCAAACTCAAAATGTGCATTTCCTTTATTGTCAAAATCAAGTGCATATTTGCACATGCAAACATCAAAGTCGTCACCAGAAGCTTTGAGGGCCTGCAATTTTTTGATGTTTGTGTCGTCAATAAAATCATCAGCATCAAGCCACATCTGATAGTCACAGCAGGCTTTTTCAAAGGCGAAATTTCTCGCTAATGCAAAATCATCTTTCCAGACAAAGTCATAAACCTTGTTGGTGTAATTTTGTGCGATTTTTTTTGTGCTGTCTTTTGAGCCTGTGTCAACAACAATGATTTCGTCTGCAAATTTTTTCGCACATTCTAAAATTCTTCCGATTGTAAGCTCTTCATTTTTTGCTATCATGCAAACAGATATAGTTTTGTTTTTCTTCATAAATTTGTTTATTCAAAAATATGAAAAAAAGTGTTTTATATTTTTTGCATTTTTAATTTTATTGTGTTATTATAAAAAACATGAGACAGGATAAAGAATTTGATTTTAAAGGTTATCTCAAGAGACGAAAGAGATTTATTGCTTCAAACAAAAAGAAGAGTTTTGTTATTTTGGATGGTGAAGGCAAAATTATGCTTTCTGTGCCACATGCTGTAAGACAGGTTAGACTTGGCAGGGGAAAATATGCAGAGCCAAACACTTTGGCATTGGCACTTGCTGTCAGAGAAAAAGTGAATGTTCCTATTATTGCCAAAACAGCTTGCTTTAATGATGATGCAAATTTTGATTTGCTCTGTCCTTATAGGTATGATTTGAAAGACTACATTCTCAAAAACAAAATCAAATATCTTATTGACATTCACAGTCTTGCTGAGCGAAGAGAACAAGATATAAATTTGGGTGTAAACTTTGGCATGAACATTGCACCAGATGAAAAAATGTTTGATTATATTCAAAAATTGTTTTCAGAAAGCGGTTTTAAGGTTTATGTTGATAATCCATTTAATGGTGGCATGAGGACAATATCTTCGTTCATCTCAAAAGAATGTGGCATTTGGACAATGCAACTTGAAATCAATTCTAAATTCTTGCTTAAAGAAGAAAATGTTGAGTGGCTTTTAAAACTCATTTCTGTACTTGTTGAAATGTTTGAAAAGGTCAACAGCAAAAAAGATGAAAAGCCAACAAAAAAAGTTGAAAAGAAAAAATCTTAAATTATCTACAAAAAGAAGAGGTTAAGTATTATGAAAAAGATAGCAATAGTTACTGATAGCAACAGTGGAATTTCGCAAGAAGAAGCAAAACTTCTTGGGTGTTATGTTGTGCCTATGCCATTTATTATTAAAGAAGAAATATTTTTTGAAGGAGTTAGTTTGTCTTTTGATAAGTTCTATGAAATTCAAACAGGCGGAACAAAGGTCACTACTTCTCAACCAAACATAAATGAAATTGTTGAGCTTTGGGAAAATCTTTTAAAAGATTTTGATGAAGTTGTGCATATCCCTATGTCAAGTGGTTTAAGTCAAAGCTGTGAAACTGCAATGACATTTTCTGAAGAATTTAAAGGCAAGGTTCAAGTTGTGAATAATAGAAGAATATCTATTACTCAAAAATCTTCTGTTCTTGATGCAATTAGATTGGCAAAAGAAGGTTGCTCTGCTGCTGAAATAAAACAATGGCTTGAAGAAACCGGGCTTGATTCTTCAATCTACATTATGGTTGACACTTTGAAATATCTTAAGCAAGGTGGAAGAATTACTCCTGCCGCTGCAGCGATAGGAACTGTTTTGAACATTAAGCCTGTGCTTCAAATTCAAGGTGGCAAACTTGACCAATATGCAAAAGTGTTGAATGTTAAGACTGCAAAGATGAAGATGATTGATGCACTTAAAAAAGATTTGGAAAGCAGATTTGCTGGTCTTGTCAAAGAAGGCAAAATGAGAATATCAGTTGCTCATACCAAAAATGAGGAAAATGCAAAGGCTTTTGCAGAAGAGTTGAAACTCAATTTTCCAAGCATTCCTGTTGAATACACTGATTCGTTGTCTATGTCTGTTGCAACACATATAGGTCCTAAATCTCTTGCATGTGGATGTTATAGAGTGTATTAAAATGTGCAACAATTGAAATAAGCTTGGAGAAATTAAAATGAAAGATTGTATTTTTTGTAAAATTATAAGAGGTGAAATTCCTTGTCACAAAATTTATGAAGATGATTTTTGTTTGGCATTTTTGGATGTCTCAAACGATTCTTTTGGTCACACTCTTGTTGTGCCAAAGAAACATCATGAAAACATGCTTACTTGTGACAATCCAACACTTTCAAGACTTGTTGAGGCTTGCAAGAAGATAGGCACTCATTATGTTAAAGACTGTGGCTTTGATGGGTTTCATGTGTTCAACAACAACGGAAAATTTGCTGAACAATCTGTTATGCATTTACATTTTCATATCAGACCAAGAAAGAAGGATGATGGTTTTGAGTGGGGTGCTGAAGTTGATGAAAAAAGTAAGACTGCGCTTGAAGATGTTTGCAAAAAATTGAAACTTGAAGAAAGAAAGACTGCTCCACACGAGAATGTTGGAGAGGACACTGTTGTGCTTTATACAGACGGTGCTTGTTCTGGAAATCCAGGTGCAGGTGGCTGGGCTGCAATTCTTTCTTATAAAGGAAAAGAGAAAGTGCTTTCTGGCGGAGAAGAAATGACGACTAATAATCGTATGGAGCTTATGGGCGTTATTATTGGGCTTGAAAACATAAAAGAAGGGAGCAAAGTCAGCGTTTTCTCAGACAGTGCTTATGTTGTCAATGCGTTCAATCAAGGTTGGGTTTCAAATTGGAAGAAAAACGGTTGGAAGAATAGTGCTGGCAATGAAGTTTCAAATAAGCAACTTTGGTTTAGATTGCTTGATGCAATGTCAAAATTGCAGGTGGAATATGTCAAGGTCAAGGGACATAGTGACAATGAAAACAACAATAGATGTGACGAATTGGCAAGAGAAGAGATTGCAAAGTTGTTGAGATAACGTTTGGACAATAAATTTGTTGTTAGATTGTCGAATATTCTTTAAAAATGTTGAAAAAAATAATAAATAAGATATAATAATGCTATGAGAAAATTTCTTTTAGCATTTTTTTCTGTCTTTGTTTTTGCTTCTTGTTTGATTACAGGAAGTGTTTTTTGACAGGATGTACTAATGCGGGGAGGTGGGGCGTAGAATAGACTACGAAACCCTAAATTATATTGAGTCGTCAGGTACGCAATATATTAATGCAGACATTACGGTAAATTCAAATTTAAAGGTTGAAGCAAATGCTGCTTATACTTCAACAGACGGCGTACAAATGCTGTTTGGAGCTCAAAATGCAAACGACTCTGACAGAACTTTTATGCTGGGCAAAGCGGCATCAGCGAATACAAACTGTTATGCTTATTACAA
>CASXBC010000015.1 GCA_949474265.1 uncultured bacterium | reverse complement strand
ACAACTTGTTCGTTTATCAAAGCATCTTCAGAAAGTCCAACAAAAACTCTTGAATATGTGCCAATTACAAACTCGAAAGAAAGGTCAATATTTGTTTCACTTTCAATGTAGCCAACTCTGACAATATCTGTTCCAACGACAAAGGTTGTTCCTGTTCCGCTTGTCGTAAATGCAATTGAGTCCAAAACAAGCCCCTCAAGTTTTGTTGAAACTTCTTCAGCAAGATTGCTTCCAACAACAGCAATCTCCATATTGAAATAAGTTCCACCTTGTTCGGTAATCCTGCTTGTGTCTATCTTTTCACTGTCACTAGTTGCATCAAGTCTTGTCCAATTTTGCAAAACTGTGCCTTCCGCAGTGACAAATCTATAAATATATGTCTCTCCCGCAATACAATTGAAAACAATATTTCCATATTGATTTATGTAAAGGTCAATTTTCTCTTCAGAAACTGTGATAATATTACCTTTTATGACAGCATTAAATGAGTAAATGTCTGAATCATTAACATCATCTGCCCCTCTTACAAAAACATCAAAGAATACATTTCGGTCTGACAAAAGAGACATGGCATCAACTTTCCCAAATTCCAAAAGCTTTTGATAACCCTCACCAAATATGTCAAGAAGTGTGCAGGTATTTACAACTGTTGAAGCAGTCTTTCTCTCTTCTATATATTCATAGAGCAGATTTTCTCTATTTACATCAGTTGCATCATACATCCTAAACACATAACCTGTTGCTCCAGCCACACCATTCCATGAAAGCGAAACTGCCGACAAATCACTTTGACTTCTTAAAACTGTTATGTCAGAGATTGCTGAAAGTTTATTTAATACAAATTCTATTTCATTTGTAACTGATGTCAAATAACCTGCTTGCTTAGCAAAGATAACAATTTTGTATGTGCCATTTGACCACTGCCCGCCATGAGGGAATTCAAAATAATATCTGCCATTTTCAAAATTAATTTCAAAAATCGAGTTGTTACATTCAACCACATAAGTAGTGTCCAAAGTATTTGTTTCTACATCAATTATAAAACCACCGGAAGTCTTTACAACCTCATCCACACCAGCCAAAAGTTGATATTGTTGACTTTCTGTCCATGTTGGACAAGCAAGCACATATTCCTTAGAGCCAGAGAAACTTCCAATATGTGCAAAAAGTTTTATTGTTGCACCGCTCATAAGAGCCTTTTTGCCTTCCTCAGTTTTGTTCAAAAGCTCTGTCAAATCATATTCCATTGTGTCTAAAACTTCATTGATAGGTATGAGCAGATATTCTTCCTTAGCCTCTTGTCCTTCAATTTGATAAACCAATTTCAAGACAACTCCGCCACTTGTTGCTTTTTCAGGAAGAGCAAATCTAACTGTGTGAGTAATTTCGTTTTGAGCATTGCTAACAAATTCAACTAAAGAAATCTCGTCTGCTCTATAAACACTAACTTTTCCTGTTGAAGAAAGAATATCCGTTTGACTAAGAGCACAAACTCCAATGGTCAAAGTTTCTCCACTTGAAAATTTGCTATTGTAATCTACAGCTGAAATTTCAAAACTATATTTTCCATCCACAAGAGTTATTGTTTCACTCTTGTAAAACTCTTCATTGAGATAGATATTAAACTCTCTTTCATTTCCATAATTTCCAATAAATTCTACCTTCATAGTTGGAAGATTTGCATCTGACAAGTCGGTCGAAATGAAATCAACTTTTGTAATGTTTGGTGTTTCAAATTTGTTAACTTTTGCAGTGCCACTATAAACATAATAATTGCTTGCAGAAGAACCAATTGGAAGCACTGTATCTTTTGCATAATAAATTGTATTTCCAGCAGATACAGTATAAGTTGCTTCATCACTTGAACTTCCGCTTTCTGGGAAAGTTTCAAGATAAGCAGAAACATAAACAGTAACTTGACCAGATAATGAATCCAATGTGTTGTAAAGAGCTTTGTTGAGAGTTAAGTCTTCTTCAGTCTGTCTAGTCTTGTAGGTTGCTTTGTTTCCATTTTCATCAACAAACATCAAAACATATCTGAGGCATTGCAAATTTTCTGAAACAGCAAATGCGTCCCAAGAAAGTTTGTTGTTTGCAAAACGAACAGTCTCATCAGCAGGTTTCAAAACACTCATTTGCTCAAAGTTCCATTTGGTTTCTTCACTGTCAATGTAGAATGTCTTTTTGTTTCCCTCAGCTTCAACACCTTTCTTTCCAATCACTTTTAAGGTCAGTTTTCCATTTCCAGAAATCTCAATTTGTCCTGTTTTGTTGTTGTCCACAGAGTTTGTTGTTGAAACTTTTACATAATCAACAAAATCTCTTTCAGTTGCACCAAGGTCATAGCCAAGCTTTCCTGATTCAAAAAGTTTAAGTTTTGTAATTGGAGTAAGCACTTTGATTCTTACAATATTTGATGTGTCAGATTGCAAATAATAAGGGTTTTGCACCAAAACCGAAAACTCATAATAAGAAGAATAATCAAAATCAGTTTTTACAAAACTTTTTGTAAGAGCAGAAGTTTCTTCTCCTGCAGAATTTCCATTTAAAAGCACTTGATATTTTGTTTCACTTTCATAAGATGCGTTTACATGCACCGGACTCCATTTCAAAATATAATCTGTCTCAGATGAGTCTATATCAATTTCAAGAGTCGTTTGAGGCATTTTATCAACAACACAAACAAGTTTGGTGTTGTCAATATTTGCAGTGGCATATTGTGAACATATTGTTACATTTTCCCCTTCAAGCCTATCTTGAAAAGCATAAACAGCAAAGCCAACTTTTTCGCTTTGATTATAAATGTTTGCAAAAGGTTGAAGTGATTTAATAGCATTTACTATTCTTTCATGGTCAATTGTGACAACATTTCCAGCAATATTAACAAATTCAGAATCTATGCCAATCTCCTCAGAAACATTTTGACATTCAACTGTCACCGTCTTTGCAAGTTTAACAACAATAGTTTGCACTTCTTTGTTGAGTCCTACACAAACAATAGACAAGACATAATAGTCTTTAGAAGTTGTACCTGTGTGGTCAAAACGAAGTTTTCCATCATAATAAGCAAGATTGGTTGGAGTCTGCAAACGAGTAAAATTGAAAGTTGCTGTCTCTCCTGTAAGATAAACTTTCTTGCCTTCCATTGAAAAAATGTTGTCATTCTTTGCAGAACCAAAGTATCTAAAATTGTATTCAAAGTTTGACTTTCCTGCAACCATAAGCTTTGCAGTCTTTTCCGTTTCGCTTCCAGCAGAAGTTCCACTTCCATCCCAAATTCTCACTCCGCTCGCACCAGATATAGCATTAATGCTCAAATATTGAGTCGCATTAGTTGAAGAAAGGTCCTCAGGATTTATGCCCATTGTCAACTCGCCAAGTTGAATGTCACCACGCACAACTTTTGGCAATCTCTCAACCACAAAAGAGTATTCTTCGCTTGCATTGTAAATTTCTTCATTTTGGGCATGAGCAACCACTGATATTTTGTTTTGCTCACCAGAAGTTTCAAATGTGTTTGAAATCAAAAACTCAGTCTTATCCAAAGTTGTTTTAGAAGGAGTGCCAACTGAAACATCATTTACAAAAACCTCATAGTTTGAAATGTTTTCAGAATTTGAGATTGAAATGAAATAATTTCCATTTTTCTCTCCGAAATCAACATTTGAAATCTCTAATTTTTCACATATATAAAACACTTCTTCAAGAGCATCTTCGGAAGATATGTAAGAGTTTTCATCTCCACTCAACGCATAAACCTTTGCATAATAATAGCCAACTGCATTGATTGAGAATGAATTTATTTTCACTTCTTCACCAATGTTAGTCAAAGAAGAGGTATCTATATTTATTTGAGAAGCAGCTTTGTTTGCATCATAAAGCTCTTTGTCAATTTGATAAAGCTCAAGTTTGTATCCATCAGCACCATCAACAACCTGCCATGAATAGCTCTTTTTGTCTGAGTTTCCTGCACCTGTTGATTCTGGCTTTGTCAATCTTTCAATCTGCTTAACTTTTGCAGAGCCTATTGAAAGGGTTTCATCTGTTGCAATTCCAACTATTCTCAAATCAAAAATGAATTTGTCATCAACAACAATGCTATCAAGCAAATCTTCAACTCTGCCTTTAAGCACAACCTCAACAGTCGCTTCTCCAATATTTACATCATAAAGTTCTTCAGAAACATCAACATAAGCATAACCACTCTTTATTTGAAGCTTATATTTTTCTGCAAAAACCGCCTTTGCAAAAGTCAAAACAGACTTTTCATCAGCATAGGCATGAGAAATATCTCCGCTTATTTCATCAACTTTTGTGAGAACAACGCTATCCGTCAAATTTGAATTAAGCACAAAAACATTTTGATTTTCTATTTGGTTTTGTTCTGCAACAGGGATTTGTCTTAAAGCAATCGTATAGCTTCCAATTTCAGAAAGGTTAAGTTCGAAATTGAAATTCGTTTCTCCAGCCGCAAAGCCCTCAACAAGAGTTTGTCCGCCAAGTCCATTGACGCTGAGCAAGACATCAACAGTGTTTGCTTGTGAGTCTAAGTTTAAAGCAAGGCTTGTGCCATTATATGAATTTGAGCCAGCACCTTCAAGTGTCGCAGTTGGAAGTTTGTAAACTTTACCAAAATTTAAACAGTCACTTTGAAAAAACAAACCTCCCACTTTTTTTGCACGTGCGGTAATTTTAACATTGTAAAGTCCAGCATCAAGTTCTTCAAAGTCTGTTATTATGTCTTGCTCTTCATTTGCTAAAAACAATTTTTGTGTTTGCAAACTTTCACTGTTTTCAAACTCAACATCAAAGCCAGCCACATTTTGTGCTTTAGAAATCTTTACTTTTCCGCCATTATTTGAATTGTAAAGATAGTTTGCTGTTGGCAAAACAAGTTTATGTATTGTCAAAGTGTCGCTTTCAGTCGCAAGCAGTTCTCCATTTTTGTCATAAGCAATTATGCTGACAGAATGGTCTCCTGCCGCAGCAGTAGATAATTTTTCAAAAAGATTAACAGATGAAGTAGTAAATCTTTCGGCAGACTCTACCCCATCAAACTTTAAAGCATAAGCCGCTTGCTCATCTTCATCCCAAGCAAGCACGCCTGTCTCTTCATTCCAAGCAAAATTTTTTGCAAGTTGCATATAGCCATAAGAGAGTGTAATGTTTGCTGAACTTTCACTATCATCAAAGTAGCTGGTGCCAATCGCTTTGACTGAAAGATTGTAAACACCATTTTGAGTAAGCTTGTACGAAGTGCCTGAAACTGTCTCATCAATTTCAACTGTTTCAGTTACTACTGATGGGTCAGAAGCGGAGTAAACTGTGCAAACTCCTTCAATTTTGTAAGTTGAAGCAGAAATCACCTGATTGTCATAATAGCCAAAAACAGGATTCCAACTAAACACGCCTTCACTTGAAAGAGGGTTGTCCGAGAAGGTTGGTGCAGTAAACTTTGTCCTTACAACTATTTGCATTGAAGAGAGGATATTTTTTTTGTAGAGAGCATGTACATAAGATTTTCCTGATTTGCGAGCAACTGCACTTCTCCCATCAAAATCAAAAAGGTCTGGATTTTCAAGTTTAAAAGAAACATCTTTTTTCTCAATTTCTTTGACAGTCAAAAATTCATCAAAGCTAAGTGAGTCATTGATAGACACAACAACCTCTTTTTTCTCAAAGGTTGCTTCCGGCTGTTTTAAATTACATGCCGCCAAAAATGTACCAAGTGTAATCACACAAAGTGACATTATAAAAATCTTCAATTTCTTCATAAGAAAATCTCCCCTCTAAAAGTTTTTCCTTGCAATAAAAATTGTTGTAATAATTTCTTAAAAATATTTTACCACTCTTAAGAGAGATTTATCAAATAAAAACAAAAGAAAAAATATATTATATAAATATATATTATTTAATGATTTTTTTGCAAAATCGCTACACCACCCTAAATATAAGGCGAAAAAATATTAAAAAAATAAAAAAACTGAACACGAATACAGTTTTTTTATTTTTTTAACATATTATTTCTAAAAAATGTTTCTTTCAAAATTTTTAATTCATTTTTTTTATTTTCTAAAATAATTTTTAATTTTTCTTTAATTATTTTATTTTCTATCTTTTGTAAGACATTTTTTACTTCAATTATTCCTATTTCAAGAAGCTCAACATCACACACAAACATCTTTGAAGCTGCCTTTGAGTAGTCAATATTAAAGCCAGATAAATACTTTCTTGAGCTTGAAAAATATCTGTTATCTCCTCCAGACCTAATCAAAAGCTGAGAAAGCATCTCACAATTTTTCAATTCTGTCTCATACAAAATTTGCATACAAGCAGCATTTTCAGGTGAAAATATTTTCACTTGATTATATTGATAAAAGAAATTCATAAAATTTGAAAAACATCCTTTTGCTCCGCCAAAAAGGTTTTGCAACAATCCTTCATAATATGAATTTAATTTCAGAATTTCGCTCATATACCTTTTATATGACCAAAAACCAAATTATGTTAATACATTCTCCATTTTGGATTTTTAACAAAGCTCTTGCCATTTAGCCCTTCAATTCCGACATTGTCAAATGACATTTTAAAGCAACAAAGTTTTTGTCTTGTCGCACCAAACTTTTTGTTGTCCTCATTCTTTCCGTATTTGCCATCACCAATTATTGCATGTCCAAGAAATGCGAGGTGTGCTCTGATTTGATGAGTTTTGCCTGTCAAAAGTTCTATTTCAACCACGCTGCTTTGCTTGCCTGTCTTTATTGGAGAGACTTTTGTTTCAATTTTTACAGAGCCATCTTTCTTTTTATCAGAAATTTTAACAAAGGAATTTTCGCTGTCTTTAGATAAATATGCTTTAAAAATTTGTTCTTTTTGTGCAAACTCTCCAACAACTTCCGCAATATAATATTTGTGAACGGTTTTGTTTTTAAACGCCTGCAAAAGTTTCTGCTCAGCCAACTTCGTTTTTGCAAAAACCACAAGCCCCTCTGTATTTCTATCAAGTCTATGTACAGCAATAGCATTTTCAATCAACTTTTCCAAGCCGTTTTCACCAGCAGTCTCAATGCCAGCTTTTTTAAAGACAATTATTGCTTCATTATTTTCAAAGACAATATCATATTTTTTTTCAAGCATATCATCGCTGAAGAAGAAAGTCACAACAGAACCCTCTCCCACCAAAACATTCTCTCTTTGTGCTTTTCCATCAACTTTGACATCTTTGTTTCTAAACATCTTGTTTACATCAGAAAATGAAAAACCATAATCCTGCAAAATGGTCACAAGTTTTTTATCTTTTTCTACTATTATCTCTTTCTTGTTCATATTGTATATTATAACTTAAAGAAAAGTTTTTTCAAAGAAAAAGGAGAGGCTACAATGCAAAATCTAACAATCGAAAATCGAAGCACTATGATAATAACAGGTGCAACAAAAATGCTGTCGTCTACTGAGACTCAATCCGTAGTTGAAATTGGTGATTGCAACATAGTTGTATCAGGTCAAAATTTGGAGATTACAAAATTGGACCTAGACAACAAAGAGGTAAATATTAAAGGCTTGATAAACTCAGTAAAATACTCACAAAAAACTGAAAAAACAAACTTATTTAAAAGGTTGTTCAAATAAAATATGCTTTATGAATCATTAGCCCAGCCCACTATATTTCTTATTTTATCCGCAGTTGGTTTTTTTTCTGGGATAGTCTTTGATTTAAAAAATGTCTTTAGTTTTTTGTTAAAGAAAAAAAAGATAATAAATCAAATACTTTTATTTTTTGCTGTATTGATAGTGTTTTTCATGTTTTATTTGGCGAATTTAAAAGTAAATTATGGAGAATATAGGTTTTTCTCAATAATTGCATTTATGCTTGCGTTTTCAATAGAAAGATTTTTTGTTTTAAATTTTGTTGCAAATAAAGCACTTGGATGTTACAATAAATTCAAGGAAAAAAGCAATGCGAGAAGAAAGAAAATGGTGGAAAAAGTTTAGTGCGTTTCAAATTGTGGCATTTCTGCTTACAATTTTGTTTGTTATTGGTATAATTGTCACCATTTCTATCTTGGTCAATTTAAAAGACAAGATTGACGACACAAACGACAAAAACGAAAGTCTAGAACAAACAGAACAGAATGAAACAGCAAAAACAACATGCCTTTGGCAACAAATATATCAAAAAGAAATAATCAACCTTACAAAATGAGGTTGATTATTTTTTCCAAAACATTTTTGCAAAACAATTTTGACAGATTTCCACTCGCAACAAATTGAAATATCTCCTGTCCAACATTTGTTGTCTTTACCAATATAACCGCCAACAAAAGCAAAACTGCAAAAGATAGCACTGAGTAAAGGAAGCCCTTAAGCCACCCTCTACACAAACAAATAAAAAGCAGTGCATAAAAAACATAATCCATATACACATTTTTGTCTAAAAAACAGTTTATAAACAAAAAAAGATTTCAAAATTGAAATCTTTTTTCTGTTATGCTTCTTCAAACTGACTGTTGTAAAGGTCAGCATAAAAACCACCTTTTTCCAAAAGCTCTTCGTGATTTCCACTCTCAATTATGTCTCCATTTTTCAATACAAGAATTATGTCTGCATTTTTAATAGTTGAAAGTCTGTGTGCAATGACAAAGGTTGTTCTGCCTTCAGCAAGTTTATCCATAGCCTTTTGGATAAGCTCTTCCGTTCTCGTATCAACTGAGCTTGTAGCCTCATCCAAGATAAGCATTGGAGCATTATTTACCATAACTCTGGCAATAGTGAGAAGCTGTCTTTGCCCCTGGCTGATGTTTGCCTTTTCATCAATAACCATTTCATAACCATTTGGCAGGGACCTGATGAAGTGGTCAATATGAGCAAAACTACAAGCTTTCTCAATTTGCTCGTTTGTCAAGCCTTCAGTTCCATAGCTTAAGTTTTCTCTGATTGTTCCTTCAAAAAGCCAAGTATCTTGCAAAACCATTCCAAAATAACTTCTTACCTCTTCTCTTGGCATATCTTTGATAGAAACTCCGTCAATGAGTATATCTCCGCCATTTATCTCATAAAACCTCATTAAAAGGTTTACAAGTGTCGTTTTTCCTGCCCCTGTTGGACCAACAATTGCCACCTTTTGCCCAGCTTTTATGTTTGCACTAAAATTGTGAATAATCACCTTATCTGGGTCATAGCCAAAGCTTACATTTTTAAATTCAACATTTCCAACTACTTTTTCAAGTTGCCATGCTTTATGTTCTTCTTCCTGTTCAGGAGCATCCAAAAACTCAAACAATCTTTCACTAGCTGCCGCAGTAGACTGCAATGTGCTTGATATGTTTGCAACATTTCCAACTTGGTTGTTGAATATTCTCATATAGGTTATGAAAGTTACAATGGTTGCCGCATATATTGGGTCATTGTTTTTGATGGCAATATAACCACCAAGCACACAAATGGCAATATAAGATATATTTCCAATGAAGTTCATAATTGGGTGCATAAGCCCACTCAAAACATTTGCTTTGTAAGAAGATTTGAAAAGAGCCTGATTGGTCTTGTCAAATTTCTCTTGTTCTTTTTGCTCTCCACTGAAAACTTTTACTACATTGTGTGCTGAATAGATTTCTTCAATCTGACCATTTATTTCGCCCAATTCGTTTTGTTGTCTGACAAAATGCTTTTGTGAAAATTTGACAATTAGCATAACCAAACCAAAAGAAATTGGCATCATTCCGAGCACAACAAGTGACATCATCCAGCTGTTTACAAACATCATTATAATTGCACCAACAATCATAGTCACGCTTGAAATCACACTGCTTAAACTGTTGCTCAAACTCTGTCCCAAGGTGTCAACATCATTTGTGACACGGCTTAAAGTGTCGCCTATAGAGTTGTTGTCAAAATATTTAAGAGGTAGTCTATTAATTTTTTTGCTTATATCTTCTCTATATTTTTTTGTAATTACAGCAGTAACTTTCGCCATAATAAAACTTTGCAAAAAGTTTAACACCGCACTGCCAGCATACATACAAATCAAAATTATGCCAAAGTAGGCAATTTTTGCCATATCAATTGCAATATCTTGATAGCCTGCCTTTACAATAACCTCTGCCAACTTTTTGATAATTGTTGGCGAAACAATGTTTAAAGTTGTGCTAGCAATGGCAAATGCTAATGAGATAAAAATCAACCACTTGTAATTTGACAAAGATTTTGCGAGTCTTGCAAAACTCTTTTTAAAATTTTTTGCTTTATCCGTTGAGCCCATTACTCTTCCGCCTGGACCACGTTGCACAGGCATAGCTTTTCTATTTTTATGTTCCATTATGCAAGTTCCTCCTCTGACAATTGTGAAAGGGCGATTTCTTGATAAACTTCACAACTCTTCATAAGCTCGCTATGAGTTCCGCATCCAACCATTTTTCCATTATCCAAAACGATAATTTTGTCTGCATCCATAATTGTTCCAACACGCTGAGCAACAATAATTTTTGTCGCATCTTTTGTGTGTTTTGCAAGTGCATTTCTCAACTTTTTGTCTGTTTTGTAATCAAGTGCAGAAAAACTGTCATCAAAAACATAAATTTCTGGATTTTTTACAACAGCTCTTGCAATACACAATCTCTGTCTCTGTCCTCCAGAAACATTTGTGCCTCCCTGAGCAATTTGATAATTTAATCCGCCATCGAGCTTTTCAACAAAGTTTGCTTGAGCAACTTTAATCGCTTTTGCTAGCTCCTCAGCGGTTGCATTTTCTGCACCATATTTAATGTTTTCTTCAACAGTGCCACTAAACAAAACACCTTTTTGTGGAACAAATCCAAGTTTATCATTCAGTGCGTCATGAGAATAAGTTTTAACATCCACATCATCAATCAAGATTTGACCAAAAGTTGCATCAAAAAATCTTGGAATAAGGTTGACTAAGGTTGATTTTCCACTACCTGTCGAGCCAATAAATGCCACTGTTTCGCCTTTGTTTGCAACAAAGTTTATGTTTTCAAGCACATTCATTTCAGCATCTGGGTATCTGAAAGAGACATTTCTAAACTCAAGTTTACCCTTAGCTTCAGTCTCTCCATTGAAGTCGCCATGTACAATTTTTGATTTTGTCTTTAAAACTTCTCCAATTCTTTTTCCGCTGACAACCGCTCTTGGAAGCATCATAACCACAGCGGAAAGAAACATGAAGCTCATCAAGATGTGCATACCATATTGAGTAAACTCTACTATGTTTTTGTACTGCATTGTGCCCTTGTTTATAAAATGAGCACCAATCCAATAAACAGCGAGAGTAAGTCCATTAAATATAAGATTCATAAATGGGCTCATCAAACTCATAACTCTTCCAACATAAAGATTGAGTTTTGTAACTTCTTTGTTTACATTATCAAATTTTTGCTCTTGCAACTGTTCGGTGTTGTATGCCCTAACTACTCTAAGCCCTGTCAAATTTTCTCTTGTAACTGAGTTGAGTTTGTCAGTCTTTTTTTGGATTTTGTTGAACGCAGGCATAACAAAGCCAAACAACAATCCAAATATTACAAACATTATGACAACAGCAATTGCTGTCACCCAACTGAAAGTTATGTTTGTGTTTACCATATTTACAATTGAAAAAACTGCCATAGTTGGTGCCATAACCCCCATACGAAGTGTCATGAGCAATATATTTTGAATTTGAGTTACGTCATTTGTGCTTCTTGTAATAAGGCTAGCAGTTGAAAATTTGTTGATTTCTTCTTGCGAAAAACCATTAACCGTTTTAAATATGTCTGCTCTCAATCTGCGAGAAAACATTGCCGTGATGTAATTTACTAAAACTGAAGCCACAATCACACAAGCCATAATCACAGCCGAATAAATTAGCATCCACTTTCCAGATTGCCATATTGAAGCAACAGGTGCAACATTTTGCACTTTCTCAATCAGCTCTGCCATTTTTTTGATGAGTTCCATTTCAAAATACACTTGCGTAACTGTCACTGCAGTGCTTATGAGAATTATAAAATATTCATACCACCTTAAGTTTCTAAAAATCTTAAACATCATTTTTCTCCACTCATTTTTGTTTGTTTACAAAAAATAAAATTATCCGCATTTGTATTGCTGATTGCCATAAATATACCAAACTTTAAGTTGACTTGTCAACTAAATGTCTGCATTTTCTTTCAATAAATATGAATATAAAATAAAAAAAGTTCGTATATGAACTTTCTTTATTTTTCTATTTTATTCAAAATGCAAAATTGGCAATCCGTCTTTTCTAATGTTCCAAACACTTGGGTCAAAACCATAATTTCCGTTATATGCCTTGACACCACCATTTACCCAATTGCTGTAATTTGCAAATGCAGTTATCGTGTTTCCGACAACAGCTCTGTCAGCAACCGGAACCGAACTGAAACAGTGGTCAACAATGCCTCCAAGCAAACCAACAACAGAGCCAACTTTCATTCCGTTTTGACAGACAATGGAAACGGTCGAATAGCAATGATTGATAGAATCTTTTAAATCTCCATCTACATACTTTCCATAAAGACCACCAACACCGCCTTCGCCAACTGATGCTGAGATGGCTATCTTTCCAACACTATAATTGTTTGAAGCCCCATCATTTCCATCACCAACAAGTCCTCCTACAAACATTTGACCGCTGACACCTGAAATTGAGAAATTTACGCTAGCTTTATTTGCATTGAAATTAAGCTTGTTATTTTCAAAATTTTCAAGCTCTCCAACCAGACCTCCTACTTTTGCAGAAGAAGAGTTGTTTTCAACAAGATACAAACTTGTTTGAGAGAGGTTGTCCACTACAGTAGCTTTTCCCTCTTTCATTAATCCTGCAATTCCACCATATATTACACTTGCTCCGTTTGAAGTTATACTCACATTCAATCTTACATTACATGCAGAGATTGTTCCTTTGTCAAGTTTTGAAGCAATACCTCCAAATTTAAAATTTTTATTGGTTGTAACAACAATGGTGTTTTCTGCAGTTATGCGACATTCTCGTATTCTGCCACTGTTTTTCACAGCAATCCCAGCAAAATTTGATATATTGGTAAAAGTTTTTGTTGCATACTGCACCTTAAGATTTTTTATTGTTCCATTATTAGTCAAAAACATTGAAACATTCTTTTTTGAAACAACATTCAAATTCAACACCAAATGATTGTTTCCGTCCAAAGTCCCACTGAAATCAGCAGGCTTCCATTTTATGCCACTCATATCCACATCCGCATCAAGACGAAGCTCTGCGTAAGGAGCATTGTGAACAAGCCTGTTAAACTCTTTCGCACTTTTGATTGTCACCACCGTAGGCATCAGATAGAAGCCAATGCACATCAATGCAACATTTAAAAATCCAAAAGTAATCAATGTGAGATTAGCAATTTTCCAATTTTTGTGTATTCTGTTTTTTCTTATTAAATAGAAAGTCAGATGCACAATTGAAAACAAAGCACCCAGGCAAACAAGGGCAATGACAAAGTTTTGATTGAAATACATATACACTTCTTTTGGCACCGCAATAATAACCGCCAAGAGTAGTGTCGTGAAAGCAACAGGGAACAATTCCAAAAAGCCAAACAAATATCTCTTTGTAAATTTTTTGTGCTTGTCAAGTTCTTCAACAACACCAGAGCTTTGTTGATTTTTTTCAGTTTTAACTTTAGTTTTGCCTTTTACTGAAAGTTTTTCAGCTTTTGCTGCTCTAAGCACAGATTCTCTTCCTTGAAGTTTTCCAACATTTATTGACATGTCCAAGGTCAAATCAAGCAAACTCAATCTTGTTGCAATTTTCTTTGCTATATCTTGATACTCTTCAAGAGTGAGGTCTTTTTTAAGTTTATCAACGTAGTTGTCAAAAGGCTCAAGTTGAAGTTTGAAATAATTTGCTCCACGGAGTATGCCTTTGCCTTCCTCTTTTGCCATTTCAAGCAAGATTTTGTTGTTTCGTATAACAAAGTCATTAAGCTTTTCTTGCAAGGTATCTTTATCCAACCATTCAGGAGCAATGCCAACTTTCTCTCCTGCATAAAGATTTGCTTTGCTTATTATTGCACCATATTTTTCAGCTTGAGCCTCATCAGCACATTCAAGCAAGCTTTGCCACTCTGGCATTTCTGAAAGATTTACATTGGTCTTAAACAACTTAGTCTCAGAATTGCAGTGACATTTTATTTGAATCAAAATCCAATATAACTCTGCATTGGTTTTGTTTTTTGAGATTGCAATAACTATATATTTTTCTGCAGCAGTGTAAAATCTCATTTGTTGCAAATAAACCGCAACGTTTTTCAAAATTTCCGAAAGCTTATAGTCATCCTCTACATAAGCAAGATAAAAATCAAGTTGCTCTTGTGCCTTTTTCAAATCTTTATAACAAACAGGCAAGATGATGTTTACTATAGAAGATATAAGCTGAGCTCTTTTTTCTTTTGAAAGAAATTTTAAAGTATCCTCAACGACATCTTTCTTTCTAAACTCCAACTTGTCATCATCATCTTTAAAGTTTTTAAGCAAAATTGCAATATTACTTTGCTCATGCCCTTCATCTATATCTAAAACTTTTTTATAATAGTTGTCATCACCACTATTTTGTGCAAGCATAAAATAGAAGTTGACAAACCTATCAACATCATCATTTTGAAAACATTTCAACACTTTTTCAATCAGAGATGTATCCAGCGTTTCAAGAGCTTTGTTTTCTGCTGCCGTGACAAGTTTGTCTCTGTTTGGAGTGTTGTATTGCGCCAAATACAACAGAAAAGAATTGTAATATTCAACACTATCCAAACTGATGACCAAGTTGCTCCAATTGTCAACTATCATTTCCGCAAAATCCTTTGAAGCGTATTTTAAGATGTTGTCAATTCTGTCTTTTTCTTTCAGATTTGCAATATCCAAGAAAAACTCTCCTGCAGTATGCACTTTATAGTCACACAAAAGCGTTGCAAACAAGAGTTCTGCATTGTTTGGGTCTTTCTTAAGTTCTTTATTTGCTACTTTTCTTGCAGAGGCAAAGTCACCGTTTTTCAGGCTTATAAACACCCATTTAATTTTGTTTGCTTCACTCAGCTCTATATTTTCAACTTTATAATTTCCAAGCTCAGCAGCATTGATGCTTTCGATTTCAACCTGCTTCTTCTTTACAGAAGAAACTTTTTTTAATGAAACTTTTTCTATCTTTGCGACTTGAGAAGCGGCTTTTTCATTTTCTTGAATTACCTTCAAAACAAGCGAGTCTGCCACACCCTCTTCACTTAAATCAATCTGGCTTTTAAAGTTGTCAAAATCCTTTGGAAGATTGCTTATGCAAACCCCATTATCAAAAGCTATAATAAAACTTGTTGGTGTTTTTTGCTTTTGAGAGATAAAATACCTGTATCTGTCAAATAGATTTTTTACTTCATTTTCATTGTAGCCATTTTGTTTATTTGCATAAAGCACAAAAACATTTGCAGTTTTTAATGCTGAAAAAGTCTCTTCTTCTTTCTCTTTTTCAACCGCCTGAACAAAATAGGTTGAGAGGTTTTTCTCTTGCGTTTTTGATAAAAAGTCTTGGATTTTGCCATTTGGATTTGTTTTGTCATAATTCATTGCACACAAAACAATATCGTGCTTTTTCTCTCCAATTTGCTCATAGCCATCAGCAATCTTTTCAATCACGCTTGCTGTATCACTATAATTTTTTGCAACTTCTGCAGGTGCATTTTCCAACGCAGACTTATAATCTGGGTCTTCAATTATTCTGCAAATTTTACTGCCAAAAAAACGAGGCTTCTTGTTTGAAGTGCCTCTTCTTGAATACAAAACAATCTTGTGTTTTGCCAAAACTTTTCCAAAATACGCTTCAAATGAAAGAGGATAAAGCCCCAAGATTTTATCAAACTCATCAAGAGCCTCATCAAATCTAAAGCTTCTCAGCTTTTCATAAGCAAAAACTGTAAGGGTTTCTTCTTCTTTGGAGGCATGTTCATCCACATAGAGAGTACCACAAAACATACATTTAACCATGTTTTGCCCAACGACAGTATATTGTCTTCCTCCACAGTTTTTACAAACACGCTCTCTCAACTTTTATCCCTCAATTTTGTTCTTTTTTATATATCCGCTGACTTCATTATTGTAATCTTCAAAGAGTTTTATTTCTTTTGGTGTTACACTTGGTGGAAAACTATCAAGCACTCTATCAAAGTCAGCATTTGTAATTTTTATGATAGAATCTGTTGCAATAGCTTTCAAAAGTGGTTCGTCCTTTGCTCTATCACAAAGTTCTTCAATATCAGCACCACTATAGTTGTTTGTCTGTTCAACAATTTTATCAATATCAAAATCATCAGAAACAGGCACATTTTTCATATTTTTTTCAAGCATAAATTTTCTTGCAGGTGCATCAGGCAGAGGCAAATAGATTTTTTGAGAAAATCTGCCAGAACGCATTGCTGCACTGTCAATATCCCAAGGTCTGTTTGTCGCACCCAAAAGCAAAAGATTTTGATTTCTTCCTGCAAAACCATCTATCTGTTGCAAAAATTCATTTACACGCTTATTATTGTGGGTGTCATCTCCACGTTTTCCCAAAAGGTTGTCCATTTCATCGATAAAGATGATTGCACGGTCTTGTTTGTTTGCCTCTTCAAAAAGAGAATTGATGTTTTTCTCGCTGTCACCAACCCATTTGCTGACAATGTCAGACCCCTTCACAGCATAAAACTTTGCACCAACTTCATTTGCAATCGCTTTTGCAATCATGGTCTTTCCTGTCCCTGGAGGTCCATACAAAAGCACACCACCTCCACTCTTTTTTCCATACATTTTGTATTTGTCTGGGTATTTAATTGGGTTTATCATGCGGATAGTAATCGCTTTTTTAACATCCTCAAGTCCAGCAACATCAGAAAATTTTATGTCAGGAACTTTCGCTGCCTGCCATTTTTTTACGTCATCATCTTCGCCATCAGATTTGCCATCTTCTTTTTTCTCAACCTTCATAGGTTTTTTCCCAAGATTTTCTGACAAATCAACCAATGTCCTTGCCCTTTCCATTCTCGCTTCTTTCAACTTGCCTTGGCTTTGTTTTGCCATCTGCATCATTGTCTCACCTGCAAGCAAGAAATTTCTTTTTGCAAGGGTCAAATTTCCTTTTGCCTTTGCCTCTTTACCTTTTCTCATGTAAAGGTCAAAAGTGTCAGACAAAACAGTCATATTTGGTTGTTCTTTCACCTTTTGTCTCCCATTTAACTTTTAATACATTGTTTTATTAGTAATTTTCATATAATCTTCAAAAAGTTTCAAACACTCTTTGTGGTCAACTTGAACAATTTTATCTTTCATCTTTTCTGTTGATATTGAAAGATTTTTATAAAATACCTCATCCCTAAAACCAATCATATCATTCTCTTGAATTGAGCATCCATAATAAATCTTACTGATATTTGCCCACAAGATTGCACCCAAGCACATTGGACATGGCTCTCCTGTGGTGTAAATCTCTGCTCCACTCAGGTCAAAGGTACTTAAATTTTTGCAAGCATTTCTGATTGCATCAATTTCTCCATGGCAAGTTGGGTCATTGTTCGCAACGACATGATTGTGTCCTCTTCCAACAACTTTTCCATTTTTCACAACAACAGCTCCAAAAGGTCCACCATGGTTTTGTTTAATTCCTTCTCTTGCCTCTTCTATGGCAACTTTCATAAATTTGTTCATTGCAATCACCCCATTTCTAAATTTTACTCTGAAGCAGAATCAATTTTTTTACGGAGTTCTTCCATTTCTTTGTCAATACTTTCGCTTGAAAGGCTGTCAAGACTTGCTTGTTCTTCAATAAACTTTGCAAACTCAGAATCTGTCATCTCAGCACCCTTTTTATCTTTTCCAGCATTGTAGAAAGTCTCTTGGCTCATTTCCATAAAGTTGTCCATTTGGTCTGTTTGAGTTTCAACTGCTGTCATAGCAGCCTCAAACTGAGCTTGAATTTTTGCAAATTCTTTTGCATCAGCAAGTTTTGTCATCTCTTTGCTTATGTCACTCATTCCTCTAAGGAAATCAGATGTCATCATAGTAACATCTTTCATTTGAGCAGTAATTTCAAAGTTGAGAAGCATTTCTTGTGCTCTTCTTTGTTGTTGAACAGTCATTTTATAACCACTGAGTGCAAGTTTGTACTGTGCATCAAGAGCCTTCTCCTTTGCTCTTTTTGCAGCATCAATAAACACTTGCTTTTGGTCCTCAAGCTTGTTGATTTGTTTGTTCATGGTGTTGATAGTACGTTTAACCAACATTTTCTTTTCAATTTCTTTTTCCTGTTTTGATTTAAATAAGAATCCCATTTTATTCCTCCATCATTATTTTTTTCTTTTTCTTATCAGCTTCAGCTTTTGGTCTTTCAGTGTAAAGTTCCTGTTCTTCATTCAACTGATT
Source organism: uncultured bacterium (assembly GCA_949474265.1). Classification (GTDB taxonomy): domain Bacteria; phylum Bacillota; class Clostridia; order Christensenellales; family UBA1242; genus Caccovivens. Next base: position 7,306 of record CASXBC010000015.1, on the reverse strand, counting down.
TTCTTTCTCAAAAATTGTTAAAATATCTTCTTCATTTTTGCCAACGCCATAAATTGGTTGATTCAAGTCATAAGCAGATTGCACTTCTGAAAAGACTTCATCTGCACTAGTAAGTATTTCCTCACTTGAAATTCTTGTTTCAAGTGCCTTATTCAAAAACTTTGCAAGTCCAAGTTGGTCTTTCAAAAGTTCTGAAAGTGGCACTTTTGTTTGAGTTTTGAAGAATGTGTTGCTGTCGTAAGCATCCTTAAGCTTTGTCATAAGTCTTATGTTGTAAAGCAAATACATCCCTCTTTCCATGCAAGTCTGTTTCTCTTCGTTGAGATGAGCAATCTTCTTTGCATAAAAAAGTTGCAAATCTTTGCTCTTTTCATTCTTACCCTTTGCCATCAATGCGTCAATTTCTTTTATCTTTTGCAAAACCTCCGCTTCCACTGTACGCTCTTGCCTTTCGAGTTCACAAATTGAATTTACCAAATCTTCTCTATTTAATTTCTTAAATTTGTTTCTTTTAAATAACCACATTTCTCTTTTATGCTCCTTCTAATAGTTGTCTGCAGTAACTATCGCATTTACTCCTTCCAGCAAATCCTCATAAATCTTTTTCTGAATGTCATCTCCAAATGTGAAAGCATTTTGGCATTCTGCCATTTTCAAAACATCTTTAAATTTGAGAGGGTCTTTAAGAAGCTGACCTTCATCCGCAATGCGAAGTTTGTAAAGCATCAACCCCCAATATGCGTCAGCACATTTGCTGTCATATTGAAGTGCCAACGAAAAGTTGAGCCTTGCTTGCTCAAACATACTCTCACTCAAATTTAAGAATCCAAGTCGAAGCTCTTTCAAAACTTTTGCTTGGTCCTCTTCAGAAAGTGATTTTGATGCTTGATAATGTCTGCTCATCATGCTTGCTCTTCCTTCTTTCTTTGCACAATAAATGCTTCAACTTCTTCAAGCATTCTCATGCAGACCTCTTGTGTGTTGTCTTTTGCAACAGCAATCTTAAGGTCATCAAGTTTGTTTGAAAGTTTTGAATCAACTGCCAAAACTTTTTGATTTGTAGTTGGATTGAAAAATCTTATATCATCCTTAATTTCAACCAATCTTCTGCAAAGAGCATCATTTCCGTTTGCATAAACAATTATGCTCTCAACATTTGCAACCATGTTTTCAATGGATTTTTTATTTTTAAGCACACCACGGCTTCCGACCTCGTCTTTTCCATCACTACCATTTGCACTACTACCCTTCTTTGCATATTCTCTCCAAATGAAAAATCCTGCAAGAGCAAGCACAGCAAGCAAAATAATTATATAAACTGCTATCATATTTCCTCCCTAAATCCTCTTTCCACAATTTTGACAGAATTTTGCGTTTGCCCCATTTTCTGTTTTGCAATCAGGACAAATTTTTGAGCCACCAATTCTTCGTCCGCAATTGTCACAAAACTTTGCATTTTCTGAAAGCTCCTGTCCGCAGTCTGGGCAAGAAATTGTTGATTTTTCTGCCTTTGCACTGCTTTTGAAATTGCCTGCAAGCTTTGCATAATCTCCATCATCAATAATAATATTTGCAATATTGAAAGAATAAACAGCAATTCCGTATTCTCCCATCAATTTTTGATTGAGCTTAACAAGCACTTTTGCAGAAATTTCTCGCTTTTTTACAGTAATTTGATTAAACAAAATCTCTTGAGCACTTACATATTCAACTACAACATTTTCAACAACTGACACAACAGTGGTTTGCAATCTATCTTGAAGGTCATCAGTTGTCAGGTCATTGTCCGCACCAATCAAATAAAGATAGCACTTTCTTGGGTCTCCAATTTGCACATCATAGTCTCCACTCATGCCAACTTTGTAGTTTTCTTGCAGTTGTGAATCATACATCAAAAATTTCTGTGCAGTTCCCCACAAAAGATTGAGTTTTGCAGTCTTTGACATAAACAAAACTTCCAAATTGCTGTCTATCTCATTTTTTATGTCCACAAATTTGCTGACAAGATATTTGCCTGATGAAAGTGTTTGAAGCATCTGACCATCTTTGATAAGAATAGCATTGTGCGTTTCTGGCACAAGCAAGGTCAACTTTGCTGTCAGCGAATCTATTTTGTAACGGTTGAAAAGCTGTCTATTGTCGCCAGAAAATGTAATAACATTTTGTTCCATCACTACCCCTTAAAATTGTAAAAGATATTCTCCTTCATATTGATATTATCACAAACATTTTTCAAAAGTCAAAGATAAAGCAAAACAAACTAAGAAATACCACAAAATATTTGGAAAAACCCCAAAAAAATGCTATCCTCTATCCAAGATATAGGATAGAGGTGAAATATGGAAAAAACAACAAAAAAAATTGCATTAGTTACCGGAGCATCATCAGGCATTGGAAAGAGTTTTTGTTTTGAAATAGACAAACTTGGTCTTGATGAAATTTGGGGAATCGCACTTAAAACAGATGCCGTAGAAGAAATGAAAAAAAGTCTTAAAACGACTTTTAGATTCTTTGATTTGGACCTTACAAAAGAAAAAAACTTCAGCACTATTGAAGAAGAACTGAAAAAAGAAGAAATTTCTGTTGAATGGCTTGTCAATGCAAGCGGATATGGAAAATTTGGCAGATATGATGATGCAGATATACCTGCTCAAACAGGTATGATTGATTTAAACTGCAAAGCTCTCACTCACCTGACATTGCTTTGTCTTCCATTCATGAATCAAGGCGGAAGAATTGTACAAATCGGGTCTGTCGCATCCTTCCAGCCTGTGCCATATATCGCTGTTTATGGAGCCACAAAAGCTTACGTTTTGTCATATTCTCGAGCTTTAAACAGAGAGCTTAAGTCAAGAAAAATCAGCGTAACCTGCGTTTGCCCATTCTGGACAAGAACTGCTTTCTTTGACAGAGCAACACAAGTCAAAACAAAAGAAGCTGTTATCAAAAAATATGTAGCAATGTACGACACAGAAAAAGTTGTTCGCCGTGGCATGAAAGGTGCATTGAAAAGAAAAGAAGTTGTCCTTTATGGTTTTAAAGCAAAAGCACAAGTGTACTTAGGCAAATTGCTCCCACACAAATGGATTTTATCTATCTGGGTGAAACAACAAAAGTTTGACAAAACTTACAAAAACAAATAAAGAAAGAAGGAGTCACCCTTCTTTTTTGTTGTCCTTGGTTGACACAATTAAAACAATCAAATTTTTTAAGATTTTTTTCAACATAAAAAGCCCCTGCAACTCTACTCTTCCTAAAAAAGTGTTTGACTCTCAAGCAAATTTTGCAAATCTTTAAGCTCTTTGTCGACTAACAATGTAAACCATTGTTACATACTTAAAACTTGATAACATAACTTTCCAGCCGTCAAGATTTTTTACTTAAAAATTTTATTAACCTTTTTTAAAAGAGAATAATACAATGTTAATGTGTAGATGTTTTACACATAAAAGTCGTACATAAGAAAATCTTTTAGGAGGCACAAATGAACTTTTTCGGAGGCTCAAATTGTGGAGACGTAAGAGATGATTGCCGTTGTGGAAATGACTGCTGCTCACTCATCTTCTTGCTTTTGCTCTTACAAAACTGTGGCTGTGGATTTATGAAAGGTGGCATCAACGTTGATTGTGGTACAATTATGTTCTTGCTTTTGCTCTCAAACTGCGGTTGTGGATGCAAATAATCACATAACTTTCAATCCAACAAACCTGAAAATAAAGTCTTACAATAAAGTAAGGCTTTATTTTTTACTGTTTGAGGCAAATTTTTGAAAAAATCTAATAATTTTAGCAAAAAACTCATGGCAAATCATTTACTTTTTATTCATTTTGTTGTAAAATGTCTAAGAAGAGGAGAAAACTTATGAATATTGAAAAGAAATACGGCGAAGGTGCAGAACTTATTTGGTCAGATAGAAAAAGAGTATGGGGTATGCCACTTTCTTTTACAAGGTACAGATTGATTAGAAAGCCTGGTGCATGGTTTAAATTATTTTCAGATATTGGATTTACATATTCTGAGGTTGATGAATTGAATCTTTATCGTATATGTGACATTTCTTTCAGACAATCACTTTTTGGCAAAATGCTTGACACAGGTACTGTAATTTTGAAAAGTAATGATGCTTCAAAACCAACTTTTGTTTTGAAAAACATCAAAAACCCATTTAGAGTGAGAGATATGCTCTCTGAATATGTTGAACAAGAAAGAAAAATCCACGGAGTTCGCCTTACAGAATTTCATGGTCATGATGGAGATTTCTAAAAAACAAAACCAAATGCTTGTAGCTTGCAAGCATTTTTTTATTTTTTTTCAAAAATTTCTTGACATACGCTTTTCAAAATGGTAATATTTAAAAGCGTATGGGGGTATGGCTCAGTTGGCTAGAGCACCTGCCTTGCAAGCAGGGGGTCGACGGTTCGAATCCGTCTATCTCCACCACACTTAAACCTAAAACTAACACAAAGGCTGTTTGTTTTAGGTTTTTTGTTTTTAAGGAGCAAAAATGATTGAGGTTCAAGACGGTAAAACTTTAATGAAACAACTTACATTGGTTGGCATTGCCGACAATCTTGCTCAAAATCCACAAATGACAAAAGATTCCCTACAACTTCTTGAAGTTTTAAAAAGTATGCTATAAGAAAAAAGACTGCATATTGCAGTCTTTTATTATTTAGTCTCAGTCTTTTTTGTTCTTTTTGACTTTTCAGTTTTTGGTGTAGCCAAAGTCACTTCTGTTTCTACAGGAGCAACTTCTACTTTTCCCTCGTTTTGTTTTCTTAATTCTTCCAAAATGCTAGCAAGAAGATCCTCTTGAGTTGGCTTTGGAGGCACAGGTGCAGGTTTGTTTGCTTCACGAAGTTCTGCTGTCTTTGCAATAACCTCCTTATAGTCTTTCATGTTTACACCTTGAGCTTTAAGCTCTTTTCTCTCTGCTTTTGTTGGTCTAGCTTTTTGAGCATTTTGCAAGTAACCTCTTGTGCTCATTGCAATTTTCAAAACCATAAACAAGGTAAATGCAATGATTAAGAAGTTTAAAATTGCTGTGATAAATGCACCCCAATCAATGTAAATACTTTTTGTAAGGTCAATCACCGTCTCTCCAGCACCATCTACTGTCCAAACTTTCTTTAAAAAGGTGAACGCACCTTCAAGTCCATTTCCGCCTGTGATAACTGACAAAAGAGCATTGATAAGTGGCATGATAATTTTGTTGGTAAATGCTGTTACAATTGCAGAGAAAGCACCACCAACGATAACGCCGACAGCCATATCAAGAATGTTGCCACGGCTTATAAATTTTTTGAAATCACTGAAAAACCCTTTTATTCTTCCTTTCTTTTTCATTTTTTCTCCTTTGCAAATTCTAGAGATATAATAAAACATTTAAAAATTTTAGGCAAGCAAAAATTAAGCATAAAAAGAAAATTTTTAATCAAGGAAAGCAATATGATTGACAATAAAAATAATTTGATATATCATTAAATCAACCATAAAGAGTGTGCGAGGGACAAGCCCAATGACCACACAGCAACCTGCCTACTTAAAGGTATCTCTAAAAAGTTAAACTTTTGAAAAGAGAAATGGTTTATCTTAAATAAAGTTTGAAAATTATTTCAAAGTTAAAAAGGATAAACTACAAAAAGGTAAGGTGCTAATGCTTGAAACGATGGAGAATAACAGAAATTATTATCCATCAGCATTGATGGATTTTTTTATGGAAAACTGCTGGCAAATTTTATTAATAATAAAAATTGCAAAAATAATTATGTGTCATGAAACACAACAATGGAGGAATTATGAAAAAGATTATTACTAGTGAAAGTGTAAACATTGGACATCCTGATAAAACCTGCGATACTATAGCAGATGCTTTTTTAGATGATGCTTTAAAACAAGACCCAAACAGTCAAATGGCTGTGGAATGTGCAATAAAAAATAATAAGCTTTTTATCTATGGAGAAGTGACCACCAAAGCAAAAATTAATTATGAAAAAATAGCTCAAGAAATATTGCGAGATGTTGGTTATAAAAACAAATTTGAAATCATCAAAGAGCTTTCTTGTCAAAGCCCAGACATCAATCAAGCGGTCGTAAAAACAAAACTCTGTGCAAATGACCAAGGTATTGTTTTTGGCTTCGCCTGCAATGAAACCAAGGAATTTATGCCGTTACCTATAATTGTTGCACACAAAATCATGAAAAGTTATGAAAACTATCGCCGTAACTGTGACGATTTTTTTGCTGATGCCAAAAGTCAGGTATCAGTTTTGTACGAAAATGACAAACCTATTTCTTTTGACACCATTCTTATCAGCGTTAGCCACAGTGAAACTTGCAACAAACTTGAAACCAAAATTATGAAGCATGTAATTTCCCCTGTCTTAGAAGAATATCAACAATTCATAAAAGGGACAACAAAATTTATCATCAATCCAAGTGGAAAATTCACAATTTGGGGAAGCTTTGGCGACAGAGGCTGTGTGGGCAGAAAAATAGTTGTGGACTCTTATGGTGGAGTTGGTAAAGTTGGTGGTGGTTGCTTTAGCTCCAAGAATGCCACAAAGGTGGACAGAAGCGGTGCCTATTATGCTCGCTATGTTGCAAAAAATCTAGTCGCCAACGCCATCTGTGACAAATGTGAAATTGAGGTTTCGTATGCAATTGGCTTGGAAAAACCAATTGCATTAAACATAAATTGTTTCGACACTGAGAAAGTTCCTCTTGCAAAAATTTATGAAACTGTAAACAAACATTTTGATTTCTCTCCTGACAACATCATCAAAGAGCTAAATCTTCTGCGACCAATTTACAAACAGACCGCTTGTTATGGGCACTTTGGTTGGGATGGATTGCCTTGGGAAAAAGTTGTGCATCTTTCTGTAGATTGATGTTATTCGCTTAAATTGCAATTGAAAACTTAATTGAAATCTAAAAGAAACTGCTTGCTGTTTGTTTCTTACGCTTTCTTACATCATAAATAAAAAAAATTACTAAATTAATAGTAATTTTTAAAGCCTTTACCTTTTTTAAATTTAACACCCTTTTCAATAAGTGCGTCATACAAATGTTGCTGTTTGTGAATATATGCTTTTTCATACTTAGAGTTTGCAGTATGTTCGTGAAACTTATCAAAGTCGTTTTTTCTGTCCTCAATAAATTTTTCTTTATTGCCTCTTTTTCTATAAATCTCAATCACATCCTCTAAGCACTCTTTATCTGGGATAGCAAAAATTATCCTAACACCCAATGTTGAAAAATGGTCTAAAATTGGAAACAATGAGGTTGCCATTGGAACCAGCACTAT
>CASXBC010000014.1 GCA_949474265.1 uncultured bacterium | reverse complement strand
GGTACGCAGTATATTAATACAAGGCACATAGTTTCAGGAGAGATTGGATTTGAAGTTGATTACAATATATCAAATCCAATCGTCGCTGATACTTTAACAAGTGGATATGTTTTTTCCGCAGGAACTTATGCATCAACACAGCAAGCATATTTAGTGACATGGAATACTTATGATACGGGGGAGTTTTATTTAAATGGCACTCGATATGCTGGAGGTATTGTTATAAATCAAAGAATTCAAACATCTTTTAAAGATGGAATATATAATTCTTCCAATGGAACAAGTTACACTGCAACGAACTATTCAGTATCAACAACAAATCCTTTAATTTTATTTGGAAACATGAGTGTTGGAGGTAATGTTGCTGAACTTGGGGAAATGAGATTATATGCTTTTAAGTGGTATGAAAATAATGAACTTATCTTTGATTTTGTGCCTGTGAGAAATTCTTACACAGGAGAAGTTGGGCTTTGGGACAATGTTACACAAAGGTTTTATGGGAATTCAGGCACAGGAACATTTTTGGCAGGATAAATTTTTAAAGGCTAAATAGCTTTGCTATAAAAAAAGAGGAAATATCCTCTTTTTTTAATTTAAATAAATAACTAAAGCTCTTCAACCGAGTTTGATAGTTCTACAACCTTTTCTTGATGTTCCTCTTTCGTTGATGGCTTTTGCATTAATGATGACATCAATTTTGTCATCATGTCACCTTGTGAAAGGCTGCCAGATAAGAGTGTCGAAAATAGAGGGTTATTGCCCAAAAGCTGACTGAAAAGGGGGTTGTTTTCAGAAGAGAAATTGAAGTTTGGCATAGAGAAATTATTTGTGTGAGGAGTTTGTTGTGTGTCGGTTTTCTCATTATCTTTGCCAAGGTTTAATGCCTTTGGATAATAATCTTGTGCATCATTGTGCATTTCAGAATTATAGTTGTTCATAGAGTATTTATATGTGCAAATAATTTTTTTAGTGTAGATTTCTTAATATATTTCATATATTGTCACTAGAGAGGTGAGTATGAAAATAAGTGAAATGGATGATAAACCAAAATCTTCAGCAAGGAAAAAGACCATAGACGAGGCTTATGATGAACTTAAAGATTGTTCGTCACAAGAGCTTATGGAGCGGTTGACAAAAGAAATTCAGGGGCAAAAATTGAGTGGTACTTTTGATTACAATGCTCTCATGGCTTCAATAGAACAGCTAAAAACATATTTGCCTACACAAACGTATGAAAATATGATAAGGATAATTGAAAGTTTAAGATGAAATTAAATAAAATTGATAGAAGACTTTTGCATCAAATTGAAGCATTGAGCTTTGAAAGAAAACTGCCTTGCTTTGTTTTTGGAAGAGATTTTAATCGTACAAAAAAACATTTGTTGAGGCATAATGTACATATTTTGAATGAATATTTATTCATAAATTCTTTTTTTTGCACTTTGTCGCAAAGAGAAATTTATGCACTTACTGATGTTTGTGTTGTAGACTTTATCTCCTCTTGTGCAACTGCAACAGCACAAATGTACGTCTCAAAAAAAATTCTAGGTATTGAAAATGTTAAGTTTGGAGGGGAAGGAGTCTGTGTGGCTTTTATTGACACAGGTATTTCAAATCATCCAGATTTTTTGCTTGGAAAAAACAGAATAAAGTTTTTTAAGGATTTTATTGCTGAGAGAAAAGAGTCTTATGATGACAATGGTCATGGCACGTTTGTTGCAGGAGTTTGTGCTGGCTGTGGTGCAATGTCTGGGTTTAAATTTTCTGGCATTGCACCTAGGGCGGATATTGTTTCTTTGAAAGCTCTTAATGCTGATGGAGAGTCTGGAGCAAACAAAATCTTGAGTGCTATGGAATGGATTTTTGATAATCACAAAAAGCAAAATATAAAAGTTGTTTGCATGAGTTTTGGAAGTGAGCCTCTTGGAACAAACGACCCAATCATGATAGGTGCTGAAGCACTTTGGAAAGAAGGGGTGGTGGTTGTTGCTGCGGCAGGAAACAGTGGGCCTGATTATCAAACTATTAAGTCTCCTGGCATAAGTTCAAAAATTATTACTGTTGGCGGAGTGGATGACAATCGTTATGATGAGCTTTCTTTCAATCCAAACTTTTTTGAGATTGCTGATTTTTCATCACGTGGTCCAGCCATGAAAAAATTTAAACCAGATTTGGTTGCACCAAGTGTAGATATTGTCTCATGTGCAATTGACAAACCTTATACTTTTCTATCAGGCACTTCTGTGGCAACTCCAATGATTGCTGGTCTTGCTTGTTTGATGTTTGAGAAAAACAAAAATCTTTCACCTGATGAAATAAAAAATAAATTGCTTAGTTGTTGCAAACCTCTTGGATTTGAGAGAAACTTGGAGGGCTTTGGTTTGCCTAATTTAAGCAAATTATTTTAAATATTTTATTTTTAATATAATTTTAACTATAATTTTTTTATGGTTTTTAAAGTTATTCATAATAGTTACATTTTCATTAAAATTGCAGAAATTTGCATTACGGCATTATTTTTTGCAGTTTTTTTCATTTTTGAAATAATCTTTTCTTTGTTTCTTTGCAATAGTTTTAATTTGTTTTTCAAGTTGTCTATGTTGCAATTGTTGCTCATTAAGACTTCTGCAAAACCATTTTCTTCAAAGAGTTTTGCATTTTCAATTTGGTCTCCTCTTGAGTTTCCTTTTGGAAGGGGAATGAGCAACATTGGTTTTTCAAGTGCAAGCAGTTCGTTGATTACGCCACTGCCTGCTCGTGAGATAACAATATCTGCAGTCGCATAAAAGTCCTCAATGTTTTCTGCGTAAGCAACTGCTTTGTAGTTTTGCTGTTTGATTTCTTTAAAGTTTTTCTTTCCACAGATATGGAGTATGTTGAAGTTTTCTGTCAACGTGTCAAGATTTTCAATTATAAGTTCGTTGATTGCTTTTGCACCTAGGCTTCCACCAAGCACAAGAATGGTTGGATTGTTGTTATTGAAAATTTGAAGCTTTCTTCCTTTAAAGATTTTTGAACGAATTGGTTGACCTGTGTAAACACACTTTTTGTTTCGCTTTGCGGTTTCTTTAAATGAAGTGCACATAACATTGCAACATCTTAAAATAAGTTTGTTTGCAAGCCCAAATGAGAGGTCGCTTTCATGACTTACTATTGCAAAGTTTTCTCTCTTGCCTGCAAGTGCAACGGGCACAGCAACAAAACCACCTTTTGAAAAAATTACATCTGGGTTGATTTGGTTTAAAATCTTTTTGGCACATTTGATTGACTTTGCAAGTTTGATAGGTATGAGCAAATTTTTTAGAGTCAGTTTTCTTTCAAATTTGACTGTTGGTATTGTGTGATAAACAATGTTTTTATAGTTTGATAAAATCTCTTTTTCAATACCATTTCCACCAATATAGTGAAGCTCGCAATCTTTTAAGTTTTCGGCGACTGCAAGTGCAGGATAAACATGTCCTGCAGTTCCGCCACCTGTAAGAACAATTTTTTTCATATTTTCTCCTATTCTTATTTTATTGTTGGTCTTTTGCGTTTATTATATTCAGTTTTGATATTATCTATAAAAATACAACATAATGAATAAATATACAAGTTTCAGTTTTTAATAATTAATAAAAATCGTTCAACATTTGAAATATATTGTCAGATAATTTGAAAAGGATGTATTATGTTTAAAATGCTTTGTTTTAAAAAGTTTGTTAAGAGGCTGATAAATGTTTTTTTAATTTAAGATTTTATGATATAATAACAATGAAAATTTTTAAAATAATACCAAATTGGAGAAATTTATGGCTGAAAAGAAATATGAATCAAAAGATATTGTTGTGCTTGATGGTCTAGACGCTGTCAGACTTCGTCCTGGTATGTATATCGGAACAACAAGTTCTCGTGGTTTTCATCACATATTGTGGGAGATTGTTGATAATGCTATTGATGAAATTTCAAATGGATTTGGAGACACAATTAAAATCACTTTAAACACTGATGGAAGTGCAACTGTTGAAGATAATGGTCGTGGTATTCCTGTTGATATGCACCCAACTTTGAAAAAGAGTGGTGTTGAAGTTGTCTATACTACTTTGCATGCTGGTGGAAAATTCAACAATGAAAATTATAAATTTTCTGGTGGTTTGCATGGTGTTGGTGCATCTGTTACTAATGCTCTTTCAAGATGGTGTAATGTCACTGTAAATAAAGGTGGCAAAAAGTATTATGTGGAGTTTCATTCTTTTGAGGATACAAATGGCAAAATCCATAGTGGTGTGCCGGTTGCTCCACTTAAAGAGATTGGGACAAGTGCTTCTACCGGAACAAAGGTGAACTTTCTTCCAGATGACAGAGTTTTTGGTCAACAAGAATTTAGCTTTGATGCAATAACAAACAGAGCTAGAGAATTGGCGTTTTTAAATAAGGGCTTGCGAATTGTCATTGATGATGCAAGGACAAACGAGCATAATGATTTTCACTATGAAGGAGGAATCAAGGATTTTGTTTCTTACATGGTTGAAGGAAAAAATGCTTTGTTTAAAACTCCGCTTTATATTGCTGCTGAAAGCAAGGTGGTAGATTTGGAAGTGAGTTTCATTTCTACAGATTCATACACAGAAAACACATTCTCTTATGTCAACAACATTCCAACCACAGAAGGTGGTATGCACGAGATTGGTTTTAAAAGTGCTTTTACTAAAGTTTTCAATGATTATGCAAGAGCAAACAATTTGTTGAAAGACAAAGAACCAAATCTTTTGGGAGAGGATTTTAGGGAAGGGCTTGTGACTGTCATAAATGTCAAAATGAGCAATGTTCAGTTTGAGGGGCAGACAAAGACTAAACTTGGAAATCCTGAGGCGAGAACAGAGGTTGAGGCTTTGACTGTTGCAGAACTTTCAAAACTGCTTACTGACAAAAAAGTTTCATCTTATGCTGAAGTTATTGTTGAGAAAGCAAAGCAAGCTGCAAAAGTTAGACTTGCTGCAAAGAAAGCAAAAGAGTATGCTCGTGCAAAAAATGGAGCAGAAAACTTTAATCTTGTTGGAAAACTTGCTGCTTCAACATCAAAAGATAAGACAAAGAGTGAACTTTTTATCGTGGAAGGAGACTCTGCGGGTGGTTCTGCAAAACAGGGAAGAGATAGACGCTATCAAGCTATTTTGCCTCTTAGAGGAAAACCTCTTAATGCCGAGAAAAAGAGAATTGACCAAGTGCTTGCAAATGAAGAAATAAGAACAATTATCTCTGCACTTGACACCGGTTTTGGTGAAGATTTTGATTTGTCATCTCTTAGATACAACAAAATCATTATTTTGTCTGATGCGGATGTGGACGGTTTTCATATCAGAGCAATTCTCTGTACATTTTTCTATCGCTATATGAGGCAACTCATCACAGAGGGGCATGTTTTTGTTGGACTTCCTCCTCTTTACAAAGTTTACAAAAAAGATTATGAAAAATATGTCTATTCTGATGCTGAGCTTGCTGATGCTGTTGCAAGTGCTGGAAAAGGTTATATGATTCAAAGATACAAGGGCTTGGGAGAGATGAATCCAGAACAACTTTGGGAGACAACCATGGACCCAGAAAATAGAACACTTATTCAGGTGACAATTGAAGATGCTGCTCAGGCAGAGAGAATGATTACCACTCTTATGGGTGACAACATTGAAGAAAGAAAAGCTTATATCAATGAGCATGCAAACTTTGACCGTGAAGACACCTTTATGCGTGATTATAAAAAAGTTTAGAAGAAATGATTGAATTTGGGGGTTATTGTGATGAGCAATAAGAAAGGTGAAGAAGAATTTAAACCTAATGTGATTGAGCCTATTGAAGGTCAGATGTGTTATGACGAACTTTTGACTCCAGAAAAACAGGAAGAAAAGGCAGAGGTTGACAATTCTATGGCACAAGGTCAGATGGATTTTTGGAGTATTGACCCAAGAAAGAGTGAAATAACTGATGTAAAAAAGGAAAAAAGTGTTTCAAAACCTATTTCAAAAAAGACCGAAAAACTGATTATTCAAGAGAGTTTTAATGAAGAAATTGAAGAGGTTGAAGAAATAGAGACCGCTTCTTCATCAGCAGGAAAGAGCTCTGGAAATAATGGTGCAGGCTCTGGAAACGGAAGCGGTGATGGTCATGGAATTTTGTTTAAACCGCTTGAAGATGTTTTGCATGAGTCAATGATTCCTTACACAGAATCAGTTGTTATGGACAGAGCTTTGCCTAGAGTTGAAGATGGTCTTAAACCTGTTCAGAGAAGAATTTTGTATTCTATGCTTGAACTCGGTCTTACACCAGACAAGCCTTACAGAAAATCAGCAAGAATTGTCGGCGATTGCATGGGTAAATATCATCCACACGGTGACAGCTCTGTTTATGATGCAATGGTGCGTATGTCACAAGATTTTGTGCTTCGTGCACCAATTATTGATGGACATGGAAACTTTGGCTCTGTTGATGGAGATAGTGCAGCTGCTATGCGTTATACCGAAGCAAGAATGACTCCGCTGGCAATGGAGCTTTTGCGTGATTTGGAAAAAGATACAGTCAGATGGGGACTTAACTTTGATGATACCTTGAAAGAACCTGAGGTTTTGCCAGGAAGATTTCCAAACTTGCTTGTAAACGGAACAACCGGAATTGCTGTCGGTGTTGCTACAAACATACCTCCTCACAACTTGGGAGAGGTTATTGATGGCGTGGTTGCATATATTGACAATCCAAGGATTACGCTCAAAGATATGATGAAAATCATCAAAGGACCAGACTTTCCTACAGGCGGAGAGCTTATCTTGGGTGATGGCGTAAAAAATGCTTACGAAACCGGAAAAGGTAAGATAATTATTCGTGCGAAAGTGGGAATAGAACAAAATGGCGATAAGCAAAGCATTGTAATTACAGAAATACCTTATCAAGTCAACAAGGCGTTATTGTTGCAAAAGATTGCAGAGCTTAAAGAGAAGAATAAGGACAAGCTTTCCGCAATAAGTGAAATTAGAGATGAGAGTGACAGAAATGGAATGAGAGCTGTCATTAGATTGAAAAAAGAAGCTAATGTAAAAAAGATTTTGGCTTTCCTTTTCCAATCTACCAATTTGCAGGTTTCTTATTCAATCAACATGATTGCTATTGCAGATGGAAAACCTAGACAAATGGGGCTGATTGATATTATTTCTTATTACACAGCTTTCCAAAGAGAAGTTGTGCTTAGAAGAACTAAGCATGATTTGAATTTGGCAAAAGAGAGGGCTCATATTGTCGAGGGGCTTCTTATTGCAATTAAAAATATTGATGCGGTTATCAAAATAATCAAAACTTCTTCTACTGTTTCAGAGGCAAAGCAAAGACTTAAAGACAAGTTTGCACTTTCAGATAAGCAGGCTCAAGCAATTTTGGATATGAGACTTGCTCGCCTTGTAAATTTGGAAGTAAATAAGCTTGAAGAAGAACTTAGAGAGCTGAAAAAGAGAATTAAAGAATTGGAAGAGATTGTTGCTTCCAAAAAACTTCAACTTGATGTTGTCAAGAGAGAGATTTTGGAAATTAAGCGTAAGTTTGCAAATCCAAGACGCTCTAAAGAAATCAAAAGTGATGATATAGTGATTTCAAAGATTGAAGAAGTTGAGGAAACAAAAGATTTCTTGATTGCTCTCACTGCTGGAAAGACTTTGAAAAAAGTAAATATGAAAAATTATACTAAGTCACAAAAATCTCTTGGAGATGGCTCAACCTTGTTTGATATTCACACATCAATTCATACTGTCAAAGAGACGGATACAGTGCTTATTTTCACTGATAAAGGAAATTGCATTAAGACTGTCGTTGGTAGTTTGAATGAAAATAAGTGGAGAGACAAAGGTGTTACACTTAAACAAATTGATAAGTCAGTGGATATTATGGAGACACCTGTTGCAGTGCTTAAAGTTGAGGGCGATGGAGATATTGTTTTCTTTACTCAATCTGGTATGGTTAAACGTACAACAGAAAAAGAAATGGTTGTAGCAAAATCTTATTATCAAGCAATAAAGCTTGCTGATGACGATAAACTTATTGCAGTTGAACATGAACAAAAAGGCAAATCTTTGGTCATGCTGTCAAAAAATGGAAATTGTGTAAACTTTGAAAAGAGCGAAGTTCCAATGCAGGGAAGAATTGCTGGTGGAGTAAAGGGAATAAACCTCGAAGATAAAGATTGTGTCGTTTATGCTGGTCAAAGTATAAACGGTGAGTATTTGATAGTGACAGATAATGGTTTTGTCAAGAAACTCAATTCACTTCAAATTCCAATGTGTGCTAGATATAGAA
Source organism: uncultured bacterium (assembly GCA_949474265.1). Taxonomy (GTDB): domain Bacteria; phylum Bacillota; class Clostridia; order Christensenellales; family UBA1242; genus Caccovivens. Next base: position 20,220 of record CASXBC010000014.1, on the reverse strand, counting down.
AAGGAGTTAAGTATATTAATTTTGCTGCAGGTGGTAAGGCTGTTTTGTATGTCGGCACTTGCGATAAAGCTGTCGTTGACCATGGACTTAAATTTACTACACTTTCAAAAAGAGCTGTTACAGCGACAAATGATAGACTTAGCACGGGAGAAGAAAAGGTAACTAAAAAATTCTTAGGTGTTTACAATTTGTTTGATTGATTATTATAAAATTTTTAAAAGGGACAATAGTTCCCTTTTTTATTTTTAGTAATAATCAAAAATGGCAAAAAACTTGTTTAAATTTGCTTAAAAATTGAAAAAAATGACAAATTATTTTGAATTTTATTATATTATGTATATAATAAATACATGAAGAAGAAAGTCTCATTGATATTTGTTTCAATATTTTTGATGCTTGGCATTGTTTGTGGGGCGTTGGTTTATAATGCTGACACTCTTTTTTTGACTAGCACGTCAGAGTCAACTCAATATGAAGAAAAGAAGGATGAAGAAACCAAAATCCAAGCTTCAGGAAATTGGAGTGATAATACGAATGATTATTGGACACCTGGGACAAAAAATGGGAGAAGAGTTTATTTGATTGAAACTGCTACACAACTAGCAACTTTAGCTAGGCAGTGTAATAATGGCGTTGGTTTGAAAGATAATGATGGAAAATTTTATAGTGTCTTTGAAACAAGTGGACATACTCTTATTGATGTTTATCTCGAAAACGATATTGATATGTCAGCACATTATTGGGATTGTCCTATTGGAAATGGAAAGTTTCAATTTAATGTGACATTCGATGGTCAAGGGCATACAATTTCTGGGCTTACCTTTAAAATGTCGTCTTCTGAGGTAAAAAGCAAAATTTCTGCATACGAAGGTTCTTATGGAATAGGTCTTTTTGGTGTCGTTAGAAATTCTACATTTAAAAATTTTACTCTCTATGGTCAAAACTTTACAATGGATACTTACAACCAAACAATTTCTGTAAAAATGGGTGGTGTGATAGGAATTGTAAAGGACTCTGAAAAAATTATAATGAGTGGGGTAATAAACACTGCTGGTAATATTATATTGAAGAATCCTTTTGCAGAAAATTCTTCAGTTGGTGGATTAATTGGTAAGTCATATTCAGCAGAAATAAATGATTGTTATAATTTTTCAAAGGTGCAGTGTAGAAGTAAGACAAATATTGGTGGGCTTGTTGGTGCTTCAATATCTGTTTTACAAATTAAAAATTGTGGAAACTTTGGTGAAGTATATGTATGGCTTACATTTGATTCGGGAAGTGGATATGGCGGAATTGTTGGTTATGCAACAAGTGCCAATATAGAGGATTGTGTAAATTATGGCAAGGTTTGGGTAAAGCCAGATTCTTCATCTTATCAAGGACAAAGTGTTGGGGGAATACTTGGAAGTGGGATTGTTAACGTTTGTATAAATCGCTGTATAAATTACGGAGAGATTAAAGGAACAAAAAGTGTTGGTGGTATAGCAGGTGTTATTGGAATAGGACTCCTTGGATTTACTAAAAATTTGATTTCAAATTGCATAAATTACAATAAAAATATTTCAGGTTCTGAGTATTTTGGTAAAATTTGTGGTGTTATGTATGGTGCTGAGAATATTAAAGCATGTTATGTAATAGGCTCAGAAAATTTATGTGGAAAATGGTATTCTCAATCATCTATAGAATATGAAAATATTCGTTGGTGGGAAGCAAATACATATATATGGGAAGCTGATTTTTACAGATATCCTTCTGCGAGTTACGGTCATAATTATGATTTTACAGGCACTCATAACTTTAGTGTGCAAGGATGGAAACGTGCAAGAGTAGATATTAATGGTGGAGTTTCTTCTGGATGGCTTATTACCACATTAATATATGATTATTATGGAGAAACATCTAGTGTAAGCAGGTTTGGACTTAACAAGAATTTTGGATATTCTCTTGTGCCTGCATCACTTGTTGGTACTGCAAAAATTAATGTAAAATATACTCGAGGTGGCAGTACTACTTATAATTTTGATAATGATGAAACTGATGAAACTTTTATGAAGATTTCAAGAAAAATTGTTTTTGGTAATAATGTTGCTGAAGTGAGTTCAATATTTTTATATAACAGCACTTCGTATAACAACGGAACGGCTTATTATATTAGAGGTTTGAAAGATAGTAGTAAAAACTCTTTGAAGTTTACTTATGACACGTCAAGATTTAAGTTTAAAAATGTAACTGCAAATTATAATAAAGCTTCCCCAACAATGGGCTCTGATACTTATTTGTCAAACAGCTCTAGGGTAAATTATTTGAGTTTTAATCCAATGGGTAAATCTTCAATTACTTTTGATATTGTCTTTGATAGTGTAAGAAGAACTGTTGCTATGAAATATAAAGTAGGAAGACTTAATAAAACAAGTAATAATGCGTGGTTTGATTATATAGAAATTGAAACAGGTTATTTGAATGGTTTTTTAACTAAAAGTGCTGGTACGTCACAATCTTTTTATTACAAGCAGGATGTTAATTTTGAGATAACTCCAAACAAGGGCTATGCAGTTTTGTCCATTATTAAGAAAACATCTGGAAGTATTGATTTAAATATGGATGATGTAGACAAGTCTGGCGAACCAAGCGGAACAACAGTCACAATTAAAGACAAACGAAGCGTGTGCAGTAGTCACTACTTGATTGTGTCAACAAGAGGTGTTGGTAGTGATGGAACGGTTGTTTTTTATGAGGATATCAATCCAAGTGATTTTGGAACGGCAACTGTGAATTTTGAATCCACATCATTATCAACCGGAGAAGAAATAGTAGTTTATATTGCTCCAATCCAATATGATGATATAAATGTCACATTGAATAAAGTTGGTTTATTAAATACTGAAGAAATTAATGATGGTAAAAATCACATGAATAAAAAAACTTATGCTTTTGAAGGTGAGGGTGGAGTTTATGTTGATAAGTATAGTAAGAAAGCTCGCTCGCGTTTTAAGACAATGCAGTTAACAAAACTTGATGATATATATGTATCTGAATCAACGACTGAAACAAATCGAATATTTAGTGATTATATAAATTATGGTTATAAATATACTCTAAATGGAGATTCTTACAATCGTAGAGAGGATGCGATGGAGGAATCTGGAACTCAACTATCAATACAACCAAATATTCAGTTAAACACAAGTAAATCAATTGAATTTAGCATGAGTGCACTTTTGGATGCTGCAATTCAAAAAGATAGTGAAAGGTCAAATCAAACTTTGCACATAGTTATAAAACGTGAGTTGATAAACTATGAAGTTAATTTAATCAATATGGTTGATTCATATAAATCAACAGCATACTCTTCAAAAACTGATATTGGAGGGAATTCCAATATATATAAGGAAAATGATTCTTCAAAAAATTTGTTTAAGGGCAATGTTGAAGATTTTGCAGGCTATAAATTTGTGGCTAAAGCCGGATATTGTTTTGGCGGTACAAGGATGTATTTGACAAATACAGCCATGCTAGGTGTGGAAGCAGACCCTTTTAATATGAGTAATTATACAGAAAAAAAGTTTCAAAAAATTTTAGATAAATATATGGAGATATGTAATTGGGATGTCAAAAATCTTTCAAAAAATTCTGATGGAAAATATGTACTAAAAATTTATGCTTATTATACACTGCAAAGTTATAATGTAAGTTTTTATACTGAGATTGATGGTTCTCAAAAGAGTGCAAACTACACATTTACACCAACAAACTTTGCAAGCTCACAAACAAAAGCTTCTGGAGAAGGAACGAAGGCAACTGCAACGGCAAAATACTATGCACCTGTGACTTTGAGAGTTGATAGTGTTGACGGAAATAGAAAAAATGTAAAATTCTTGGGCTGGTTTATGGGTGATAAACTTTTGTCTTTGGACAGAGAATATAAATTTTTGCTTGACCCAGAATATTTAGTAACTGATAATAGTAAAATAAGTGGTGAAATTAAAGGAAAAGAAAATAGTTCAAATTATGGCTTTAATTTAGTTGCGAGATTTGCGAGCTATAATGAAGGCTCAGGCAGTTTGACTTCCTCAGGAAATAAAACAATTTACATTAATAATGCCACCGATTTGTTGCTTCTCAGTCAAAAGGTGAACAGTGGAACGACTTATGAAGGCTATGTAATTAAACAGACTGCAAATATTGATATGAAAGATGTGATTTTCAATCCAATTGGCACTAGTGAACATCAATTTAAAGGTACTTACGATGGGCAAAATTATATTATTTCAAATTTGAAATTTATTTGTGGAGCTTATAATGGTTATTTAAAACACTTATATAATGTTGGGTTGTTTGGTTATACAAATGGTGCGACAATTAAAAATTTGACAATCAAAGACTCTACCTTTAATGCTTTTGGTAAGGCAGGTATTTTTGTTGCAGAAGCTTACAATAGCCACTTGGCAAATTTAAATAATTTCAATAGTGGACTTACTCTTAATGCGGTTAATTTCTTTGATATTTATGGAAATGAATGTAATTCTCAAGACTTAAATTATGCAAGGATTAAGGGTAGTTTGCCTGCTGAGCTTTCAGATGCAAATAACAGCAGTTTCGATTGGACAACAAGATTATATCCAAATTCGAGGTCAAACCTTGCAGGGCTTGTTGGCTATATGAACGGTGGAAGTGCGTTTGCATGTTCTGTAAATGCCTCAATAGAAGGTAATGCTGGATTTTCAACCTTCCAAGGACTTGTAGGCAATTTGACTGCTTCTGCAAAGATTGACCAATGTTGTGTGGAGAACAGTTCAAATAATGGTGGACTTACAGTTGCAAACACAACTTCTGGCATTACAAACAGTTATTATAGATATTCTACTAATACAAAATATGTTGGAACATCACTTTCTGGAAGTACACAAAATGCAATCCCAACAGACACAACTATTTGGTTTAGACTTGCAAATGGAAATTGGGCACTTAGAGTGATGTATTGGAGTTGATAAAAGTTAATAAAAAAAGATGCAATGTTTTGCATCTTTTTTTTGTTTTGCTGTGTTCTAATTTCGCAGTTTGCTAAATATGTTATTTTGTAAGTGAAGAAAATAACAATTTTTCACTTTTCGACAAATTTGAACAATATAACAGCTTTTCAGTCAAAATAGACATTGGGAGAATTGGTCAAATACTTTAAAATAAAAAGCGAGGTTGGTATGCATTTCTGCGTTATCAAATCAAGAACAATTAAAATTTTTATAGCTACAATTTTGGTTATGATTTTGCTTGCAATTCCATTTGGAGGACAATCATCTGCACAAGTTTTCTTCGGTTATTCCACAAGAAAAGTACCTATTTACAATGTGGAGACCGAGCAGAAGCAAGTTGCCATTTCCTTTGATGCTGCATGGGGTGCAGATAAAACACAAGGGATTTGTGACATATTGAAAGAGTTTGAGGTAGGTGCAACTTTCTTCCTTGTTGGTTTTTGGGTCGACGATTATTCTGAGATGGTTAAGGTGATTGATGAGGCTGGCTACGAAATTGGCACTCATTCAAACACTCATCCTGATATGGCAAAACTTTCAAAAGCGACAATGAAAGCAGAACTTGAGACATCAATTTCCAAAATTAAAGGTGTTACAGGCAAAGATGTCAAATTGTTTAGAGCTCCATTTGGCTCTTACAACAATGCTCTTTTGGAGACCGCTGAAGAACTTTCCCTCAAGACTATTCAATGGGATGTTGACAGTTTGGATTGGAAAGGTCTCTCTGCTTCTGAGATAACAAACAGAGTTATTTCAAGGGTTAAAAATGGTTCCATCATTTTGATGCACAACAATTCTGACAATATCCTTGACGCTCTTAGACTTACTCTCAACAGGCTTAAGGTCGCTGGCTATAAAATAACAAGTATCTCAGATTTGGTTTATGAGACCGATTATACAATAGATAGAAATGGCGTGCAACACAAAAATTAGGAGGAATTTATGGAATACGTTAAAACGCATGAGGACATTACAAATTTTGCAGAGGTTGCAGGAAAAATTTTGAGCATGCCTGTGCTTTCACATCAAGTGGAAAATGAAAACTTTTATGAATTTAAAATTGAAGTTGAAAGATTGTCAAAAATAAAGGATATTATACCTGTTACAATTTCTGAAAGAACACTCTCAGGCAAAGAGTTTGAAAAAGGACAATTTGTCAAAGTGTCAGGAGAATACAGAAGCTACAACAAACTTGCTGGAGAAAAGAGCAAACTTGTGCTTCATCTTTTTGCTAAGGAAATTGAAAAGGTAAATGCTGGCGAGGAGGAATATATCAATGAGGTTAAACTCACAGGATTTATTTGCAAGACTCCTATTTATAGAAAAACACCTTTCAACAGAGAAATATGTGATATTCTTTTGGCTGTTAATAGAACAAACTATCACAAATCAGATTACGTGCCTTGCATTTTGTGGGGAAGAAATGCACGATTTATCTCAGAACAAAAAATTGGTTGTAAAGTAGAGCTTTTGGGCAGAATACAATCAAGAGAATATGTAAAAGCCTTTGAAGATGGCTCAAGTGAGACTAAGACAGCTTATGAAGTTTCTTGTCAAAGAATTATGCTTCTTTCAAACATAACTCCACTCAAAAATTCTGAGGGAGAGAGTGGAATTTTGACTGCTGACAGCCCTTATTAAAAGCTAAAATATCCGTTGAGTTTAAGCAAATTTTTTATAAAACTTGACATTGATATAAAAATAAAAATCACCAAAGTTTTGGTGATTTTTTTAATTTAACTTGTCAACAGGATAAGTTATATTAATATAACGGTTCGTCATAGTTTTGCGGAATTTCAACATCCATAAGTTTGAGAACTGTGGCTGCGACTGAAGTGAGAGATTTGCCTTTTTTGAGACGTTTAATTTCTGGATGACTTTTTGAAACGAGTATGCAAGGCACAGGGTTGCAAGTGTGTTTTGTGAGTTTGTTTCCGTCTTTGTCCATCATCTCTTCTGCATTGCCATGGTCAGCAATGATTACACAGTCTCCGCCAGCCATGAGTGTGGCAAGGGCGACAGCATAAGCTTGTTTGTCAACGCACTCAATAGCTTCTTTTGTGCTTGCCCAATTTCCTGTGTGACCAATCATATCAGGATTTGAATAATTTACCAAAATGAAATCATATTTGTTTGAGGCGATTGCATCCAAAACATCATGAGTGATTTCAATAGCACGCATTTTTGGATAACTTGAATAATCTTTTACATTTATGCTGTCAATAAGTTTTCTTTCTTCTCCTGGATAAATCTCTTCAATGCCACCATTAAAGAAGAAAGTAACATGAGCATATTTTGTTGTTTCAGCAATATGGTATTGTGTTTTACTGTTTTTAGAAATTATGGCGGATAAGTTATCTTCTATTTTTGTTGGGGGATAAATTGTGTTTACAAATTTCAGTTCTTCAGAATATTCTGTCATACAAGTGAAAAGAAAATTGTTTAGCTTTTTAGTTTCAAATTCTTTAAAATCATTTTTGGTGAAAGCAGATGTAATTTCTCTTGCTCTATCCGAACGATAGTTGAAGAAAATCAGGCTGTCTCCATTTGAGATTTTGCTGTTTTCATCAATGACGGTTGGCTCAAAATATTCGTCATAAACTCCATTTTGATAACTCTGTTCAATGGCTTTCTCTGCACTGTCGAACTTTGTTCCTTTGCCTTCTGTCAGCATATCATAGGCTATTTTTACTCTGTCAAAACGCTTTTCTCTATCCATAGCATAGATTCTTCCAATGATAGTGCCTATTTTTGCATTTGTGCCAGCAATTTTTTCTTCTGTTTGTTTAATGAATTTAAGTCCATCACGCACACCTGTATCACGACCGTCAAGAATAGCATGAATAAAAACATTTTTTATTTGATAGTTTTGTGCCATTTCCAAGATTGAAAAAAGATGTGAAATGTTTGAGTGAATACAACCATTTGAAAGCAACCCCATAAGATGAAGGCTTCCACCATTCTTTTCTGCATGAGTCATTGCTTTGATGAGTGCAGGATTTGAAAAGAATTTTCCTGTTTCAATTTCATTGTTTATAAGTTGAAGGTCTTGCAAAATAATCCTTCCACTTCCAATGGTCAGATGACCAACTTCGCTGTTTCCCATTACTCCTTTTGGAAGTCCAACAGCTTCTCCGCTAGCATCAAGAAGGGTGTGTGGATATTCTTTTTTAAGTTTGTCTAAGTAAGGTGTGCCTTGACTTTTGATTGCATTTCCAAATTTTTCTTTCTTTTCGCCAAAGCCATCCAAAATAACTAATGTGACCATAAAAATCTCCTTACTTTAAATGATAGCTTTTGGTGTGAAAAAAGTCAAATAAATTGCAGTTTAGTTTTCTTTAAAATGCTCATCAAAAAGATTGTCTTGATTTTGAGAAGAAGTTTGTTGATTGCTTTTGGAAACTTGTTCTTGACTTGCCTCAACATTTGCAGTGGCAGGGGTGGGAGAGCCTTGTGTTTGAGCTTGGTTTTCTTTCTTTTTCTTTTTTCTTTCAAAAACCTTAAAAGTCCCTTTGTTTATTATTATGCGTAAAAGTAAATACATTGCTCCAACACCAATCACAATGTAGCACAATCTTGAGAAAATGCTTGCTTGAAAGCCAAAAAGCCCTGCAATGAAATCATATTGCAAAAGTCCAACCATAAGCCAATTTATGCAACCAAGCATTGTAAGAATAAAAGCTATAAAAGTAAACATAAAACCTCCATTTTTGTTTTTTGACGAGTTATGTCGAATTTGTGTAGAGTTTATAGAGATATTTTTAGTTTTTGGAAAAATATAAAAAAAATTCCTATAACAAGATGAATTGCTTTGAAAATCAATGCTTTTTATAATTTGTGTAATATTTCTTGACTTTTTGGCATATATAATGTATAATCATTAAAGTTTTTTGGTTTGAAAAAACTTTTGAAAGAAAGACCGCATGGTCATTTTTTTGTGTTTTAAAGTCTAGTAAAAGGAGTTTAAAGGATTTTATGGAAAAACATTATTTGACACCAGAAGGAAAAGCACAACTTGAGGAGAAGTTAAACTTTTATAAGACAGTTAAAAGACCTGATGTTGTAAAAAGAATTGGTATTGCAAGAGAATTTGGCGACCTTTCTGAAAATTCAGAATATGATGCAGCTAAAGACGAACAAGCTCAAATCGAATCTGAAATTGCTGAAATGGAGGCTATTCTTCTTAATGCTGAAATTATTGATAAGAAAAATCTTCATAGCGATACAGTAAATGTTGGTTGCTCAGTGAAACTTTATGATGAAGAGTTTGATGAAGAGGTTGAATATCGTATTTCTGGCTCTTCTGAAAGTGACCCTAAAAATGGAGTTATCAGCAATGTGTCTCCTGTTGGTAAGGCACTCATTGGACACAAAAAGGGGGAAATTGTCTCTGTTAAGACTCCAGGTGGCGTTACAAATTACAAAATTGTTTCAATTAACATCTAGAAAGCTTAAAAGTGGCATTTTTATGCCATTTTTTGTTTGATTTTTCTTTTCTTTTTGTTATACTTAAATTGAGTGTAAATCGTTTTTTAAAGGATATTTATGGTTTTTGTAAATTCATTAAGATTACTTTGGTCAAACTTGGGCAAAGCTTTAAAATTCTTCCTGTATTATGTGGTTGTGTGGGGGATTTGTGTTGCTCTCTTTTTGCCTGTATTTTTTGAATTTAAAAGCATTTTCAACTCTGCATTGAAAGAACTTGTAGAGTGCTTTGCTGGCGTTTTTAAAGGTAGTTTAGGACAAAATATGCACACTATGACAGGCACGGTTGTTGATTTGATAAAAGATGTTTTTCAATCTAACTTGGGCATTGCCATTTATGGTTTGATTGTGGTTTTTGTCATTTTGCCATTTTTGGTAAATGTTGGCAAATACACGCTTGATTTTATGCTTTACAGCTATATGACAAGCAAGAATAATGTCAGCTTCTTTAGTGCATTTGTAAAAAGCCTTAAAAAATCAACTCTTTTTGCTCTTTGTAAAATGGTTTACAATATTATCTTTTTGGCAATAACTGCTGTAGCAATATTTGGTCTTGGGGCTGTAAAAGACCAGACTTTTATCACTTATGCTTTGCCAATTGTAGAACTTCTTGTTGTGGTTTCTTTGTTTACTTTAAATCAAATATGGATGCTTGGTTGGACTCCTGCACTCATAGTTTTTGATTGTGGAGTGTTTACAGCACTGAAAAAAGGTATCAAAGCTGTTAGACGTCATTTTTGGAAGATTTTTGGGGTTACCTTTGGCTACTTCTTAATTTTCTGGTTGCTTATAACTGTTTTTGGCGTTTACTCTATGGTTGTGCTTGTGCCACTTATGACAATCCTTCTTGCTGTGATGGATATGACAGTGTTTTTCACAAGTCAAGGTATGAGATTTTATGTAAATGACTCTCAAATTTTGACTCCAAAGAAACTTGAAGAAGTTGACAACATAAACAAAACTGCTTTCTTGCTGTAAAAAGCAAAACCTTTTGTTTAAATTTTTTTCAGCACTCTGTGTTGAAGCTTTTTATTAGATATTTATTGGGCTGTTTTTTGCCCTAAAGGAGAAAAAATGAATAATAAACTTAAAATCACTTTTTTGGGTGGTGTGGGCGAAATTGGAAAAAACATGACCGCCTTTGAATACAACAATGAAATTATTGTTGTGGATGCAGGACTTACATTCCCAGGAGACGACCTTCCTGGAATTGATGTTGTTATACCTGATTTTTCTTATCTTATCAACAACAAAGACAAGGTTAAGGCAATTATCTTAACTCACGGACATGAGGACCATATTGGTGCAATGCCTTTTGTTCTTCAGCAAATCAAAGCACCTGTGTATGGCTCAAAACTTACACTTGCACTTGTAGACAACAAAATGAGGGAGCATAAGCTTGAATATAAGGGAATAGCTGTAAAGCCAAAAAATGTGCTTAAAATTGGCTCATTCTCTGTCGAATTTATCAAAGTTTCGCACTCTATTGCTGGAGCTCTTGCACTTTGCATAACAACGCCAGCAGGCAATGTTGTGCATACAGGTGACTTTAAGATTGATTTTGAACCTTTGGATGGTGCTATGACAGACCTTCAAAGATTTGGAGAGCTTGGAAAAAAGGGTGTTAGCCTTTTGATGTGTGAAAGCACAAACGTTTGTAGAGCGGGCTATTCTGCAAGTGAAAAGAGTGTTGGCAGAACTTTGGATGAAATTTTTAAGAAGCATCCTGACAACAGAATTTTTGTTGCTACCTTTGCGTCAAATATCAACCGCTTGCAACAGATTTTGGATTTGGCTGCAAAGTATGGAAGAAAAGTGGCTTTTACAGGCAGAAGTATGATAAATATTTCTGAGATAGGTCTCAAGATTGGAGAACTTTCTTTTGATAAAAGCATTTTGATTGACATTGATAAAGTTGATAAATATGAAGATAAAGAATTGCTTATTGTCACAACAGGAAGCCAAGGCGAACCTCTCTCTGCTCTTACAAGAATGGCTGCTGGAGAGTTTAAACAAATTAAGATAAGAGCAAATGACCTCATTATCTTTTCAGCATCTCCAATTCCTGGCAATGAAAAGAGTGTCTATAATGTTATCAACACACTCTTTCAAAGAGGAGCGGATGTTATTTATGATGAACTTGAGGATGTTCACGCTTCTGGACATGCTTGTCAAGAAGAAATCAAGACTATCCACTCACTTGTTAAACCAAAGTTTTTTATTCCAATTCATGGTGAATACAGACATCTTCGCATGCACAAGCAACTTGCAATGAATCTTGGCATGGAAGAAAGAAATATTTTGACAGCTTCAATTGGAGACCAAATAGAAATGACTCCAAATTCTATTAAGAGGGTGGGTTATGTGCCTGCTGGTCAAAGACTTATTGATGGCTATGGAATTGGAGATATGGAAAGCAATGTGCTTAGAGAAAGAAAACAACTCTCAGAAGATGGCTTCTGTGTTGTGGTAATGACAATCAACAATGTTTCTGGAGAGGTTGTTGGTGAGCCGTTTATAATCACAAGAGGTGTTGTTTATCAAGATGAAGCAGAAAGCTTTGTGCAAGATACAAAAAACACCATTTTGGCTTCACTTAAAGAGCAAGAACTTCGTGGTTGTGACCCTGCAATCATTAGGACAACAATCAGGAGACAGGTGTCAAACTTTATTTTCAAGCGTACAAAACGTAAACCAATGGTTTTGACAATTGTTATGCTTGACTAGGTAAGACTTGTTATGAAAAGCAAGGAAGAATTTAAAGGTTTTAGTGAGCATGACTACAGACCAATCCTCAGGGATAAAAGCATAGAGTTTTTGGAAGAGTTGATAAAAACTTACAAACCAAAGAGAATTTTGGAAATTGGAACTTTTATTGGATATTCCGCCTCGGTCATGCTAAACACTGACAAAGAATGTTTTGTTTGCACTGTTGAAAAGGATGAAAAAAACGCCAAAGATGCCATCAAAAATCTCAATGAGCAGGGTTTTGCAGGAAGATTTGAGGTTGTGCATGCTGATGCAATGGATTTTCTTGTGGCTCATCAAGATGAAAAGTTTGATTTTGTGTTTTTGGATGGACCTAAAGGACAATATATCAGGTATTTGCCATTTTTAAAAAAAATGTTGAGTAAAGGTGGAGTTTTGCTTGCTGATGACATATTGTTTTATGGACTAGTGCGTTCTGAAGAGAAAATTGAGCATAAGCATCGTGCTCTTGTAAACAATTTGAGAAAGTTTATTGAGGCTATTGAGAATGACAGTCAACTTGATACAACAATTTATGATTTTGCAAACGGAATGAGTAAAAGTATAAAGAAAGACTAATAAGTCTTTTTTTTCTTATCATTTGAGAGATTTTGACCAATAATGTGCTTTTATTTGTATTTTTTTTGTTAATTTGGTAAAATAACAACATGAGTTTTGAAATTAAGATTATTGAATTTTTACAGTCAGGAAGAAATGCTTTTTTTGATACATCTTTCAAAATGATTTCTGCAATTGGCAGTGTTGTGGGAGTTTTTGTGATTAGCTTGTTGTTTTTGCTCAAAAAAAGAAAGGTGTTTTTTTGGTATTTGCTGTCCTATGCAATAACGGCAATGGTTGTTTGGATTTTAAAGGACCAGATTCACAGGGTGAGACCTTATAACTTTTCGGATAACATAATTTGCATTGGTGTAGCATCAACAGATTTTAGTTTTCCAAGTGGTCACTCTGCCTGTGCAACAGCAATAGCAATTTTTGTTGGTTATTCGCTTTTTACATATTACAAAAATACAGGTATACGAATTGGAATTGTCCTAGGTTGCGGTCTTTATGTTGGGCTTGTTGGACTTTCAAGAATGTATCTGGGCATGCACTATCTGACAGATGTGCTTGCAGGTATTGCGATTTCAGCAGTTTTTTGTACGCTTGGAATTGTGCTTATGAAACTTTATGAAAAACAAAAGAAGGTAAAAAATGAAAATAAAAATGCAGGTAAACGGTCTTGAACAGACTAAGGAAGTCGCAAAAGCTTTTGCAAAAAGCTTGAAAAGTCCAATGATTGTGCTTTTGAATGGGGATTTGGGAAGTGGCAAGACTACTTTTGTTAAAGAGGTTGTGAAAGCACTTGGTTGTGACGACTTGGTGACAAGTCCAACTTTTACACTTTTAAACACTTATAATGCTAAATTTCCAATTTATCATTTTGATATGTACAGGCTTTCTTCAGCAGAAGAGGCAAACAGTGTGGGGTTTGAAGAATATTTTGACAAACACACTTTGGACGGTGTGTGTTTTGTTGAATGGTCTGAAAATGTTGAGGGGCTTATTGGAGAGGTTGATTTTGTCATTGACATACAAAAGAAAGGTGAAAACGAAAGAGTTTTCATCATTGAAGGAGTTGAAGAATGTTAGCAATAAACACGGCTTTTATGACGGCAAATTTGGCACTTAAAACGACTAAAGGACAAGTTGTTTTAAAAGATATTGAATCAAAGAGTAAACACTCAGAAAACCTGCTCAAAGTCATTGACCAAATGTGCCAAGAAGCAGGTATAAATGTTTTGGAAGTGGAGACAATTGCTGTTGTTGTTGGTCCTGGCTCTTTCACGGGACTTCGCATAGGAACTTCTGTTGCAAAAGCACTTGGTTGTGTGAAAAAGTCCCTCAAATTTATTTCTGTGTCATCTCTCGAACTTATGGCATATAATGTTTACAAAAACGGACTTGCAAAGGGAGATTTTGCCTGTGTTTTAAATGCTCTTTCAGATTTGTATTTTGTTGCATATTTTGACAAAAATGGCATAAAACTTGAAAGTGAGAGGATGATAGACAAAAATGAGTTTGAAAATATTAAACTTCCAATTTTTGCTCTTAAGGGAGACCTTAGAAATTCAATCTGCACAGAAATTGAGCTGGAATGTCAGGATTTGCTGGACTTTGCTCTTATTAAAGAAAACAAAAATCAGTTTGTTTCTGAAAAGGAATTGTTGCCTGTTTATTTAAGGCTTTCACAAGCTGAAGCTGCATTGGCAAAAAAAGAAAAAAAAGATTGTTAAATGATTGACAATGCTAATAAATATATGTAGAATACATACAGAAAAAAGGAGAATGTATGAAAAAACCTATTTATATCAGATGTCCTAGATGTGAACTTAATTACATTGAAAAGAAAGATAAATTGTGTTCTGTTTGTAAGGCGGAACTCTCTGCAAATAAAGATGCCTTTGTAAACGACCTCGACTTAGAGCTTTGTCCAATCTGTAAAACAAACTATATTCAACCTGATGAGATAATGTGTGCTACTTGCCTTAAAGAGCATCAAACAGAGGATGGCGAAATCACAGGGGATGATTGGGACGAATATGTAAACCGTGATGAAGACGAGATTGTCTATGATGATGAAGAAACAGGTGATATGGCTTCTGTAACTGACCTTGATGATGACACTCTTGATGATGATATTGATTCTGGAATTGGCTTTGATGATAGTCTTGACGAAGATGACCTTGATGTGCTTGATGAAGATGATATTGATTCTGAGTTTGACGACGAAGATGATGACAGTCTTGATTTTGATGATGATAGCGACATTTCTGACGACGAAGATGATGACGATTTCTAAAAGCTGATTGGACTTTTGTAATTTAAACTGCGATAAACCTATGTCGCAGTTTTTTATTTTGCTAAGAATGCTCTTAGGTTATTAGTTTTGTTTATTAAATAAAAAAGAGATGATTTAATTCATCTCTTTTTTATTTTCAATTATTTTTTCTTGCTGTTTTTCTCAGAAGTTTGTTTCTTTTCAGATGCCTCAGCTTTTTCTTGCTTGGCATTTTGTTTTTTTGAAGTTTTTTCAATCTGTCTTTTTCTTGCGATTTCTTGAGCATAAACTTTTCTTTCAAGCTCGAGCAAGTATTCAGGAGAATTGATGTTTTCAATTTGTTTCTTCAAAGATTCAATCTTTTCTGCAACAGCAGTTCTCTTTCTAGCAAAATCTTTAAACTCTTTGTCAGTTTCTTTTGAAACTTCTCCCTTGTCATGACTACGAAGTGAAACAATCTTTTCTTTATGTTTTGCTTCAAGACTGTCAAGCTCTTTTTGGAATCTGTCAACATTCTTTTGAACTTCCAAAACTTCAGCATCTCTTTCAGCTTTAGCTTTTGTTTTCACTACATCAACTTCAAGGCTGTTTTTTCTGTCATAAGATTCTTTACGTTTTTTCTCAATCTTCTTGAGTTTAACATTTCTCATGATTGCAGCTACAACTGCGATTACAATTGCTGCAGCCATCAAGAGTGAAGAAACCAAAATTGACCAATTGAGTCCGCCATTTGATTTGTTTGTATCAGTGTTTGTGTTGTCGTCGTCAGAATTTGTATCATCATCAGTTGATGAGTCATCAGTTTTGCTTGCAACAGAAACCCTATCTTTGTTTACGTCATATTTTTTGTCTTTTACAGTTGAAGAAGCAAGTTCATATTCACTGCTTTCAACCTTATCAAATTTCAAATCATAAATTGCTGCAGCACCAATGGTTTCTGGGGCGTCGCTTATGAGTGAGAAATAAAGTTGAGCTGTGGTTGCTTCACTAGGGTGGAAATAAATGCTGTATTCTTCATAATTTTCACCACACTTAAGTTCTGACATATAATCAAAACCTGTGAGACCAACTGTAACGCCATATTTGTATTCTTTATCTTTGTCAAGAGTGCCTGCAAAGTGGGTTTTAAGTTTAAAACTCAGTTTGTAATAATCATTTTCAAGGTCTACATTAAAAATTGATTGAATGGCGTATGTGCCTGCTGTCTGATTTTGAATATAGAAAACATTTGTTTCATCACCTTCAATCTTAAATATTTCACTATCTTCAAACTTTTTGCTATTTACGATTGCACCGCTTCCGCCATTTCCAGCAACTACCTTTCCTTCAAATGCAGGGGTAGTAGAAGTGCTTAAATCATCAGTAATGTCATTGGTTGGCAGGTTGAGGTAGAAATTTGACATGTCAATTGTGTTGTTTTTCTTTTCAACTTCACTATTGAAAGTCTCCTCTGTGATTGAATTGTCAAGGGTGAAATGGTCAAAATATGCGTTGCCGAGTTGTTTTTCTTTCTCTGTTCCAAGGTCAATCACAAGATATACTTCACTTGCACCGCTTCCTGCTTTAACAAAAATATTGTATTCTGTCCATTTTCCTGCGGAGGTCAATGTTTTTGTTTGTGAAAGTTTAAAGCCGTTTTTATCATAGAGTGTGACTGATATTTGACTTTCAGTATTATACCAGAATGACAATTTGTTGAAGCTGTTTGCTGTAAGAGAAATGCTTGGGCTTTTTACATTTTGCCAGGTTTGTTTGCAGTTTGAAAGCAACAAAATGTTGTCAGTGTCAGTTTTGCTTCCAAATCTGTTTCCAACTGAAGAATTGCCAAAGCTTGCCCAATAGAATGGATTTTCGCTTGGAGCTACGCCAGCGGCAACATTGTCATTGTAGGCTTTGACATATTTGTCATATTCTGACTGAGCACTGTTGATAACTCCGCCATAAGCAAAATCTTTGCTTGAGGTAATTGTCCAATCGCTTGGAGCAAGAGGTTTTACGCCATCATCAGTTATGGTTACATTATTAAATTCTCCATTAGTAACAGTCAGGGTGGCAGTGTTTTCATTTAAGCTCACTTTGTTTGAAGCAGACTCAAATTCTGTAGAGGTTGCCTTTGACACTGTAATATCATCAAACACAACGCATCCTGTTGCATTTTCACCATCTTTTCCAAGTCCAAGTGAGACCTTTACTGCAGAATTGTAAAGAGCTCCGCCTTTTACATAAAATTCTACAGTTCCATAATTGTTTGTAAATTGGTCTGAGCCATTTGTTGTGATAGCAGAACTTGCAGTTTCTGTGAGAAGTTTATAGCCTTCTCCATCAGTGAGGTTGTAAGCTTTAAGCACAGCATCACTTTCTTCAACAAACATGTATACATTGCCTTCTGAAAGTTCTGAAATCTTGTAGTATGCTTTGATTTTGTAAATTGAATTTGCTTCAACCATAATATCGTTTGAAGTAACTTTTACGTATTGTTTATTTGCAGAAAGTCCCAAAACATAATCATTTTTAGAGACTTTAACTTCTCCATTTGCTATATCCACTTTGCAAGAAAGATTTGAACCAACAAAGTCATAGCCTGTGTAAGCTTTAAAGGCTTCTGGGGCACCTGTGTTGAAAATTCTTGCTTTTCCTGTGCCGGATGTTTTCCAATTTGAAACAGGGGAACTATTGTCAATCATTCCACTTTCAAAATCAAGGTTGTGAGAAGAGTAATCAATAGAAGAGTTATTGTCTCTGAGATTGAAAACTTTTGTGCAGTTTACTTTTGTGATGTGACCATCTGAAACCTGCTCAAAACTCTTATCTGCATAAGCATTATAGGTTTTCCAGAAAGCGTTTTCACTATATTGGAAAACATGGCAGTCATCAAAGAACACAGCACCACCACTAGTGTAGCCTTCTCTTTCAGCTCCAAGCCACAAATCAAGAGAAGTTTCTTGTGCTTCATCACCGGTTGCAACAAAGAAATAGAAAGTTACCCAATCTTTAGAGGTCACTTCAGTAAATTCAGCTTTTAAAGGCTTGCCATCCTTGTCTTTAAGTCCAGACAAATAAATTGAGCCATAAATATAGTCATTGAGAGATGTGTATTCTGTCTTTGCAGAATAATAGGTTTCTCCAGAGCTTATTTCATAGTTTTTATTGGTTTTATTGTAAGCAAGGTTGCAGTGGTAGGTTGTTGTACCAGCACTGATTGTGATTGTGCCTTCATCTTTTGAGGTGTCAGCTGCAAGCACATAGAAGATTTTGTCATCTTTAATAAAGCCTGCATATTTTTCATCTTCATAGAAGAGGTCGCCTGTTGCCAAAGTCATATCATCTGCAAGTGGGGTGGCATCAGCAGTCAAAGTTTTTTGAATGTAATATGTGGTTGAACCAATTTTGTATTCAACATAAACAGGCTCATCAGTTTCAAAGGCTTTGCTTTCAAAAGTAGTCTTTGTAATTGTCTTGTCAGTTTCAACAATGTTTCCAGCTTGGACATAGGTTGTTTTTGATGTGTAGTCAGTCTCTGCCTTGAAAGAAACTTGGAAAGAATAATATGAATTTGCAGCAAGTGAAATTGTGCTTGAAGAATAGCCTTGTTTTGCTGTTTCATTTTTTCCTGTTTTTGAGGTTTTTGAATTTATCATCAAAATAGAACTGTCAGATGCTTTTGCTCCTGGGTTTTTTGAAAGGAAAAAAGTGTCTGACATATAATTTTGGAATGATGTCCCTGTGTTGATGATGCCAGCAGTTGTTTTTGAGTTTGTAAGCTTGCCTGTCCAACCAGAAAGTGAGGTAGAAAGAGAATATGTTGAAGAACTTGAGTTGAAATTATTGTTTGTCATAGTGAGTTCTTTTACATAACTTGCATAATAGTTTGAAGCAGTGGTGTCAGCTTGAGTTTTGTTTGCTGGACAAATGCTAAAAGATGCAACTGTTGCGGCGATTGGCATGGCAACTGCACACAGTGGAAGCATAAGTTTGTTTTTAGAAAATTTAGATTTTTTAGTTTTTTTCATCTTACTTTTAGAATCCTTTATATAGTTTAACTCGTTTATTATAATACATTTATTATAAATAATCAAATATTTTTTCAAAAAATAAAGACAATAAGCCTATGAAAGCAGAAGCAAAAAAGAAAATTAAGAGCAAAGAACAAAATCAAAAGGAAAAATTGCCATGGTCAAGAAAGATTATTTTGGCAGTTTGCGGATGTTTGATTGGTTTTGTCAACGGCTTTTTTGGAGGCGGTGGAGGAATGATTTGTGTTCCTCTTCTTCAAAATGTTTTACATCTGCCAGAGAAATATTCACATGCGACAGCAATCGTGATTATTTTTCCTATTTCATTTGTTAGTGCACTTATTTATTGCCTTAGTGGTCATCTTGAGTTTGTTCCTTTTGTCAGTGTAGGAGCAGGGGTTGTTTTGGGAGGAATTTTGGGGTCATTTGCACTCAAATTTTTGCCTGAAAAAATCATCAGAATTGTCTTTGTTTTAATCATGTTGGCAGGTGGAATCAGATTGCTTTTATGACGCTATTTTGAGTGTTTTGTGTCGTTTTTAGACCTTGATTTTTAAGGGGAATTGGAGGAAAAATGGTCTATTTTTTGTATGTTTTGGCAGGCTTTTTGGCAGGAATTTTTGGTGGACTTGGCATGGGTGGAGGCACTCTTCTTATACCAATTCTTACCATTTTTTTGGATTTTGAACAAAAACTTGCACAAGGCATAAATTTACTCTCTTTTTTGGTCATGGCGTTGGTGTCAATTTATATTCATTATCGCAATGGTCTCATTGTGACAAAAAACATTTGGATTATCATTGTTTTTGGCGTAATCTCCTCTGTTTTGGGGGCTTTTTTGATGACTTATGTGCCTTCAAAAATCCTTAAAATGATTTTTGGAGGTTTCCTTTGTTTGCTTGCAGTTTTTGAATTTGCAAAAGTATTTAAAAAATAGTTTACAAAACTTCTTTTTTATGATATATTTATTACATAAATTAAGGAGTTAAAAATGGTTGATAAAAACATTTGCATTGGCTGTGGCACTTGCGTTTCAATCTGCCCTGTTGAAGCTATTTCTTTTGGGGAAGATGGAAAGGCACAAATTGACAAGTCAAAATGTATT
>CASXBC010000013.1 GCA_949474265.1 uncultured bacterium | reverse complement strand
TTAAACCCCCCCCCCCGACGAAAAATATCAAGCAAATTCTCAAAATTTTTATTATTTTTTCAATTTTAATCTGTAATAGAAAACATAACTCTTAAATTTTATTGACAACAAAAAAATCTCCTGAAACTCCAGAAGATTTTTTTATAACATCTTTAAACCAATTCAACAACAGCCATTTCAGATGCATCACCACGACGTTTACCAAGTTTGATAACTCTTGTGTAACCACCACCTTGTCCAACTTGTTTTGCTCTTTCAGCATACTTTGGAGCATAAACATTAAAGATTTTTTCAATAAGTGGATGATTGATGCCTTCAACACGTGCTTGATAAGCTGTGATAGACTCTTTTTCTTTTCTTTGTTCTTGCAAATCATAAACATAGCCCATGATTTTTCTTCTTGCAGCAAGCTTCTTTGGTCCATCATTAAGAACTTCAGTCTTTGTCTTTTTGCCGTCAGCACCCTTGACATCTTTTTGAACTTTCACAGTGTCTTCATAAGAATTAATTGCAAGAGTAATGATTTTCTCAGCCATTCTTGCTGTAGACTTTGCTTTTGCAAGTGTAGTTTCGATTTTCCCATTCCAGAGAAGTGAAGAAACTTGTCCGCGAATCATTGCATCTCTTTCTTTTGAAGGTCTGCCCAATTTATCGTTAGCCATAACTAAACTCCTTTTGGGGTTGTACCCCGAATTTATATTTTTTGGAGAATTTACTCCTAATTATTTCACAAAATTATGTTTCACAAAACAACAAGTCGCAACAAATTGCATGGCGTTATGCAATTTCGTTTGGTTGCGAGAAGGCGGAAACAAATGCTAAGGCGAAACTTTTTGCCATTTATGGCAAAAATAAGCAAAAGTGCAGTTTCCGCCTATTCTTCATCTTTACGGAGACTAAATCCATAGCTATCAAGCTTTTGGATAACTTCTTCAACAGACTTTGCACCAAGATTTCTAACTTTAAACATATCGTTTCTAGACTTCTTGAGAAGGTCTTGAATAGTGTTGATGCCAGCACGCTTGAGGCAGTTGTAAGAACGAACAGAAAGGTCCATTTCTTCAATTGGAAGTTCCATAAGTTTCACTTGCTTGTCTTCTTCTTTAGACACCAAAATTGACATATCTCCCATTTCAGAACAAAGTTCAATAAACAAATTAACATGTTCATTGACAATTTTTCCTGCAAGACTAACAATTTCTCTTGCAGAAGTTGTGCCATTAGTAGTAACTTCAAGTGTCAATTTGTCATAATCAATGCTTTGACCAACTCTAGTTGCGTCAACGCTGAAATTTACTTTCTTAACAGGTGAGAAAATACTGTCAACAGCAATAAAGTCAATGTTGTCATATTTGCTCTTGTTTACTTCGCTTGTAACATAGCCACGACCGTTTCCAATCATAACATCCATATCAAGCACAGCACCATCATCCATTGTGCAAATGTGAAGATCTGGATTGAGCACTTCAACTTGGTCATTAGCTTCAAAATCTTTTGCAGTAACTTCACCAGCACCTGTTTTTCTGATTTTGAGGTATGTTACAAAGTTTCTATCTTGTTCACTGCATTTTACTGCAAGTGCTTTCAAGTTTAAAACAATGTCAACAACATCTTCTGTCACACCACGGATTGTTGAAAATTCGTGAGCAACCCCAGCAATTCTAAATGCAATAACTGCTGAGCCTGGAAGTGCAGAGAGAAGTGTTCTTCTCATGCAGTTTCCAAGAGTGATTCCATAACCTTTTTCAAGTGGTTCAACAACAAATCTTGCATATTGTCCGCCATCTGTTTCTTCACAAGTGATTCTTGGCTTTTCCATTTCCATCATAATTAAATCCCCCTAATATTATCTTGAATACAATTCAATAATGAGTTGTTCCTTGATGTCAGTGTCAATATCTTCTCTTGTTGGAAGAGCAAGAATTTTTCCACTCAAAGTTTCAGTGTTAAATTCCAACCATTTTGGCATAACAATTTTCATACCTTTAAGGTCTTTGAACATATCAAGTTGTTGTTTGTTCTCTTTTACGCTGATTTCATCTCCAACTTTAACTCTGTAAGATGCAATAGTAACTCTCTTTCCATTTACACAAATGTGTCCATGGTTTACGATTTGACGACACTCTGCTCTTGAAGCACCAATGCCCATACGATAAACAACATTGTCAAGTCTTCTTTCAATCAAAGACAACATGTTTTCACCGGTAACACCTTTGCTCTTTGCAGCATCTTCATAATATTTGCGGAATTGTTTTTCCAATATGCCGTACATTCTTTTAACTTTTTGCTTTTCACGAAGCTGAAGTCCGTATTCTGTAACTCTCTTTCTTGAAGCACCATGTTGTCCAGGGATAACAGGTCTTCTTTCCATAGCACACTTTTTAGAAGTGCATCTTTCGCCTTTAAGGAAGAGTTTACGTCCTTCTCTTCTACATTGACGGCAATCAGGTTCAATAGTTCTTGCCATTTTTCATCTCTCCTTTTAAACTCTTCTTCTCTTTGGAGGTCTGCAACCGTTGTGTGCGATTGGAGAAACATCCTTAATAAGTGTTACAGTAAAGCCAAGAGTTGAAAGACAACGAATAGCGTTTTCTCTTCCATTTCCTGGTCCCTTAACATAAACTTCAACAGATTTCATTCCGTTGTCAAGAGCAACTTTTCCAGCTTCTTCAACACAAGTTTGTGCAGCAAATGGAGTGCTCTTTTTTGAGCCTTTAAGCCCAAGTCTTCCAGATGAGCATGAAGAAATTACATTTCCCTGCATATCTGTGAAAACAATCAAATTGTTGTTGAAAGAGGTTGTGATATGCACTTGACCTTTGTCAATGTTTCTACTAACTCTCTTTCTAGTTTTTGTAGTTTTCTTTTTAGCGTTTTTAACGTTTGCCATATCTTTTTACCTCTTATTTACCTTTTTTAGAGCTTCCGCTAACGATTTTCTTTGGACCTTTTCTTGTTCTTGCATTGTTCTTTGTGCTTTGTCCACGAACCGGAAGTCCTTTTCTGTGACGAATACCGCGATAACATCCAATTTCATTGAGTTTCTTGATATTCATGCTAACTTTTGATTTAAGTTCACCTTCAACAATAAGGTTGTGTTCAATATAGTTACGGAGTTTAGCAACTTGGTCTTCTGTCAAATCCTTAACTCTAACATCCATAGAAATTCCTGTTTCTTTGCAGATGTTTCTTGATGTTTCAACACCAATACCGTAAATATAAGTCAAACCATATTCCAATCTTTTATCTCTTGGAAGGTCAACACCAGCAATTCTTGCCATCTATTTAATCTCCTTCTTTATAGGGCGTCAATGACGCTTTCTTTTTGTTTTTAGCGTCAATGACGCATTTTGATTTTTGCATCAATGATGCACTTGATGTAACTTTTGTCTAGTTTCAAAAACTATAAATATCTTTTTAATAATTCTTTAATTTCTCAACAAAAACTCTTAAAAAGACATGTATGTCTTAGCCTTGAACTTGCTTATGTTTTGCACTCTTTGGGCAGATAACCATAACTTTGCCATTTCTTTTGATAACTTTACATTGGTCACACATTGGTTTTACAGATGCTCTGACTTTCATTTTTTGCTCCTTTTTAACCTTTGTCTCTCCATGTTATTCTACCTTTGGAGAGGTCGTATGGACTCATCTCTATTTTTACTTTGTCGCCTTCGATAATCCTAATAAAATTTTGACGAAGTTTTCCTGAAATGTATGCAGTGATAACATGTCCGTTTGACAAAGTAACTTTAAATGTCATACTTGGCAAAACCTCTGTAACCACTCCTTCAAATTCAATCACATCTTCCTTGGACATAAAGACTCCTTTCTTTTAAAAACTTTCTTATTGATGCGTTCACATTTTCTTGTCCAGACTCGAGTTTTTCTCTATCAAACCCAATTTTTGAAGCCTTCTGAACATGTTTTAGGCTCTTTTTTTTCGGTTTAGTGAGTTTCAATCGTTTTCCATCTACAAGCCACACATACGAAGCATCCACTTTCAAAACAACGAAAATCTGATTTTTTTCTTTACCTGCAGTTGCAAGCACAACCTCACCTTGAACGATATTCATCATCTTTCTCCAAGGTCAGCACTTCTACACCTGTTTTGGTAAAGAGAACTGTGTTTTCATAATGGGCACTTGGCTTTCCATCTCGAGTGACAACTCCCCATCCATCATCCAACAGCCATATCTCTTTCTTTCCAGCATTTATCATAGGCTCTATTGCAAGCACAGCGTTTTCTGCAATTGCAACTCCATCTGTTTCTTTGCCGAAATTCATGACTGATGGTGCTTCGTGCATTTTTCGACCTATTCCATGTCCACAGAGTTCACGGACAACCGAAAATCCGTTTTTTTCTGCGTGAGTTTGAATTGCATGAGATATCTTTCCAATTCTGTCACCAATCCTGACATTTTCAATACCTTTGAAAAAACATTCTTTTGTGACTCTCATCAGTTTTTCTTTCTCTTGCGAAATCTCACCGACAGGATAAGTCCTTGTAGCATCTCCGTGATAACCTTTATAGCGTACCACAATATCAATGCTGACAATGTCGCCCTCTTGCAAAATCTTGTCTCTACTTGGTATTCCATGCACAACCACATCATTTACAGAAATGCAGGTTGCCGCAGGATAACCTTCATAGCCAAGACATGCTGGGCTACCACCACTTTCTATTATAAACTTTTCTAGAGCTTTGTCAATATCAAAGGTCGAAACACCAGGTTTCACAAGTGTTTTTGCCAACACAAGTGCATCTCTGGTTATTTCAGATGCCTTTTTGATAAGAACAATCTCTGCTGGAGTTTTTTGAATCACTTCAAATGCTCCTTCAAAAAGTTTTTCACAGGTTCGTATGTGTCGGCAGAAGTTTTGCTACTGTCAACCTCAAACAACCTATCAGCGTAGAAGTTTATGAGTGGTGTAGTCATTTTATCATAAACCTCCAGACGAGTCTTAATTGATTCCGGATTATCGTCATCTCTACGGAACAATGGTGCCCCACATTCTTTGCAGGTGTCTTTGTCATAGAAAGAAGTATTGTAAATTTCACCACATTTACTACATGTTCTTCTTCCCTCACATCTTCTCATGATTTCCTCACGAGGCAATGTCAACAGAATTACAGCATCAATGTTCATAAACTTAGAAAGAATTTCAGCTTGTTCGATTGTTCTTGGAACACCGTCTAAGATAACCCCTGTCTTTTGGCAGTCATCTTCTTTAATTCTCTCCTCAAGAATTTTCATTGACACTTCATTTGGAACAAGAATACCTTGGTTCATGTAGCCTTGTGCAAGCTTGCCAAGTTCTGTTCCTTTTTGGATATTTTCTCTAAACAAGTCTCCAAGTGAGATTTGAACAAAGCCAAAATCTCTAACCATTTGTCTTGCCAGAGTTCCTTTTCCAGAAAATTGTGGCCCGAGCAATATGATGTTCATATAACCTCCATACCATTATTCAAACTGACAGTTTGAAATTTTTATTTACACTTTTTAGCATTTTTATTTTAAGATTTTCAGTTTGCTAGTTTTTGGAAAAACCAAAAACCAGCAATATCTTCTAATCTAAAAATCCTTTATAATTTCTCATCAACATTTGAGCACTAAGTCCTTTTTCAAATTCAAGCGCAACAGAAACCATAATCATAAGCCCGGTTGTACTGAACGCATTTAAAAGACTTGCAAAAGTTGAATTGTCTGGAATAGCTTTAAACGCCAAACTTGGAATAAGTGCAATTATTGCCAAGAACACAGCACTGAACAATGTGATTCTTGTTGAAATTCTATTCAAATAATCTGCCGTTGTTTTTCCAGGTCTGATACCCGGGATAAACCCACCTTGCTGTTGAAGTCGCCTGCTTATGTCTTCTGTGTCAAAAGTAATTTTTGCATAGAAGAATGCAAATGCGAAAATCAAAAGTGCAAGCAAAACTATATAAACCCAAGAGTTTGTTCCCATATAGTTTTGATACCAATAGAATGCTTTTGAATTTGGCCAGAATATGCTCATCACAAGCTGTGGCAAAGTCAAAAGAGATGATGCAAAGATGATTGGCATAACACCAGATGCGTTCATTCTGATTGGAATGAATGTATCTTGTCCGCCATACATCTTTCTGCCTTTAATTTGTTTTGCATATTTAACATTAACTCTTCTTTCAGAAGAATCCATAAATACAATGAATCCAAATACCAAAACAAGAGCAGCAAGATAAATAATTACAGTCCAAAGATTGTTGAGGTCTCTTCCTACTTCTTGGAATGCAGCTGCAATTCCAGAACCAGCAGAAGACAAGATACCCACAAAAATCAACAAACTCATACCATTACCAATGCCAAGTTGAGTAATTTTTTCTCCAAGCCAAACGGTAAACATTGCTCCGGCAGTCAAAATCAACACAATACCAGCACCAGCAACCCATGTTGGAAGATTCAAATAGCTTGGATTGATTGCACTCTTATATGAGACAACAATTCCAATTGCTTGAGCAAGAGCCAACACAAGTGCAGCAACACGAGTGTAGAAATTCATTTTTCTTCTTCCATCTTCCCCTTGCTTTGACAAGTTTTGAAGGGAAGGAATTGCAACAGCGAGAAGCTGAATGACAATCGAAGCCGTAATATATGGTGAAACACCAAGAGCCAAGATTGAACCATTTGAAAGAGCATCACCGCTGAGCATATTCATAAGTCCAAAGAAACTTGTTCCACTGTCATTGCCAGCAATAGCATCAGAAAGGTCAAAACCAGGGCAAACCAAAGCACAACCTACTCTATAAAGCACGAGAAGCCCCAAAGTAATGAGAATCTTTTTTCTTAAGTCCTTAACTTTAAAAGCGTTTACGAGAGTTTTAAACATATTTTACTCCTCAACAATAAATTTTCCACCTGCTTTTTCAATCTTTTCAATTGCAGACTTAGTAGCCTTTGCAGCTTTAACAGTGAGAGGTTTTGTAAGTTCTCCATTTCCCAAAACTTTGAGGCCATAAGGAGCACGCTTACCAATCACTCTGTATTCATACAAAAGTTCTTCAGTAATTTCTGTGTTTGCTTCAAAAATTTCAAGGTCGCTCACATTTACTGTTGCGTAAACTTTGCGGAAATTGTAATTGTTGAAACCACGAATAGGGATTTTTCTAATCATTGGGATGTTTCCGCCTTCAAATCCAGCTTTCACACCGCCACCACTTCTAGCCCATTGTCCTTTGTGACCTCTGCCAGAAGTTTTGCCGAGACCAGAGCCAATGCCACGTCCAACTCTTACTTTTTGAGTTTTTGAGCCATCAGCTGGTTTAAGATTTTCTAATTTCATAATCGGTCACCCCTTACTCTTCAACCACTTCAACCAAGTGTCTTACATGGAACAAACTTCCACGAATAGATTGGTTGTCTGGTAAAATTCTAGTTTGATTAAGCTTCTTAAAGCCAAGAGCTTCCATAATCTTCATTTGGTTTTTGTTGTAACCAATTGCACTCTTTACCCAAGTAACTTTCAATGTTTTTTCTTTTTTCACGACGCCCTCCGATTAAATTTCTTCTGGCTTCTTGCCACGACGAGCAGCGATTTCTTCTCTTGTCTTAAGAGAAAGAAGACCGTTTAATGTCGCACGAACAACGTTGATTCTGTTTGTTGAACCATGGATTTTAGTAACAATATTCTTAACACCAGCAACTTCCAAAACTGCTCTCGCAGCACCACCGGCGATAACTCCGTGACCTTCTTCAGCTGGAAGCATCAAGATGTTTGTTGTGCTAAACTTTCCAATTGTTTCGTGTGGGATTGTGCCGTCAACAATAGAAATTTTCTTCATATTTTTCTTTGCAACAACTGTTGCTTTGTCGATTGCGTTTGGAACTTCGTTGGCTTTACCAATTCCCATTCCAACATTGCCCTTGCCATCACCAATGACAACAAGTGCTGAGAAACGCATAGTTCTTCCGCCCTTAACAACCTTAGTTACACGACGAACATGAACAAGTCTTTTGTCCATACCGTCATTTTCTTCTCTTTTTGCAGGTCTTTCACGACGAGGGTTGTTTTGAGGTTTTTCAGTCTTATTTTTCTTAACTTCTTCTGCCATACATTCCTCCTAAAACTCCAGCCCTGATGCTCTAGCACCATCAGCAACTGCTTGAACTCTTCCTGTATAAAGGTATCCACCTCTATCAAAAACGACTTCTTTAATTTTCTTTGCTTTTGCTCTCTTTCCAACAACTTCACCTACAATTCTTGCAGCTTCAGTTTTGTTTTTATCTTTGATAAGTTCAACCACTTCTTTGTCAAGTGTAGAAGCAGAAACAAGGGTTTTACCCTTTGAATCATCAATGATTTGAGCATAGATATTGTTGAGACTTCTGTAAACGTTAAGTCTTGGTCTCTCTGTTGTGCCAGCAACGATTTTTCTTACTCTCTTGTGGCGAACAACTCTGTCTTTATTCTTATCTTTAACAGTAATCATTTCCTATTCTCCTCTTACTTCTTCTTTCCGGCAGCCTTACCAACTTTTCTGATGAGCTTTTCGCCATCAACATGGACACCGTATCCATGATATGGTTCATAAGGTCTCTTTGCTCTTACATTTGCACAGAATTGACCAACTTTTTGCTTGTCAATTCCAGAAACCAAAATTTCAGTAACAGATGTACAAGTCACTTTCAAATCTGAAGGAATTTCAACTTCAACTTGGTGAGAATATCCAAGGTTCATAACAAGTTTGTTTCCACTAACTTGTGCCTTATAACCAACACCAGAGATAACAAGTTTCTTTTCCCAGCCTTTTGAAACACCAATTACCATATTGTTTACAAGAGCTCTTGCAAGTCCTTGTTTTGCATTGAAGCTTGGGTCTTCAAAAGTAAAGTAAATTTCATTATCCTTAACTTCGGTCTTAATGTTTTTGTCAATTTCTTGAGTGAGTGTACCTTTGCTTCCAGAAACTTTAACAATATTTCCATTTCTTTCAAAAGTAACGCCGTTTTCAAGTTTGATTGGTTTATTTCCTATTCTTGACATTTTCGACCTCCTACCATACATAAGCGAGCACTTCGCCACCAACATTCAAAGAACGTGCAACTTTATCAGTTACGATTCCTTTGCTTGTTGAAATAATGGCAATTCCAAGCCCACTTATAACTTTTGGAAGATTGTCTTTGTCAGAGTAAATTCTAAGACCAGGCTTTGAAATTCTCTTCAAACCTTGAATAACGCTTTGTCCATTTTCGTCATACTTAATTGTGATAACGATATTTTTAAATGCACCAGCATCAACAAGCTTGTACTCAACAATGTATCCTTCTTCCAAAAGGATTTTAACAATTTCTAATTTTTCCTTTGATGCAGGAACTTCAACAGTCTTATGCTTTGCACTAATAGCATTGCGAAGACGAGTCAACATATCTGCGATTGGGTCTGTAACAAACATAACTCCCTCCTTACCAACTTGACTTTTTCACGCCAGGGATTTCCCCGCGGTTAGCCATTTCTCTAAAGCAAATTCTGCAAATTCCATACTTTCTAAGCACAGCGTGTGGTCTTCCGCAGATAGAGCAACGAGTGTATTCTCTTGACTTAAATTTTTGTGTTCTTTTTTGCTTTGCAATCATTGATTTTTTTGCCATGTGAATACCTCCTACTTAGCAAAAGGCAAACCAAGTGCCTTCAAAAGTGCTTTTGCTTCTGCATCTGTGTTTGCAGTGGTAATAAAAGCTACATCAAGACCTCTAATCTTCTCTACTTTATCATAAGAAATTTCAGGGAAGATAAGTTGTTCTTTAATTCCCATTGCATAGTTTCCTTTTCCGTCGAAAGACTTATCAGAAACTCCTCTGAAGTCTCTCACTCTTGGAAGAGCAACTGCAACAAGTCTGTCAAAGAATTCATACATTCTTGTTCCACGAAGAGTAACCTTTGCACCAATTTTCATTCCAGCTCTAACTTTGAAGTTTGAGATAGCTTTCTTAGCTTTTGTTGCAACAGGCTTTTGTCCAGCAATGAGTGTCAATTCATCAACAGCAGTGTTGAATGATTTAGAGTTATCTTTAACATCTCCAAGTCCCATATTGAGAACAATTTTCACAAGTTTTGGAGCTTGATTGACATTTTCATATCCAAACTCTTTCATAAGAGCTGGAACAATTTCTTCTCTATAACGTTTAGCTGTTTGGTTTTGTTCTTTCATGTTCTACCACCTATTCTGCTTTATCAGAAGTTGTTTTTTTCGACTTTTGTGTTGTAGAAGCAGGTTTTTTAGCTGCTGTAGTTGTTTTCTTTACAGTTTCTTTCTTTTCTGCTGTTTCTTTCTTAGCAGGTTCAGCTTTCACTGCAGTTTCCTTTTTAGCAGTCTCTTTTTTTGCTTCTTTCTTTGCTACTTTAACGAACTCTTTATCAAGAGCACCAGAACATTTTTTGCATGTTCTTACTTTCTTGCCACCAACTTCGCTGTGAGCAACTCTTGTTGCCTTGCCACAATTTGGGCAAACAACCATAACATTTGAAGCTTCGATAGGAGCATTTTTCTTAACGATTTGGCTCTTTTCATCTTGCTTTCTTGCTTTTTGATGTTTTGTAACAATGTTTATTCCATCAACTAAAACCTTGTTTGATTTTGGAGAAACATCTGTCACTTTGCCTGTTTTACCTTTATCTTTTCCGGTAATAACCAAAACATTGTCACCTTTCTTAACTGTCATACTCATCTAACCGTTTCTCCTTTTAAATAACTTCTGGAGCAAGAGAAATAATTTTCATATAACCCTTGTCACGAAGTTCTCTTGCAATAGGCCCAAACACACGAGTGCCTTTTGGTTGTTTTTGGTTGTCAATGATAACAGCAGCGTTATCATCAAAACGGATGTGTGAACCATCAGCTCTGTTCAAACCTTTTGTTGTTCTTACAACAACAGCTTTTACGACATCACCCTTCTTAACGTTTCCACCAGGGATAGCCTTCTTAACAGAAGCAACAATAATATCACCGATATTTCCGCTTCTTCTGAAAGAACCACCAAGAACTCTGATACACATAATTTCTTTTGCACCTGTGTTGTCAGCAACTTTAAGTCTTGTTTGAGGTTGTACCATAATCCACCTTCCTTACTTAGCTTTCTCAACGATTTTAACAACTCTGTGGTATTTTGTCTTTGAAAGTGGACGAGTTTCCATAATGATAACTGTATCCCCAACACCACACTCGTTTTTCTCATCGTGTGCTTTGAATTTCTTTGATTTTTTAACGACTTTTCCGATTTTTGGAGTTTTAACCATATAGGTTACAGCAACGACAACAGTTTTGTCCATACTTGTACTAACAACAACACCTTGTCTTGTGTTTCTTACATTTCTAGTTTCTTCCATTGTCATTTCCTCCGTTTGCAATTTCTTGTGCTCTAATTGCAGTTTTAACTCTAGCAATTTCTCTTCTTACATTTCTGATTTCAAGAGGGTTTGCCAAGTTTCTTGTAGCATTTGAAAAACGAAGATTAAAGAGTTCATTCTTAAGTTCTTTAAGTCTTGCATTCAATTGCTGTAAGTTTAAAGTTTTGATTTCTTCATTTTTCATTCTACTCACCACCTTCTACGGCAGCACTTTCTTCTTTCTTCACGAATTTGGTTTTGCAAGGAAGTTTGTTTCCAGCAAGTCTAAGTGCTTCTCTGGCAACAGGTTCGCTTACTCCTTCGATTTCAAAAAGAACTCTGCCTGGCTTAACTACTGCAACCCAAAATTCTGGATTTCCTTTACCAGAACCCATACGAGTGTCAGCAGGTTTCTTTGTGACCGGCTTGTCTGGAAAAATCTTAATCCAAACTTTACCACCACGTTTGATATATCTTGTAAGAGCGATACGAGCAGATTCAATTTGGTTTGACTTAATCCAACATGGCTCAAGCGCAATCATTCCATAAGTACCATAAGCAAGAGTGTTTCCTCTCATTGCTTTACCTGTCATTCTGCCTCTGTGTACCTTTCTTCTCTTAACTCTCTTAGGCATTAACATTATTCTTGTCCTCCTTTATGGATTGTTTAGACAAAATTTCGCCTTTGTAAATCCAGCATTTGATTCCAAGTTTTCCATAGTTTGTGTATGCAGCAGTTTCAGCATAATCAATGTCCGCACGAAGAGTATGAAGTGGAAGAGAGCCTTCCATATACTTTTCCGTTCTTGCGATTGTGTTTGCTCCGTCAATAACACCACTAACTTGAACTTTACAACCTTTTGCTCCAGCCTTCATAACTCTTTGCAAAGCCATTTTAAGTGCCCTTCTCCAAGCTACACGCTTCTCAAGTTGTTGAGCAATAGAGTCAGCAACGAGTCTAGCATCAAGGTCTGGTTTTTTAACTTCTTTGACATTCAAAGCAAGCACTTTAACAGGACGAACAAGTTTGTTCAAATCCTTTTTGATTGCTTCGATTCCAGCACCTTTTGTGCCGATAATCATACCAGGTTTTCCTGTGAAAATGTCAACTTCAAGTTTGTTTTCTGTTCTTTTAATAACCACTTCTGAAATTCCAGATGCGGCATGTTTTTTCTTGAAATATTCTCTTATTTCATGGTCTTCTTTAAGATTTGCGGCAAAATCTTTCTTGTTGGCATACCAAGTTGATTGCCAATCTTTGTTGATACCAAGTCTAAGTCCAATTGGATTAACTTTTTGTCCCATTATTTTGCCTCCTTCAACTCGTCAAGCACAATTGTGATGTGACAAGTTCTTTTTAAAATTCTGTCTGCTCTTCCTCTAGCTCTAAAAGAAATTCTCTTCATAATAGCACCAGGTGTTGAGTAGCACTCTGCAACGTAAAGGTTGTCAGATGACAAGCCTTTGTTGTTTTCAGCATTGGCAATAGCACTCTTCAAAACTTTGAGAGATTCTGCAGCACCTGCTTGTGGCATGTACGCAAGAAGTGCAACTGCCTCATTTGCTTTCTTCCCTCTGATATGCGAAAGAACAATTCTTACTTTAGAAGAACTCATACGAATGTCTTTTGCAACAGCATAAGGACGATTATCTTTATTTGCAGCTCTTTTTTCAGCCTTTTGTCTTATTCTTGTAGCCATTTCCTCTACCCCTCTTACTTTCTTTTTGCAGTCTGTTTTTGACCTGCATGTCCTTTGAATGTTCTTGTCAAAGAGAATTCTCCAAGCTTATGTCCAACCATATCAGCTGTAACATAAACAGGGATATGTTTTTTGCCGTTGTGAACAGCAAATGTAAAACCAATAAATTCTGGATAAATTGTAGATGCTCTTGACCAAGTTTTGATTGGTTTTTTTACTCCGCTTTCAGCCATTTGTGCGACTTTTTTCAAAAGTCTTGGGCTAACATAAGGTTTCTTAATTTCTTTACTCATTTTTAGCCTCCTAATTTACTCTCTTAACCATCAAACGGTCAGATTTATTTTTCTTTTTTCTAGTCTTAAGACCAAGAGCAGGTTTACCCCAAGGTGTTACAGGTGATTTCATGCCGACAGGGCTCTTTCCTTCACCACCACCGTGTGGGTGGTCATTAGGGTTCATAACAACACCACGAACGGATGGACGAACACCCATGTGTCTCTTTCTTCCTGCTTTTCCAAGAGAAACAAGTTCGTGGTCAAGATTGCCAACTGTTCCGATAGTAGCACGGCAAGCAAGCAAAACCTTTCTCATTTCGCCTGAAGGAAGTCTGAGAGTTGCATATTTTCCTTCTTTAGCCATAAGTTGAACTTCAGCCCCAGCAGAACGTGCCATTTGACCGCCTTTCTTAGGTTCAAGTTCGATATTATGAATAAGTGAACCAACAGGAATGTCAGAAAGTGGAAGATTGTTTCCAACTCTGATTTCCGCCCCACTTCCACTCATAAGTGTGTCGCCAACTTTAAGTCCAACAGGAGCGATAATGTATCTCTTTTCTCCATCTTTGTAAGAAAGGAGTGCAATATAAGCAGTTCTGTTTGGGTCATATTCGATTGCAACAACCTTTGCAGGTATGCCATCTTTATTTCTTTTGAAGTCGATAATACGATACTTCTGTCTGTTTCCGCCGCCTTGATGACGAACAGTAACTTTTCCTGACGCATTTCTTCCAGCGTGTTTTTTCTTAACAGCAAGGAGAGACTTTTCAGGTTCTTTCTTTGTCAATTCTTCTGTAGCAAGTTTTGAATAAAATCTTCTTCCTGCAGAAGTTGGATTACTTTTTATAATAGCCATTTTCTCCTCCTCTCTTAAGATAAGCTTTCAAAGAAGGCAATTGGTTTTGATTTTTCAGTAAGTGTTACGATTGCTTTTTTGTAATCACTTGTTCTACCAACTGTTCTTCCTTGCTTTGTGTTTTGTGACTTTTTGTGTCCCTTAACAACGACTGTATTTACTTTTGCAACTTCAACGCCAAACATTTGTTCAACAGCTTGTGCAATTTCAACTTTGTTTGATTTTTTATTTACAACAAAACTATAAATTTTGCTTGCAATCCCACTGTAACTTTTTTCAGTGAGAATTGGTCTAATGATAACTTCATTTGCTTCCATTATGCGTTGACCTCCTCTAAGAATTTAACTGCTTCTTTAGTCAACACAACATTTTTGTTTGAAACAACTTCATAAACATTGAGAAGTTCTACATTTACAATGTCAAGCTTTTCAATGTTGCTTGTTGCACGAAGTTCATTTTCAGAATTAGCAGTTGAAACCACCAAAACAGAACCATTAAACTTGAATGCATCCAAGAAATTGGCAGCATCTTTTGTTTTTGCACTTGCAATTTCAAACTTGTCAAGGATTGTAACCTCTTTTTGCGCAAGTTTTGCACTAAGTGCACTAAGGAGTGCTGTACGTTTTGCTTGTTTGTTGACTTTCTTTGAATAGTCTCTTGGCTTTGGAGCAAATACAACTCCACCACCTGTAAATTGTGGTCCTTTTGTAGAACCTTGTCTTGCTCTGCCTGTGCCCTTTTGTCTGTAAGGTTTTGCAGCATGTCCTCTAACTTCACTTCTTGTAAGAGTGCTCTTGTTTCCTTGTCTTTGGTTTGCATTGTAAGCAACAACTACTTCGTGAATGAGAGGTTCATTATATTCTACACCGAAAACTTCGTCTTTGAGTTTCAAAGAACCAACTTCTTCGGCTTTCATATTATAAACTTTTACGTTAGCCATTTCCTCTCTCCTTATTTGCCAGCCTTAACAGATTCTTTAATCGTAAGGATTGCACCTTTTGCACCAGGAACATTACCTTTGATTAAAAGCAAGTTTCTGTCTGCATCGACTTTAACTATTTCCAAATTTTGGATAGTAACTTTTTCATTGCCGTATTGTCCAGGCATGTGTTTGTTTTTGAAAACTCTTGATGGTGTTGAGTTTGCACCAAGTGAACCAACTTCTCTGTGAACAGGTCCTGTACCATGAGTCATTCTAAGTCTGTGTTGGTTCCATCTCTTGATAACACCAGAGAAACCATGACCTTTTGAAAGTCCACAAACATCAACTTTGTCGCCTGCTGCAAATATATCAGCTTTTACAACAGCTCCAACTTCAACTTCGCCGTCAAGATTAAATTCTCTCAAAACTTTAAAAGGCTCAACCTTTGCTTTGTCGAAAATTCCTTTTTCAACTTTCTTAACATTTTTTGTCTTTTTGTCAAAAGCACAAACTTGTGCTTTGTATCCATCCACTTCTACAGTCTTGTTTTGAACAACTGTCATAGGACCAGCTTCAACAACTGTAACCGGAATAACCAAGCCATCATCAGTAAAGACTTGTGTCATACCGAGTTTTTTACCTAATATCGCTTTCACTGCTCTTTACCTCCTACAGCTTGATATTAATCTCAACACCAGCAGGCAATTCGAGTTTCATAAGAGCATCAATAGCCTTGTTTGTTGGATTATAAATATCAATCAATCTCTTGTGGGTTTTGCTTTCAAATTGTTCTCTTGAATCTTTGTACTTGTGTGGAGAACGAATAATTGTAACCACTTCTTTGTCAGTTGGAAGTGGGATTGGGCCAGAAACTTTTGCACCATTCTTTCCAGCAGTCTCGATAATTCTCTTACATGCTTCATCAATGAGTGTGTGTTCATAGGCTCTAAGTTTAATTCTCATTTTTTGTGTTGCCATTCTTTTTTCTTACCTCCTGTAATAGCAAATCCGAAAGTTGCATTTTTTTAACGAACTTATCCCCATTCTTCAATTTTCATTTGTTCCCACAAACAAAATCTCATTGTCGAACACTAGTCCGTGTGTGTCATGCTGTTTGACTTAAAAAAATGTCATTTCGGTCGCCTCGGCTCAAAGGCCAAGACTAGGTCCTCGCAAATTTTCCAAATCACTGCTAGCGTAAGTGTTTGGTAACCTTGCGTATCGCCCCTAAATAACAGCACTTTCATTATACCAAAGCACCAAAACAATGTCAATGGTTTTACAAAAGAATTATTAAAGATTTTTAAAAATTTTTAAAGCCTCAAAAACCTTTCATCAAAGCCCTCACGCATGCGTATGTACGCATATATAAAATATAAATAAAACTTAAACTCAGAGATTTTCATTATATAACTTTTTGCCAACAAAACCATGCAAGCATACTTTAAATGATTGCTAAAAAACACTAAATTCAACAGCAACTCCTAAAAAACAAACATTAATCTCAAGCACAAGAAACTGCTTAAAATTAATACTTTTTTAATAAAAACTGCACTTTTTGATAAAAAAACATGCTTTTTTGCATGTTTTTAATAAATAATCAAATCAAGTAAATTAAATAGTTTTTGATAATTTTCATTCCAAAAAAAAATAATCTTATGGGAATTTTCTTTCGTCAACTTCTTTACCTCATCATAGTCAAGCCAACAAACTTCACTCACCTCTTCTTCTTGAAGCTTTAGTGAGTTTATATCAATCCCCCCCCACTTAATGTATAGAAGTGGTGCGAAAAACAAAAGTTGTTTTGCTCGTTTCTTTTAATAATTGTCAAAGGCATAACATTCAACTCTCCAATATCCAACCCAAGCTCTTCGTCTACTTCTTTAGAAAGTGCTTCTTCAATGCTTTCATCTCCAACAACATGACCTGCACAAAGAGCAAATTTATTTGGATTAAGTTTCTTAAATGGACTTCTTTTTTCCATTAAAACTCTTTTATTTTCTTTATCAATAATCCATAAAGCCACTTCATTGTGATAGAGACAGTTATTATGAACAACACTTCTTTTTTCGTACATACCTGTAAAATAATGATTTTCATCATAAACTTTCAACAACTCTTCTTTATCCGCAACAGCTGACACAACTTCCTCCATTTGTTTTTATTATATCATATTAGATTTTCATCATCAAAATTTTACTTCAATAAACAAAAATTTTTTATATAATAATTTTACAATTTAACTTTATTCTTCTATAATATTTTGGAAATATTTTTTAGAAAGGAGTCGTTATGGTTGTCACCGTTGTTTGTG
This sequence comes from uncultured bacterium, assembly GCA_949474265.1. Taxonomy (GTDB): domain Bacteria; phylum Bacillota; class Clostridia; order Christensenellales; family UBA1242; genus Caccovivens. Next base: position 12,582 of record CASXBC010000013.1, on the reverse strand, counting down.
ATGTTCTTGGTGCTGAGACAAACGGAACTGTTGTTGCTTCACGAAATTTGATTAATTCTCTAAAAGAAAAAGGACATGAGGTAAGAGTTTTATGCCCAGAGATTGAGCTTATGGGTAAAGAAGGATATTATGTTGTGCCAATCCACAATTTTGGCAAACCTCTCAATGACTATGTCAAAAAGGTTGGGGTTTCTCTTGCAAAACCAGACAAACGAATTATCCAACAAGCTCTTAAAGGAGCTGATGTAGTTCATGTAATTGTGCCACTCAGTCTTGGGCTTGCAACTGCAAAAATTGCACACAAAATGAAAATCCCTATCACAGCAGGCTTTCACATGCAAGCAGAAAATTTAACCTCTCATCTAAAACTAGATAAATTGTGGCTGGCAAATTACACTGTTTACAAATATATCTACAAGCACCTTTATAGATATTGTTCTGCCATTCATTATCCAACTGATTTCATAAGAGGCGTGTTTGAAACAAACATCAAAAAAATAACACCTGGCTGTGTCATATCAAACGGTGTGCATAACTATGTCAAAAAAAGAGAAGTTGAAAAGCCTGAAAAGTTTTCAGACAAAATAGTTATACTTTCCACAGGCAGATATGGCAGAGAAAAATCTCAAGACACTTTAATCAAAGCAATTGCACTTTCAAAACACAAAGAAAAAATCCAACTTATTTTGGCAGGACTTGGACCAAAAGAGAAGGAATATAAAAAGCTCTCAAGAAAACTTCCTATTCAGCCAATTTTTAAAGTGTTTCCAAGAGAAGAACTTATTGACACGCTAAATTTTTGCGACCTCTATGTTCACCCTGCAGATGTCGAACTTGAAGGCATCGCCTGTTTGGAAGCAGTAGCCTGCGGAAAATTGACAATTGTCTCCGATTCAAAACTCTCAGCAACAAAAGAATTTGCCATTGACAATAAGTGCGTATTTAAGAAGAGAGACCACAAAGACCTTGCAAGAGTTATTGACTTCTGGATTGACAATCCAGAACTTAAAAAAGAGTACGAGCAAAAATATTATGAAAACGCTCACAATTTCAAACTTGATGAATGCATGAACAAAATGGAACAAATGCTGATTAATGCAACAACAAACTTAAATAATTAAAATTCATTTCCACATCCACAATCCTATTGTCATTTAATAAACATTATATATTAAGAAAATCAAATATAATTCTTACAAATGCAGTATTGACAAAATCCCCCCCCCGTGTTAGAATGTCGACAGAAAGAGGGATTTAATGAAGGATAAAAATATCTATATTGAAAACTTAGCCTTAGAACTTACTCGACAATGCAATCTTAGTTGCAGACATTGCAGTCGTGGTGAAGCCGAAAATCACATCATGTCAGATGAAATAATGGAAAAACTTTTTGAAGAAATAACCAGCATCGGTTGCCTGCAGTTTATTGGTGGAGAAAGTTCTTTGGTAGTTAACAAAATAAACAAACTCGCACAAGTTTTGGAAGAAAAACAAGTGGATGTTTTTACTTGTTTAGTTTTTACAAATGCCACAAATGTCACAGATGAATATATTGAAGCTTTAAAGCAACTAAAGAAAGTCGTTCAAGCTTCCAATGAGAGAAATGGTAAAAGACTGCTTGTTAAACCCGATTTTACAAAGACAGGCTTGACAAGCAGATATAGCAGAGATTTTGCACTGCAAGTTGTTGTAAGTCTTGATAAATATCATCTTGAATCAATTGATAAACATTTTGACAGGGAGAAAGTCAAGCAAAACATTGATAGATTGGTGCAAAATTTCACTGTAGAAATTGATAAAATGTGCAATTTTACCATTTTTAATGAAGGAAGAGCAAAAAACTTAGAAAATTGTTATAAATGTAAAACTCCAATCTTGGATTATGCTGCAAGTTGTTATATGTTAAAAAGTGAAAACATCCCTACTGTTGCTATAGGACCTGTTGTCAGCATTTCTTATGATGGAAAAATTGTTGACAGCAACAAATCTTATGATTACAATGACCTACATAATCATGGAAGCCTAAATGATAAAAGCTTTTATGAAATGTTTAAAATGTTGAAAAGCGATAAGAGAGTTAGCCTTTGCAAAAGAAGCTATAAACAATTTGAGAACAAATGCTATAAAATTTCCCATAAATTAAACACTACAACAAAAGAATTGACCAAAATGGCAAAATATTCTATCAAGCATAACCTTCCTTTAGATTACAAATATCTAACCACGGATGAAATTGCTGGATATGAAGAATTGGATAATAAACCAAACAAACCTCAAGAGAAAACCTTAAGTAAATGAAAAATAAAAAAGTAAGCCTCAGCTTACTTTTTTTCATCATTCTTTTTTGCTCTTGTTTTTTTTGTTGTCTGTTGAGCATTTTCTTCAGTTTTTAAAGACTCAACCTTTTTTCTTTTTGCTGGTTTCTTTTCTGCAACTTCTTCTTTTTCTTGAATTTCAACTTGGATTTCAGCGACTTCTTGCAAGTCCTGTGTCACTGTCAAATTCTCATCTAAAACAACTTCAACTTTCTCATCTTGCAAATCGTTTTTCTTCTTTCTCAATCTAAACTTTGAGAAAAAGCCATTTTTTGTCAACTGCTCATTTTTTCCATTGTGATGAATAGCCCTAATCTGACTGTCAGTCCTCCACTCTCCAATGATTTCATGAACAGGCACTGCATAGACAAATGCTTTTGGGTCAATTTCTATAATGATTTGTTTCATAGTTCCCACTTGATATTTTCCAATTAGACAAACCAAACAAGTCTTGTCAGAATCATCATACATACCCTTGACATTGCTCATAGTACAACTTCTATAAAGTGTGTCTTTGATTCCTTGCGAAACTTCTTTTGGTTTTGTTGTAATAATTGTGTATGCCTTGGCTTGTTTATAACCATCAATCACATAGTCCACCATAAAAGAATTAATGGCAAGCGCAATGATTGTGTATGGCAAAAGTTCGACACCATTTTTGTAAACAACCAAAGTCATTGCAACCACGAAAATATCAATCAAAACAACTATTCTTCCAACATGGGCTTTAGGATGTTTTTTTCTAACCATGCAAGCAATCATGTCACTTCCACCTGTTGAGCCACCAAATCTTACAACCAATCCAACACCAAAACCAAGCGTAACCCCACCAAAGAGAGCTGAGATAATCAAGTCAAAATTTGCAAATTTCGGTATGAGTGCAAAGATTTGCATTGCACCAGAAAATGCACCAATACCCAAAAGTGCAGTTATGGCAAAACGTCTGCCCAATGATTTTACTGCAATAAGATAGAGAATTAAATTCATGACGAGATAGATTATTGAAGAGTTGATAAACTTTACTCCAGCTTTGTGAAGCAATGAGTTTATCATCATTGCTATTCCAGAAAAACCTCCGGTTGAAATATTGTTTGGCTCAAAAAAAGTTGAAAAAGCAAAACCCATAATAAAACAGCCAAAAACTATCATTGCACCATCCAAAATTGGTTGCCATTTTTTATTTACATTAATATACATAATTTTATCCTCAGTAAAATTTTTACGATTTGATTATAGCAAAAAGTACAAATATTAACAAATTTTTACAAGAAAAAACTTGGATTACTCCAAGTTTTTAATTTATCAAATGTTCTCTGCCAAGAACATTGATTTGAAGCTCTTGTTTTTATCAAACAACTCATCAAAAGTGCCAGAGTCAACTATCTCACCATTCTCCAAAAAGAATATCTTATCCACATTCTTGATTGTTGAAAGTCGGTGAGCAACTATAACAATGGTGCTTTTGCCCTTAAGACCATCAATGCTTTTCTTTACTTCTTCTTGAGCAAAATTATCCAAAGATGATGTGCTTTCATCAAAGATAATTATTGGCGAATTTCTTAAGAGTGCTCTCGCAATTGCCAGCCTTTGTTTTTGTCCGCCAGAAAGCTTTATTCCACTCTCACCCACCTTCGTGTCAACACCTTTAGGCAAACTCTCAACAAACTCCTCAAGTGAAGCTTTTGCAATTGCCTCTTGCACTTCTTCATCTGTCGCATCCCCTTTTGCCAAAAGCAAGTTTTCTTTTATGGTCATATCAAAAATATAAGGGAATTGATTTACGAGCGAGATTGTTTTTCTTAAAGTCTCTTTGTTGAATTCATTTATATTCATTCCATCAATCAAAACTTCTCCATCATCAACAACATACATTTTTGACATAAGATTTAAGATAGTAGACTTTCCGCTTCCACTCTTCCCCACAAAAGCGACAGTCGTGTTTGGAGTGATTTTGAAAGACAAATCATTAAATATCTTGTTTTCGCTGACAAGTTTCTTTTCTGGAGGAACACTATAATCTATTTTACCTTCTCTTCCATGCTTTGCAGGTTTTCTTTTTCTCTTGTATTCATATTCTCTAAAGGTGTAAGAAACCGCTTTAAACTCAATTTCTCCAACCACGTTTTCAATAGTTTTATCCCCAAACTTTTCTGTAACAAACTCGTTTTCGTCATACAAAGAAAACATCCTATCATGTGAAACTCTGATGTCAACAATAAGATTTGTAAGTTGTCCAATATTCCAAACCAAATCCCAAACAGAACCACGGTTTGAATAGATAATCATGTAAGTGGCAAGTGTAATAAGCCCAAGTTGTCTCAGATAAATGCCCAAAACAAGTGTGAGCAATGTGCCAAGTCCAATGATGGCATTTCTAGCTGTTCCATAGTTTGTGCCTGTCATATCAAGCTTGTATCTAGCCTTTCGATAATCCTCATAGTTTTCTTTTGAAACTTCACTCAATTTGTTTTCAAGTCCAAGAGATTTTATATCTTTTTCACTTCTAACTATCTCTGTGGTCAGAGAGTTTACTTTATCATTTTTCTTTCTGACAATACCTCTATGTTTTCTTCTGAGCTTTACTCTGTAATATTCAATGATAAATGCAATTACGACAATTCCAACAAACGCAATTGAAACATAGATATTGAGCGTTGCAATATAAATAAACATCACTATCGTTGTTGCCATATTCATTATTACGTCAATCACGGTAGCAAGCCCATCAACTATTCTTGCAGGGTCATCAACAATCCTTTGCACAAAAGTGCCTGTGTCATGGTCATTGAAAGTTTTTGAATTGAGTTTAAATGCTTGTTTTGCAAGGTCTAAGTTGAGTTCAGACATTATCTTATTGGCTTTTTTATTATAAATATAACTACAAAAATACCAACAAAATCTCTGCACAATATTAATGCCAATAACAAAAGCTATGTTAATCATCGCCTTTTTGTAACTTGCAAGTGTGATAAGCTCTACAGATTTGGCAAGGAGGATTGTAAAAAACACATCCCCTACGCTAGCAATGACATACAAAAGTGCGTACAAAAAAATCCATACTCTGTATCTTTTTAAATATTGTGCAATATTTGGTCTTTTTGCCTTTTCTTTTTTCTTCATTTGTTCTCCTATGTGCTTTCAAATATAACACGAAAGTTTCTGAGTGTCAACAGGATTTTCTGAAAAATAAAAAAGTGCGGTATCAAAACCACACTTTACTTTGGCTCCGGAGATAGGATTCGAACCTACGACCTTGCGGTTAACAGCCGCCTGCTCCACCGCTGAGCTACTCCGGAATATCAACGGTTACTGCAATATTATATATGATTTATGAATTAATGTCAATAAAATTTATGAAAAGTTTAAAAAAAATTCCACTTTAATCAAAATAAAAAAGATGCAAGAGCAATTGCATCTTTAATAAACTTTATTTAACTTCTCTTCCATTGTTGTTTTTTGTTGTTTCAACAACACAAGCAGGTCTAACCCATTTTCTTTCATCTGCACATCTTTGAAACATCTTATTGACAAACTTTTGACCGTTGAAGTCAACTCCACTTGCTTGTTTTCCAAAATTATATTTTCCGCCAACAATGACTTCAAGTTTGCTAGAATTTACAGGCAAACTTTCACAATTTTCTATCATGCCGTTTTTGTCACATCTATCCGCAATTTCAGAGAAAGAATAGTCTTGAACAAAAGTAATCACTTTGTTTTTGTCATGTAGTCTATAATTGAGTGAGAAAAACACTCTAACTTGTTTGTATTGTGGAATAATATTTCTCCAATTCTGCATCATAATATATCCATCCATCATTCTTGCAGAAACACTATACTGCTGAGGAAATGCCAACTTAAACTCCTCCACAACTTTTTCAGATAATTTGCCAAATGGCACCTCAAATTCTTCTTGTTTATTTTCCATAATATTCATTTTATCTCCTTATTTTCTTGCAACTTTTCCACAACTCTTTGAAAGCTCTGCAAGTGCTCTTGCCCTTGCTTGTTCAATGTTTTCCACTGCGTTTTGCACAACCCGAACGCCACCTGCAAAATGTTCTGCACCCACTTTATGTGCTCTGTCAACAAGTTCGTCTGCATATTTTTTCAGACCTGTCAAAGAAATAATTTCATTGATACTTTTGGAGTTTTTAACTCTTTGACATAAAGTGTTTTTCATTTTTCTTTTCATTTTATCGCAAAAATCCTCATCCACAATAATCTCTGCAGGAATAGTGTTGATAAATGATGTAAAATCTCTGCCAGAAAATGCCTTTTTTGTCCTTGGATTGATGTCCCTCATCCAAATTCCAACCTCTTGCACCAACTTGTCCTTCAAAGAATCTCCGTAATAGATTTTTGCATTTGAATTTTGAACTAATTTAAAAAACAACCATCTTTTTGCTTGCTTACTTGAGATATATTGCTTACGTAAGCAAACCATCTCTTCTGGGATAATCTCGTCTGTTCTGTTTTCAAAAGGGATTGACTTATAGTACCAATCAAAATCACCTTCAACTTTAAAGATTTCCCCATTTTTTATAGCCTGATAATCCTCCTCACTTCCATAAAAGAAATCTGAAGGAGGATAATATCCACAATATCTTGTATGGACCATAGTTTCTCCTATTTTTAAACAGTTAATTATATCACAAAACATACTTAAAAGTCAATATGAAAGTTTTTTCTATATGTATTGACAATAGCCCAATTATAAACTATAATCAAACTGAGAGGTAATAATGAAAATATTTTTAACAAGTGATATTGGTGCATCAAAAAAAAGTAAATGGAATAAGATTGGTGTCCGAATTGAACAACACAAACAATTTCGCCAACAATCTGAAAAAAGCTGTCAAAGGACACGATTTGATGGTTTTTGTTGCAAGCTCACCTTTTTATGAAGGCACATCAACATATGCAGAACTTACAAGAAGTTCGCTCTCTTTAAGCGGAATAAGATTTAGCCGTATGATTGTTCTTGACGGAAGAAATATGTCAAGCTGTAGACAACTTATGGAAAAAGCAGACCTGGTGTTTCTTGCTGGTGGCGACACATGGATGCAAATGAAACTGTTTGAAAATATGGATTTGAGAAAACACATTACAAGATGCAAAGGAGTGATTGTCGGACAAAGTGCTGGAGCACTCAATCTTGCAACAGATGTTTACTGCTCTCCAACTCCTGAAGAAACAGCAACAAAGAAATATTGGAAAGGTTTGGGACTTACCGAAATCAATATTGAGCCTCACTTCAACAAAAACATGTCAGACAAAGACTTTGTTGAGAAAGTTCTGCTTCCAGACAGCAAAAATCAACCGTTTTTAGCTATCACAGATGGCTCTTACATAGTTGATGATGGAGAAAAACAAACAATCTATGGTGAAACTTACTTGTTTTCAAAAGGCGAGATGAAGCAAATTTGCACCAATGGAAAAACTCTTGAGTTTGGTGGTAGCAAAACAACTGAAAAACAAAAATAATAAAGTGCATAACATTGTTTGCACTTTTTTTATTTCTATTATATAATTGAATTATGAAAATAATAGATGGAAAGTTGATTGCAAATGAAATCAAACAAAAAATCAAAGATGAAATTCAATCAGAAATGATTGACAAACTCAAAACTCCACCTACCCTTGCTTGCATTATTGTGGAGGGCAATCCAGCAAGTGAGGTTTATGTTGCTTCAAAAGAAAAAGCATGTGCAGCCTGCAACATCAATTCAAAAATAGTTAGACTAAAACAAAACATAACAGAAAAAGCATTGTTCAAAACCATTGAAAAGTTGAACAATGACGAAAATATATCTGGCATATTGTTGCAATTGCCTATCCCAAATGAGATAGACAGCGTCAAAGCAACAAATCAAATTGTTCCAAGTAAAGATGTGGATTGCTTAACCTACGAAAATCTTGGAGCTCTTTTCTCTGCAAAAAAACTTATTGCTCCCTGCACTGCAACAGGCATTATTGAAATGTTAAAACATGAAAATATTGAAATTTCTGGCAAAAAAGCAGTTGTGCTTGGCAGAAGTTTGTTGGTTGGCAAAAGTGTAGCAAATTTACTAGAACAAGAAAATGCAACAGTTACAATTTGTCACAGCAGGACGCAAAACATCAAAGAAATTTCAAAACAGGCAGACATCTTGATTGTAGCCATCGGAAAACCAAACTATGTCACCAAAGAGTTTGTAAAAAAAGGAGCAACTGTGATTGATGTCGGCATAAACCGCATTGACGGAAAAATTGTCGGTGATGTGGACTTTGATAGCGTCAAAAAAGTTTGTGGTTACATCTCTCCTGTTCCTGGCGGAGTTGGACCTATGACAGTTGCTTGCCTTATGCAAAACACATTAACTCTACATAAAAACAAATTTAAAGGAGGAAATAAATGAGTTACGCAGATAAAGTTTTTGTTAAAAATGTTAAGGAAATTTTAAAAAATGGAACTTGGGACACTGACCAAGACGTCAGACCAAAATGGAAAGATGGCACACCTGCCCACACAATCAAAAAGTTTTGCATTGTCAATCGCTATGACCTTGCAAAAGAGTTTCCTATAATCACAGTAAGAAAAACAGGCTACAAAAATTGTATTGACGAACTTCTTTGGATTTGGCAGAAAAAGAGCAATAATATTCATGACCTCGCTTCTCACATTTGGGATAGTTGGGCAGATGAAAAAGGTTCAATTGGAAAAGCCTATGGCTATCAACTTGGTGTAAAACACAAATACAAAGAAGGCATGTTTGACCAAGTAGACCGTGTCATCTATGACCTCAAAAACAATCGTGCTTCAAGACGCATTATTACAAACCTTTACAATCACAACGACCTTCATGAAATGGCTCTCTATCCTTGTGCCTACTCAATGACTTTCAATGTGACAGGCAACAAACTCAATGCTATTTTAAATCAACGCTCTCAAGATATGCTGACTGCAAACAATTGGAATGTTTGCCAATACGCCGTGCTGGTTCACATGTTGGCACAGGTTTGCAACCTTGAAGTTGGCGAATTTGTACACGTAATTGCTGATGCTCATATTTATGACAGACACATACCAATCATCAAAGAGATAATTAAAGAAAAACAACATAAAGCACCAAAATTTGTTATTGACAAGTCCGTCAAAGACTTCTATGATTTCAAAGTTGACAGCTTTAAGTTTGAAAACTATGAGTACAACGACAAAAAATACAAAATTGAAGTTGCTATTTAGGAGAACATCATGAATTTAATCGTCGCAGTGAGTGAAAATTGGGGAATCGGCAAAGACAACAACTTACTTTTCTACCTCCCCTCTGACCTTGCATATTTCAAAGAAAAAACTTTAAACAAAGTTGTTGTTATGGGAGAAAAAACCTATCTTTCTCTTCCAAAACGCCCACTTCCAAAAAGAACAACAATTGTCATCACTTTGGACAAAACTTTCAAGGATGCAAATGTGACAATAGTCCACTCTGTTGAAGAACTTTTGCAGGTTATCAAAAGCTACAATCAAGAGGATGTCTTTGTTTGCGGTGGCGGAACTATCTATAAACTTCTTTTACCATATTGCAAACTTGCTTATGTAACAAAAGTAAAAGCTGACAAAGAAGCTGACACTTTCTTTCCAAATTTGGATGAAATGCAAAATTGGGCAATCTCGCAAAGAGGCTCCCTAAAAGAAGAAAATGGACTTAAGTTCAGTTTTGATATATATGAAAACACAAAAATAAAAGAGTGAAACAATCTTCACTCTTTTTTCTTTCTCCTACAATTTCATGTACAAAATCCATAGCGGGTTTACATTCAACAATTTCTTTTTTTCCTTTACAATAGACAAAACTCTTCTCTTAAATAGTTATAAATTGGCAAAGAAAAAACATCAGATTTCTCCAATGTTTTTCACACACTTTTATTTTGCAATACTTTTCATATTGTTAATTAACCGACTATGATTATGCCTTTCCTCCATCTGAAAGAACTTTAGATTTTTTCGCTTCAGCGACTACTTCCTCTGCTTTTCTTTTAAGTTGTGGAAATGTATTTTGGGTTTCAAGTGGAACATATTTCCAAACTTCTGTATTCTTATTGCAATAATTAGCTACTTCAGCATCAAACTTAAAATCTGCATCAAGCACCCCTGTTTTTTCACCTGTTGCATAATATGCTTGATGAGGAGGCATTACCTTTCCAATAACAACACCAGCCTCAGTGAGAATGTCATAGTCATAGCCATGGACCTTATCTGTAGGCAAATCTGTTCTTCTTCCAAGGAATAATCCTTTTCCATATATCTTTTCATCGAGATTTAAAATTTTGTCATAAAGAATTTCTTTTGCAAGCTTTTGATGTGTAGGATTGTTTGACTTCAAAAGAGTATAAACATCGTGCTCCATAACAATTGGTCCCTCTTGCCCTACCACAACATCAATTGTCTTTTTTCTTTTTATAAATGGAAATAATTTTCCAACAACAGGGACCGGCTCTTTAACAACTTTTTGTTCATGTTTATCAACCCAAGTTGCCCACTTCACAAAAACATCCCCATTTTATCTTCTTTGTTTAAAATATTTTGCATCAATCTGCTCAATCATAACACAACCTCCATATATTTTTATATTATCATAGCCATACCTTTTTGTCAATAGGCATCAAAAAAACACCATATTGGTGTTTAATTTAATCTCAATCTTCTCTACCCAAAAGGTAATCAGCAGATACTTTATAAAAATCAAATAGTTTCACAACCATATCTAATGATGGCTCTCGTGTGCCTAGCTCGTAATTTGTATAAGTTACTCTAGTAATACCCAAAACTTTTGCAACATCTTTTTGCAAAATTCCGGCGTCCTCTCTTAACTCTCTAAGCTTCTTACTTATTATCATAAATTAATTATGTCACAAATTGTAACAAAATGTCTTGATAGGTAACAATACGTTACTTATAATATACTTTAGAGGTAAATAAATGAGGGCACTTAAAGTAAATATTGAAAGAAGAAAAAATTATCTAGAAAGCAAAATTATGCAAAGAATGCAACATCAGCATAAACACACTTGATAAAATATTGTCAGGCAAAGAAAATGTCAGGCTATGTGCTATTTACAAAATCTCAAAAGTGATTGGACTTGAATTAGGTCAACTAATCCTTTAAATTATGTCAACAACACTTTAAGCCTTTTACTGCAAAAGCCTTATTAGATACTTAAAAACGAAATTATAATTTAAAAAATATGACAAACATTACTTATGAACATACAAAACATTTTATTAAAAACAAAAAGCACCCTCATGCGGATGGTTTAATGATTAACCAGCAGTGTTGTTAGAATTGCATAGCAATTCGCCTGCCACGCACACCACTACGCCTTGGCAGATGTTTCCAGACCTCTGGGAACATACTTTCGCACTGCGAAATGCCCGCAGAGCGTGCTGAACACTGCTGGGTTTATCACACAAAAAACTTATATAAAAGAAAAAACTCACCTCGTGCGGTGAGCTTTAACATTAACCAGCAGTGTTATTATAAAACAAAGTTTTCGCCAGCCTTGTCTTTCCTACTCGCCAGCTGATGTTCCGGAACTAGAACACTGCTTTCTCTTGCTAAAACATAATTTTAGAAAACAAAAAACCACCCTCATGCGGATGGTTTAATGATTAACCAGCAGTGTTCTATGTTCCCAGACCAAGACGACCTAGTATTTTCGACGATGAGAAGCTTAACTTCTGTGTTCGGGATGAGAACAGGTGGACCTTCTCTCTATCGCCACTGGTTATGGTATTATAACATTTCCTTCAAATGAAGTCAATGGAATAACCGAAATATTTTGAATATTGCCTTATATTTGAAAAAGGAGGATAGGGAAGACAATATTCAAACAGAGATAAAATTCTCTGACAACTACACACTTTGAAGGAAGCTTAAATACTTGTAAATCCGTGATTAAGCCCTCGACCTATTAGTATCGCTCAGCTACACACATTGCTGTGCTTCCACATGCGACCTATCAACCTTGTAGTCTACAAGGGGTCTTACTAACTTATGTTATGGGATATCTAATCTTGAGGCAGGCTTCACGCTTAGATGCTTTCAGCGTTTATCCCAACCGCACATAGCTACCCTGCTATGCCACTGGCGTGACAACAGGTGCACCATCGGTGCGTCCACTCTGGTCCTCTCGTACTAGGAGCAGACCCTCTCAAATATCCTACGCCCACGATAGATAGGGACCGAACTGTCTCACGACGTTCTGAACCCAGCTCGCGTGCCACTTT
>CASXBC010000012.1 GCA_949474265.1 uncultured bacterium | reverse complement strand
AGCAAGGACAAGAAGTGGAACAAACAGAAGTTTCAATCTCACAGTAGAGTCTCAAGGAGTTGCCCTTCAAGACATTGACAACAGCAAAGTTTATACACACACCGAAGACACGGCTTCAATGGATATGTCTGTTTCAAGGCAATATCTCAGTGACTGCCTTGACCCAACAAGTTCAAGACAATTCAAAGGAGTTTTCAAAGCACCTCCTGCCGCACCTGGCAGTCTCTTGGATTTTGATAAATTACCTGAAAGTTTTAAGCAAATGCTTGTTATGCAAACAAGGCTTTATAGGATGCAACAAGAAAATCTCAGAAACAGCACTCCTGCTGACCTTGTAAATGGTGACCCAAACAAGGCATTAAGCATTGGTGAGCCTCCAAAATACGAACTTTATTCTATACCAACTTTTGACGACAAAGGCAATGTGACTTATTCTGATTTTGTAAAAGATTTAACAGCTTCTCCCGCAAAAACATATTTCTATGGACATACCTCAAATGAGGAACAAAAAAATAGAACAAAACCAAGATACCATGAAGTTAAACAAGGATATCTCGCTGTAGAAGGCACAAGTAAAAAATCTTATAAATATCATGTGGTAATTGAAGAACCTCATAAAAAAGGCGAAACAAACAAAGGTGTTGAAATGCCTGTAGACCCAGCACAAAATAAAGCTATGTTCAATTTTGTTAAAAACAATCTTGGAGACCCTCAAGATGTTGCCTCCTCAGAAGGAAGAGCTAAGCCTGCTAGAAAACGTGGTGGAACAAACTATAATGATGATAGTGGCACTCAAAACATTCACACCTATGCCTATGACCCACTTGGCAAAGCTAAGATTATTGATGACAATGTTGCAACTATGCAGAAAGAAGTTAAAGAAATAACTCCTGACATTATTCCTGATATAAAATTCCCAGAGCCAGATAGAAAGGTTGGACCAACAGTGGATGATATTGTCGAGCAAGAAGCTCCTAAAAAAGATTGGACTCAACTTTGGACAGGTATCAAAGACGACAACAAAAAGACTTGGGTTGCAGCCTTTGCTATTATCACCCTGCTTTCAATCTTCTTGCCATTCTTAGCTTTAATTTCTGGTCCATTGCTTGGAATTATGGTTGCTAGTGACACCGGACTATTTACAGATGTTTGGCTTAGACCTACAAATTATAGACACTCAAGATGGGCAAAACATAAGAAAGAAATTGACGGCAAAGGACTTCAAATTGAAAAACAAATTGCCAAAAATCAAGATAGAATCATGGATATTGACATAACTCTTGACAATATCAAAGACGAAATCAACAAAATTAAAAGTGACCCAAAACTCACTGAAGCACAAAAGCAAGCAAAAATTAAAAAGCTTGAAAAAGAAAAAGCTTATTATGAAACTGAAAAGTCAAACTTGGCAAAAAATAATGCTGAACTTGCCGTCGAACTTGCAGTTCACACTGACAAAAAGTTGATTATGCTCAAGGAAGAACGAGATAGATTGTCAGAAATAAAAAAGACGCTTGAACCTATTATGTCTAGAAGAGCTTTAACCAGAGAAAATGTTTCAATTGACGAAATTAAAGATTTTAGAGACCCAGGAACTCTGTTAACAAGAAATGGGGAAAGAAACGCTCAACTTTCTACAATTAATCTTCTTTTAACTGATAAAACCTTTAAAGATGACCTTATAGGGAAGAATAAAATTTTACTTGAACAACAAAAAGTATATCTTGAAATGGAAAAATCTTATGAAAATGCTGTACCCCCAGCAACTCCAAACCCATTAAGTAAGGAAGACGAAAAACTCGCCAAAAAGCATGGGTTTGATCAAAAAGAATATAATGAAACTCGTGAACTTATGGAAAAACAAAATAAAGGCACTATTTCACCAGATGAATTGAAGAGACTTGAAGAACTTAAAAAACGTTATGGTTGGTCGCCTTTTGCTTCTCTGTTTGGATTATGGGAATCAATTGATAATGAAACTTCAAGCACCGAACAAATCGTGAGAGCCCGTGGAGAAAGATTTGCTGCTGAGCATCCAGACAAAAATGGTATGGTTGATTATGAAATCAGACCTGAAGAAAAAGCTGCAGGCGAAACAAAAACCGGTGACACAACAAAATACAATTATTCAGACCCAACTCAACCTAAAAGAAAGAAGGATGATGAAGGAATGATATTTTAAAAATTACAATAATAGATAATTTACTTTTTAGAGAGATAAGTAGTTTATCTCTCTAAATTTTATGGAGAATATATGAAAATCGGAGTAGTAGGACTGCCAAATGTTGGCAAAAGTTCATTGTTTAACGCAATCACAGAGGCTGGTGCAGAAAGTGCAAATTATCCTTTCTGCACAATTGAGCCAAATGTTGGCATAGTTGATGTGCCAGATGAAAGACTTTCAGTACTTGGAAAACTTTACAACACTCAAAAGATAACTCCTGCTTGTATCGAATTTGTAGATATTGCAGGGCTTGTCGCTGGTGCAAGCAAGGGCGAAGGACTTGGAAACAAATTTTTAAGTCATATACGTGAAGTTGATGCCATTGTGCATGTTGTTAGATGTTTTGACAACGACAAAATTATTCATGTAAGTGGCTCAATTGACCCAAAACGTGACATTGATGTCATTGAAATGGAGTTGGCATTATCCGACCTTGAACAAGTCACAAAGTTTTTAGACAAAAATGCAAAGCTTGTGCATCAAACAAAAGACAAATCTTTGCAAGCAAGTGTTGAAATGCTTTCTAGAATTAAAGAAGCTTTGGAAGTTGGCTTACAAGCAAGAACTCTTGAATATTCTGACGAAGAGAAAAAACTGCTTAAGAATTTTGCACTTTTGACTTCAAAACCGGTGATTTATGTAGCCAATATTGGAGAAGATGAAATAGGAAAAGCAGATTGTGAATATGTTAAGACAGTAAAAGAAATCGCATCCAAGGAGGGCTCAAAAGTTGTCACCCTTTGCACAAAAATAGAAGAAGAACTTGTTGGTCTTGAAAAAGATGAAAGAGAGCTGTTTAAGCAAGAGCTTGGAATAACTGAGAGCGGACTTGAGAAGCTGGTTACAGCAAGTTATGACCTTTTGGGGCTTCAAAGCTATCTTACTGCTGGAGAGAAAGAAGTACGTGCTTGGACAATAACAAAAGGAACAAAAGCCCCTCAAGCAGCAGGAAAAATCCACACTGATTTTGAAAAAGGCTTTATCAAAGCCGAAATTGTAAGCTTTGATGACCTTGTTGAAGCTGGCTCTTTTCTAAAAGCAAAAGAAAAAGGAAAAGTAAGAATGGAAGGAAAAGAATATGTCGTTCAAGACGGAGATGTCATTCTTTTCCGTTTCAACAATTAAGGATTTGTATGAAAAAATATGAAGAGTTGTCCCCTCTTGCACTAGCCTTCATGGGAGATGCTGTGCATACGGCATTTGTAAGAGAAAAAGTTTTGAGTGGACAAATAAACAAAGTGCAAAATTATCACACCCTTGCAAGCAAATTTTGCAATGCAAAAAAACAAAAAGAAATACTAGAAAAAATTTCATCAGAGCTTTCACAAATTGAAATGGACATTGTCAGAAAAGCTAGAAATACCCACAGCAAGCACTCTGCTAAAAACTTTGATGAAGAGACCTACAAAAAAGCGACCGCCTTTGAAGCTCTTATTGGATTTTTATATTTGAGTGGACAAAACGAAAGACTTATTGAGATTTTGAATAAATCAGTTGAAGGAGATTTATAGTGAAAATTCTTTTATACTCGAGTTTTGATATAATGCCAATAAGTGATGTGAAAAAGGTTTGTGACAAAACTTTAAAAACTTGTCTCTTTTGCAGTTATGCAGATGAAAACAGTGTTAACTACATTGCAAAAACAAAAGCTCATTTATTAAAAATGTTTGAAAACGTTGTTGACTTAACTCCAGATTTTGATTTCAAACAAAAACTTGATTGCATTTTTGTAAACGGTGGAAACGCCTTTGACTTAATCTACAAATTGAAAAAATACAACCAATTTGACAAAATCAAAGCTATGGTAGAAAATGGAACAGTTTATATAGGCAATAGTGCAGGAAGCACCATTTGTGGTGACGACATCTCGTTTGTAAATGACTTTGAGCCACCAAGTATTGAAATGGACTTTAAAGACAACTGTCAAGGCTTTGGCTTTGTTTCAAGCCCTATCCTTGTCGAAGCAAGCAAATTTACCTTCAGCAAAAAATGGGGCTTGTATATAAATAAAGCACAATGGCATGATTATCTTGTTTACAAAATCAAACAGAAAAACGCTTTGAAAATTGGAAACAACGCTGTTGCAATTGTGAATGACAAAAATATAAAAATTAAAAAATACCCTTGGAAGAAGATTATTGAAATAAATGAAACGAAAAATTAGGAGAAAAAAGTGAAGTTTGAAGGAAGAAATCAAGTTGTTGAAGCAATAAAAAGCGGAAAAACAATAAATAAAGTTTATGTAGATAAAAATTATGCAACACGAAAAGATGAGATAATCTCGCTTGCAAAGCAAAACAAACTGCGTGTTGAGTTTTTGCCTAAAAAAGCCATGGATGAAATCAGTGTAACAAATCATCATCAAGGCTATATTGCAGAAACAGTTGACTTTGAATATTGTGAAATTGAAGATATTTTGACACACGCACAAGAACAAGGACAACCTCCCTTTGTTGTGCTTTTGGATGGCATTGAGGACCCTCACAATTTGGGTGCAATCATAAGAACTTGTGAGTGTGCTGGAGTGGACGGAATTGTTATTCCAAAAATGCGTGCATGCCAAGTAAATGAAACTGTTGTTCGCACAAGTGCCGGTGCAATTGCAAACATGAAAATCGCAAGAGTAACAAATCTTAAAGAAGCAATCGACACTTTAAGAGAAAACGGACTTTGGATTTATGTTTCCGAAACCGGAGGAGAAAATATTTACAAACAAAATCTCACAGGACCAATCGGAATTGTTGTTGGCTCTGAAGGAAATGGCGTCAAGCAATCACTTCGCACTTATTGCGACGGAATCATCACTCTTCCACTCAAGGGTAGTGTAAATTCACTCAACGCAAGCGTCGCAACAGCTCTTTGTGTTTATGAAGTGCTTAGACAAAGAAATTCTTAACCTTAAAAAATTAAAACTTTAAGCCCTTGCAAATAGGAGATAACTTTGACAAAACAATACACTGATGAAGAACTTATCACTTTAATACAAAATGGTGACGAATCGGCTGAAACCGAACTCTTTTCAAGATACAAAGATTTGGTTGTGAAAATAGCTCGAGGATACTTTATTGTCGGCGGAGATTTAGAAGATTTGGTGCAAGAAGGCATGATAGGCTTATACAAAGCCATAAAAGGCTTCTCTGACGAGAAAGAGGCAAGTTTCAAGACATTTGCTGTGCTTTGCATAAAACATCAAATACAGACCGCAATCAAGCACGCCAACACAAACAAAAACAAACCTCTCTCCTCTGCAGTTTCCTTTCAAAGTTTTACCGAAAACGGCATGAGTGAAAATTTGGATTTTTTGCCAATTGCCTTGGTTTTGGAAGACACACCCGAGGAAAAAATTATTGACAAAGAAAACTTCAAATCCTTGAATAAAAAAATAAAATCTCATTTATCCCCTCTTGAATTTAAAGTGCTTAAACTTTATCTTCAAGGATATTCTTACAGAGAAATATCAACCGCACTTGAAGTTTCAAGCAAAAGCATTGACAACAGTTTAAGCAGAATAAAAACAAAACTGCGTGCAAAGTTGAACAAAGACAGTGCATAGAATTAAAAAAAACTTTATCTCAATTGATAAAGTTTTTTTCTTATCTTGAAAATTTAAATATATTTATTTCAATTTTTCAATTAAATCTTTAATAGTCTCTTTATTTTCGTCTGAAAGTTTTTTATATCTCTCAACAACTTCTTTTGTCTCATTATAACTAGTTATATCTTCCGAAAAGAATTCGGCAGGCGACGAACCACATATTTCTATTGCATTTAATAAAACTTCTGCTGGAATGCTAAAATCTCCATTTTCAAACTTTGCAATATATGCAATTGAAAAGCCAAGACGTTGAGATAATTCTCTTGCAGATAAACCGGCACGATTTCTTATATACCCCAATCTATTTATCAAAAACTGTCTTTCTGGTGTAATGTTTTTCTTCATAATTTTTCTCCACTACACACATTTTAAATAAAAAATTTATTCACCCCGATAACTGACATTGGTAAAAATATATTGATATTCAATTAATTTGTGCTATTATATTTATTATATGTATTAATTTACCAATGAAAATATACAATAAGGGGAAAAGATGAACTATTATGCCTGTTCTTTTTTTGGACATAAAGAAATTAAAATAACAAATGAATTAAGAAAAAAACTTAAAGAGAAACTTAGTTATCTAATAAAAATGAAGTCAGTATCATTATTCTATTTTGGTGGTTTTGGCAATTTTGATGATTTGTGTTGGCAAATAGTAACCGAACTAAAAGAAACATTTCCTTTTATAAAAAGAATATTTTGTTTATCTGACCCAAGACACCAAAGAGTCACTAAACGACCAAAATGGCTTAAAGATGAAGACTTTGAAGATTTTATTTATTCGGATTTGAAATTTGATTATTAGTATTCAAGAATCTATTTTCGTAATTGCGAAATGATTGATAGAAGTGATTATGTAATTTTTTATGTAACAAACACACAAAATGGTGGGGCTTTTAAAGCAATGCAATATGCTCTAAAAAAGAAAAAAGAAATAGTTAATTATAGTAATTTGAAAATAAATTGAAAATAGTTGTAAAATTTTTAAAAACACACTTTGTGTGTTGACTTTTTCTCTTTTTATGCAGTAAAATAAACACATATAGGAGAATTTTATGTTTTTAATGGAAAATGGAATAGATGTTGATTCAATCGTTCCTGATAACGAACTAGAAGAAGAAATCATTGCAGACATCAAAGCTGGCAGGTCAAAAGAAGTCATCACACGTTGCCCTCCTGAGCCAAGTGGATATTGGTATATTGGACATGCAAAAGCTTGGACTATCAATTTTGAAACAGCCCAAAAGTTTGGTGGAAAAACAGTGCTTAGAATGGACGACTCAAACCCTATGAAAGAAGAGGGAGAGTTTGCTGAAAGCTATATGGCAGATTTGGAGTGGCTTGGCTTTAAACCAGAAAAATTTGTCTATGCAAGTGAAGAATATTTTGATGAAATTTACAAAATTGCTGAAAAAATGATTCAAAACGGAGATGCTTATGTTTGCGAACTTTCTGCCGAAGAGGTAAGTGCAAACCGTGGCACCCTTACAGAACCAGGAAAGGAAAGCCCTTATCGAAACCGCACTCCAGAAGAAAACTTGAAATTGTTTAGAGAAATGCGTGACGGAAAATATCCTGACGGAAGCAAAACTCTTCGTGCAAAGATTGATATGGCACATCCAAATATCAACATGCGTGACCCTGTCATGTACAAAATATCAAGACAACATCACTATCGTGTTGGCGACAAGTGGTGCATTTGGCCTCAATATGATTTTGTTCATCCTATGGAAGACTGTCTTGAAGGTACAACTTACAGTTTGTGTGACAAAGGCTTTCAAGACCACCGAGTTGTTTATGAATGGTTTGTTGAGCATGGTTGGGGCAGAAAATATGCTCCTAAACAAAGAGAATTTTCTCGTGTTGTGCTTGAAAATGTTTTAACCGGAAAGAGATACCTTAAACAGCTTGTAAAAGGTGGGTATGTAAATGGTTGGGATGACCCAAGATTTCCTACACTTGTTGGCATAAGAAGAAGAGGTTACACAGCAAAAGCAGTCAAAGACTTTGTGAAATCTGTTGGTTGGGGAAGCACAATTGAAGTAACTGTGCCTTACTCAGCACTTGAATACTATGTGAGAGAAGATTTAAACAAAATAGCAACTCGTGCCATGGTTGTGCTTGACCCACTCAAAGTGCTTATCACAAACTATGAAGGCAGTGAAGAAGTTTTGATTGACAACAACCCAAATGATGAAAATGCAGGAAATCACAAAGCAACTTTCGGCAATTGCATTTACATTGAAAGAGAAGACTTTTCTGACAACCCTCCTCCAAAATACAATCGTCTTGTTGAAGGTGGAATTGTCAGACTTAAAGGCGCTTATATCATCAAATGCAACAAAGTCATATATGCTGAAAACGGCGATATAGACCATTTGGAATGTGAATACATCCCAAATACAAAAAGTGGAAATGACACCTCAGGTATCAAATGTAAAGGAACAATTCACTTTGTGTCTGCAGACAATTGCTTTGAAATCACTGTTAGAGAGTTTAAAAATCTTGTAAAAGCAGAATACAAAACACCTTCAAAAGCACTTGCTGACGGCACCCCAATTGAAGAACTTTTGGAGCCAAACTCAATGGTTGAGAAAAAAGCTTTGGCAGAAAATTTCTTAAAAAATGCCAAAGTTGAAGATAAATTCCAATTTATGAGAAAAGGCTATTATTGCGTTGATAAAGACAGCACAAAAGACAATCTGATTTTCAACAGCACCATCTCCCTTAAAGATGGCTTCAAGCCTCAAAAATAGTTATAATTTACAAAAAAGAGATGTTTAAAAGCATCTTTTTTTGTTGGTCTACCTGAGAAATTAAGTTTTTCACTTTAATTATTTAACCAATTATTATATAATGTTTAAGATGAAACAAGGATTGATTTTATTAAACGCCTATGGAAGCGTAAGTGCAATGGAATATGTTGCAAATCGACTTAAAAATGAGTTTGAAAATTTGGGAGTAAATATTGATATACTTGTAAACAACTTTTTTGCTGCAAAAATTCAGGAAGACGGCTCAATAAGTTTAAATCTGCCAAGAGACTATGATTTTTGTGTTTATTTAAACAAAGACAAATACATCTCTCAAATGCTTGAAAGTCAAGGCTTAAAACTCTTCAACAGCCACAATTCAATCCAAATTTGTGATGACAAAGTTTTGACCTTTATCACCCTATCAAAACACAACATCCCTATGCCAACAACCCTTCCTGGACTTTTGTGTTTTTCGCCTTTGAGCAAAATAGAAGAAAAAACTTATTTACATATCGAAAGAAGTCTTGGTTACCCTTTGATAGTTAAATCCAGCTATGGCTCTTTTGGCTCTGGAGTTTACAAAATTGACAACCGAGAGCAACTTGTAGAGATAATGGAAAAGCTTAAAACACGACCACATCTTTTTCAACGCTTTGTAGAATCCTCAAGCGGAAAAGATATCCGTGTAACAGTGATTGGAGGAAAAGTAGTTTCTGCTATATTGAGAAAATCCGAAACAGATTTTCGTAGCAACTTAGAGCTTGGTGGAACAGCAAGCAAAATCACTCCTGATAGAAAATTAATTTGTCTATGTGAGAAAGTTGCAAAACTTTTGAAACTTGATTATTGTGGCATAGATGTGCTTTTTGGTCAAAATGGCAATTACCTAATTTGCGAAGTAAATTCAAACGCCATTTTCAAAGGCAGCGAAATTGCTTCTGGTGTGAATATCGCTGGACTGTATGCAAAACATATTTTCACAAAAGTCTACAAAGAAAAAATCAAAAACTAAAATTTTTGTTGGACAATTCGTCAAATTTTGTTTATAATATTTTTATGCTTAAGATTGCAATGATTCTCATGCTTGTTGCTGTGGTTATTTTGGCAGTTTGTGTTTGCCTGATGAGGAAAAACAACTACCTTACTTTTTTGTTGAAAACTCTTGAAGTTATTGCACTTGTCTGTCTTGGATTTATCGTTGCAAATTTCAAAGATGACTTCTCTGGCTATTCTATTTTGGTTATATTAAGCGTGCTTCCTATGATTCTTGCAGCAATTGACATGTCTCAGCTTCTTGGTGACAAAAAAGAACCTAGTCAAGTTGAAAACGCTGAATTAAACAACCCACAAGAAACTGAAATGAATATCGATTCACAACCTATCACTCAAGACGAAAACAACCAAAATAAGAAACAAAATCTGCTTGCACAAAGCAATGGAAACTTGTTTTTCTCAATAGGCACTTTTTTGTCAGCTGTGTGTATATCTGTTGCAACTCTATATGTCGGCAAAGAGACCTATCTTGGTGCCTTAATCGGACTTCTCATTGGTGGTGGTACAACCTTTGCACTGCTTGCAATCAAGAAACTTAAAAATATAATTGATATAATCTCATATTTGGTCATCTTTGTCTCAATTGGACTTATGCTTGCAAATATAATTTTGGCATTTCTTTACTCATTTTCAACATCAAACATCATGTTTTGTCTTGGCTGTCTGCTGTTTGGCACTTTCTCTGGACTTAAACTTAAATTCAACAAAAATTATATAAATGCCGTCTATTATGCCAGCGTGATATTCTTCCTTTTGTCGATATTGCTTTAAATTGAAACAAAAAAACACCTTTCGGTGTTTTTTTATTTGACTGAGCAGAAACAACCTAAAATAAAAACAAATTATATTTATATCGCAAAAAAGTTTTCTATAAAATTTTCTTATAAAAAGTCACGACCAATTCGCCAACGCTAGTGCGAATTGCGTTTGGTCGTGGAATGAAAAAACAAGCCCAAAAGCGATGCTTTTTGGACTTGTTCAAAAAAGAGCACAGAGTGCAGTTTTTTCATTTGGTTGCGAGGACAGGATTTGAACCTGTGACCTCCGGGTTATGAGCCCGGCGAGCTTCCGAGCTGCTCTACCTCGCGTCAAGTATTTGTATTATAATGTAATATATTTAAAAAGTCAAGAGATTATTATAAAATTCTTAAAGTATTGAAATTCGCTCTTGTTTTTTGGTTTATCTTATGTTATTATATATCTATAAAACAAGGAGGAACTATGGAAAGCTTGCTTAAAAATCCTAGAATCCTTTTAAAAATGGGTAAAAATTGGTCAATCTCTGACATTGAAGAACTTGACATTCGCCTTATGGACGTCGGTTGGGACCATTCCGAAGGAAAAAGTAGAAATGTCTGGGGCAATGTAAAAATTCCACAAGAGTTTCTTAATTATGCACAAGAATACGTAAAGACAAAAAACAAAAGACCTAGCATTTGGACAGCTTATGATGATGTGCTTTACACTCGTGATGAAAATGGAACATGGCATTTTACCCCTGAAAATCTGCCAAGCACAATAAGTGCCACTTTCAAGTCGTCAAGAAACAGATTTTCTCCTATTGCTGAAAATATGGCAATGAGAATTGCTGTTGCACTCGAACTTCCAACCTCTTACAATTTTTTGGTAAAATACACGCCTGAGCTTCATGAAAAGATTACCAACAACATCAATCCTCCAAGCATACTCCCTGGACCAATAAACCAATATGGTGTGGTGTCAATAGATATGCTTAAAGGCTTTGCAACCGGCGGGGGGGGGAATTACGAGCCTTCTAACAGCATAGCTTCAACAATTGGCGACCAACTAGTATCCTTTTCAGACAGCGACAAAATAGTTAGAAACGCCCTTACTCAAACTCTTGATTCCGGACTTGTTGAAAATTGGATGAAAAGTGTAAAAATATTTTCATCAAACTATCTTAGCGATGTATCAGAAGCCAAGCAAAATGAAAGTTTAGCAAAAATAAACAGTCGAATTGCAAGGTCTACACTGCTTAGAACTTTCCTTGGAGACTGTGATTTCACAGCTTTAAACAGTGGCTATATCTTTAATGCCAGCAAAAAACAATTGAATTATGCCCCAAACTTTGACTATGGCGAGGCCCTTACTTCACTTAGAGTGGCAAAGCTTGAGGGTTTGAAATACAACAAAGACGAGTTGGCATTCATTTTGCAACACGAGCCAAATTATCTTGAAAAGAAAAAGTTTGAAGAGTCAAAATCTATAAGCGAACTTGCAAAAACTTATGAAAGTGGCACAAGTAAAGAAAATCTGAAATACATCTCAACTCATTTTGAAGAAGATATTTTGGAATTTTTGATGAGCTTAAATCAAGCTGTTGAGGACAATGTAATAAGTGACATCATCTATTCTTATGCCCAGAAAAATGAATATGGTGACCAGCTTATTACAATTGAAGAAGCACAAATGATTGATAAATACTTAATAGAACGTGCAAATTGGATTTCTTTCGTAATAATCAAAAATATTATGGAAGCAGAGCCAGAAAAATTTATTGACAAAATTATTAGAGACAAAATAGGAAAGCATGCCACCTTTTCAGCTGATAAACTTCAAGTCTTTATTGATAAAAAATTTGACAGTCTCCCACCTGAAGAAAAAAACAAAATGCAAAACTATACTGACCATGTTGAAAAGCTTGAATTTATCAAAACTAGTTACCCAGAAGAGTTTGGCTTATTCAGCAAAAACTTAAACAAAGTTGTTGATAATTTCTGGAGAAGAGCCCTCTCTAAAAACTTTATGGAATATTTTGAATCAGACCAACAAACACAAGTGCTTTCAAAAGATGATGTCAAAGAAATGTTTATAAAGAATTTTATAGATAAAACCTTTGAAAGAACTTATAAAATCAAAAATGCACCTGTAAAAGTAGCGACTGCAGCACAAAATAGGGACAAGGTTTAAAGACTTTGTCCTTTTTTCTTTAAAATTTGCCTTAAAAAGGGCAAAAAACCTTTTTTCAGTAAATTAGGCGTCAAAAGATATTCTTGACAAAATAAGAGCAATTTTTGCTTAAATAAATTGATTTTTTGCTATATATATGATATAATATAGTATATTTATATATATAAAGGGAATAGTGTTGTTATGGAAAAAGATAACGAAATCAAAAATAATGAAGAAACCTTAGCAAATAGCACAACATCTGAGCTTCAAGAATCTGAAAATCTTTCAAAAAGTGTCAAGTATGATGCAAATGAAATTCAAGTACTTGAAGGACTTGAACCTGTCAGAAAACGTCCAGGAATGTATATTGGGTCAACCGACTCTCATGGACTTCATCACCTCGTTCAAGAAGTTGTTGACAACTCTATTGATGAAGCTCTTGCAGGCTATTGCACCCAAATTGACGTAATCATCAATGAAGATGGCTCTTGTTCTGTTGTGGACAATGGTCGTGGTATCCCTACCGGCATTATTGCCAAAGAAGGTAAGAGTGCTGTTGAAGTGGTTTTGACCAAACTACATGCTGGTGGAAAATTTGGTGGAGAAGGTTATAAAATCTCTGGCGGACTTCACGGTGTCGGCGTATCCTGCGTAAACGCACTTTCAACAAAGCTCACTGTGGATGTCTATCAAGGTGGAAAGCATCACTTCATAGAGTTTTCAAGAGGAAGAAGTCTTGCCCCTCTCAAAGTGATAGGAAGCTCTGACAAAACAGGCACAACTGTGACCTTCTATCCTGACCCAGAAATTTTTGAAACCATTGTATTCAACTATGACAACCTTAAAAACCGCTTCCGTGAAATCGCATTTTTAAATAAAGGACTTGTAATTGCCCTTGAAGATAAAAGAGAAGGTCAAGAAAAAAGAGAAGTCTTTGAGTTTAAAGGCGGAATTGTCGAATTTGTAAATTATCTAAACAAAAACAAACAAACTCTTCTTTCCTATCCGGTTTACTTCAACAAGTTTAACCACAACGAAAAAGGAGAAGTAATCAATGAGGTTGAAGTTTGTTTCCAATATAATGAAAGCTATAACGAAATCATAAACACTTACGCAAACAACATCAACACTGAAGAAGGTGGAACTCACCTTGATGGTTTTAAAAATGCCCTTACTAAAGTCATCAATGACTATGCTGTTAAGAATAGAATCATAAAAGAAAATGAAAAACTTTCTGGTGAAGATTGCAGAGAGGGTATCACTGCGGTAATTTCGGTTAAGCTTCGTGAACCTCAATTTGAAGGTCAGACCAAGACAAAACTTGGAAACTCTGAGATGAGAACAATTGTTTACAAAGCAATGCAAGAAGCTTTTGGAGATTATCTTGAAGAACATCCAAATGAAGCTAGAGAACTTATCATGAAGAGTGTCACTGCTCAACGTGCTAGAGATGCAGCAAGACTTGCAAGAGAATCTACAAGAAGAAAGAGTGCCCTCGAAAACACCACCCTCCCAGGAAAGCTTGCAGACTGCTCTGAAAAAGACAGCAGCCTTTGTGAAATTTATATTGTTGAGGGAGATTCGGCTGGTGGTTCTGCAAAACAAGGCAGAGACAGAAGATTTCAGGCTATTTTGCCTCTTAGAGGAAAAATATTGAATGTTGAAAAAGCTAGACTTCACCGCATCCTTGAAAACGCAGAAATAAGAGCAATGATAACTGCTTTTGGTGCAGGAACCGGAAATGACTTTGATGAAAGCAAACTTCGATACAACAAAATCATTTGTATGTCCGATGCGGATGTCGACGGCTCTCACATCAGAATTTTGCTTCTCACATTCTTCTTCCGCTTCATGAGACCATTGATTGAAAATGGACATGTGTATGCGGCACAACCTCCACTTTACAAAGTAACAAAGGGAAAAGAAGAACTTTACTTCTACACAGATGAAGACCTCAACAAGTGGTTTGAAGAAAATGGACGAAAAGGCATCACCCTTCAAAGATATAAAGGTCTTGGTGAGATGAATCCAGACCAACTTTGGGAAACAACCATGAATCCTGCAAACAGAATACTTTTGCAAATCACTATGGAAGATGCAATTGAAGCAGACAGACTCTTCAGTGAACTTATGGGAGAAGACCCAGACCTTAGAAAGAAGTTTATCGAAGAGAACGCAACTCTTGTTAAAGACCTGGATGTCTAATAAAAGAAGTTTATGACAAGGAGCACGAATTTGCTTGCAAAGATGAGTGCAACATAGTCTTATCACTATATAGAAACAAAAAGAAAAGAAAAATATAAAAGGGCGAAAAGCCCATGGGGAAAATTATGAGCAAAAAAGATGAAGAAAGCAAATTGAATTTAAAAGAGCTTTTGGCAAAAGAGACAATCAAACCGATTGAAGTAGTGGGAGAACTTAAAAAGTCTTTCATTGCTTATGCTATGGCGGTGAATGTAAGCCGTGCAATTCCTGATGTAAGAGACGGCTTGAAACCTGTCCACAGAAGAATTTTGTATTCAATGGGAGAACTTAACAATTTCTATGACAAGCCACACAAAAAATCTGCCAGAATTGTCGGAGAAGTTATGGGTAAATATCACCCTCATGGTGACAGCTCAGTCTATGACGCTCTTGTTCGCCTTGCACAAGACTTTTCAATAAGATACCCTCTTGTAGACGGACACGGAAACTTTGGCTCTGTTGATGGAGACCCACCAGCTGCTCAACGTTATACTGAAGCAAGACTTTCAAAAATTGCAGCTCTTATGCTCGAGGATATTGACAAAGAGACTGTGGACTTTTATCCAAACTTTGATGACACATTGATGCAACCTTCTGTGCTTCCTGCACGCTTTCCAAATCTTTTGGTAAATGGTGCAGACGGCATTGCAGTAGGTATGGCTACAAACATTCCTCCTCACAACTTAACTGAAGTAATCAATGGCGTTCAAGCACTCATTGACAACCCAGACATTGATATTGAAGAACTTATCAAAATAATCCCTGCCCCTGACTATCCAACAGGTGGAATTATCATGGGACGCACCGCTATTAAACACGCTTACAAAACAGGTCGTGGAGGCATTCTGGTGCGTGGAAAAGCAGAGATTGAGGAAACTTCAAGTGGTAGAGAGAGAATTGTCATCACCGAGCTTCCTTATCAGGTCAACAAAGCACGTTTTATCACACAGATTGCCGACCTCGTAAAAAATAAAAAACTTGAAGGCATCTCTGACCTTAAAGAAGAAAGTGATAGAGACGGACTTCGTGTCGTTGTTGAAGTTAAAAAAGACGCAAACGCACAAGTTGTTTTAAATTCACTTTACAAGCACACCATGCTCCAGCAAAATTCTGGCATTATTATGCTTGCACTTGTCAATGGAGAACCTAAAGTCCTTAACCTTAAAGAAATGCTTTATTATTATCTTGAGCATCAAAAAGAGGTTGTTATAAGAAAAACCAAATATGACCTTCGCAAAGCTGAAGAAAGAGAACATATTGTAAAAGGTTTGGTTATTGCACTTGCAAACATTGATGAAGTTATCAAAATTATCAAAACCTCAAAAGACAGACAAGATGCACTTGCAAACTTAACTTCAAATTTCGAACTTGATGAGATTCAAGCAAATGCAATTCTTGATATGAGACTTGCAAAACTTACAAGTTTGGAAGTTGAAAAACTCAACGAAGAACTTGCAGCTCTTGATGCTGCAATCGCAGATTTCAAAGATATATTAGAAAAACCTGAAAGAGTTTCAAAAATCGTAAGAGATGACCTTGAAACCGTTAAAAATCAATTCGGTGATGCAAGAAAAACTGAAATAAGCTTGGAAATGGGAGGAATTGATGTTGAAGACCTTATTCCAAGAGAAAACGTCATCATCTCAATGACTCACATGGGCTATATTAAACGTATGTCTGTGGATGAATACAAAGCTCAACACCGTGGTGGTGTAGGCATAACCGCACACAAAACAAAGGATGAAGATTTTGTTGAAAAAATGTTTATCACATCAAGTCATGACAGTTTGCTGTTCTTTACAAACCTTGGCAAAGTTTATATTGCAAAAGCTTATGAAATCCCTGAAGCACAAAGACAAGCAAAAGGAAGAGCCATCATAAATCTTCTTCAATTGTCTCTTGGAGAAAAAGTAAACACTATCATTCCATTGGACTTGGAAGATAAAGATTCAAAAGACTTCAATCTTGTCATGGCAACAAGAACAGGACTTATCAAAAAGACCGTGCTTTCTGAATATGACAACATCAGAAAAGTTGGAAAAATCGCCATCAAACTTGTTGAAGGAGATGAACTTATCGGTGTTGACATCACAAATGGAAGA
Source organism: uncultured bacterium (assembly GCA_949474265.1). Lineage (GTDB taxonomy): Bacteria > Bacillota > Clostridia > Christensenellales > UBA1242 > Caccovivens. Next base: position 16,347 of record CASXBC010000012.1, on the reverse strand, counting down.
GATGACATCCTGATTGCTACGCATGACGGAAAATGTATTAGATTTAACGAAACTGATGTGCGTGCAGTTGGAAGAGATAGTCAAGGCGTGAGAAGCATTAAGCTTTCTAGCGGAGATTATGTAGTTGATATGGCAATTGTTCATAAAAACTCAAATATGCTTACTATTTCAGAAAACGGCTTTGGAAAACTCACACCAGAAAATGAGTTTAGACTTCAACAACGTGGCGGTTCTGGCGTTAAAGCTGGTATCTTCAACGACAAAACAGGCAAATTGGTTGCTCTCAAACAAATTGTTGATGACTGTGACCTGCTCATGATTGCTGACAGCGGAATAATTATCAGAACTCCTGTACAAGACATAAGCACTTTCTCAAGAGTTAGCCAAGGTGTGAAAATCATGAAACTCAAAAAAGAGGCAAAAATCACAGGTGTTGCAGTGACAGAAAAAGAAGAGGAAGCAGAAAACGCCTCTGAAGAACAACCAACAGACTTAGAAAACGAAAACTCTCAAGAAGTTTCTTCTGTTGAAAACCAAACTGAAAACGAATAGTATTTGAAGAAGATTTTTAGAAATCTTCTTCCTTGCTATATACCCCTTTTTCTTGAAAGGAGGAGAGATGGAAAAAGAAATTTTTGATTTGGAGAAAGATTATCTTGAAAATGTTTCAACTCAAATCGACAGATTGAAAGTGCGAGACACTAAGCAAATCAAGAAAAATGAAGAAAGTGTGCAAAACTTTAAACATTATTTTTCTCAACACTATTATGACCTACATGATGGAGACGAATTTGCCGACATAAATCTTTCTATCGAAAATTTAGAGCAACAAAATCTAAACTTAAAAAAAGAAACTTCAAGACTGACCAGACAAAAGAAAAATCCTTATTTTGGCAGATTTGATTTTAAGGCTGATGACCAAAAGACAAATTCAAACTTTTATATTGGGCTTGGTCTTATACAAGATGAAGAAAACAAGAATTTGGTTTATGATTGGCGTGCAGATGTTTGCTCGCTTTATTATGATGACAAAATCGGAAAAACATCATACACCTGTCCAGATGGAGAAATCTCTGGCAATGTTTCACTTAAGCGACAATTCAAAATTGAAAATGGTGAGTTAAAATACTATATTGACAGCAATCTCGTCATTGATGATGACATACTTATGGAGCAGCTTTCTCAAAATACGACATCAAAAATGCACGACATTGTGTCAACCATTCAAAAAGAGCAAAATGTGCTTATACGTGATGAAGACTTTAAAAACACTATTGTGCAAGGTGTTGCTGGCTCAGGAAAAACCTCAATAGCAATGCACAGAGTTTCTTATCTTCTATACAAATATAGAAACAGCCTAAAAAGTGATGACATAATCATTCTCTCTCCTTCAGAACTATTTGCAGACTATATAAATGACGTCTTGCCAGCACTTGGAGAGGACAAGCCATTTACAACAACTTTTTCAGAAATGGCAAAGAGATTGTTGGAACATCCTTTTGAATCAAGAGAAGCTATGCTTGACAGGGTCATAAGCAAACAAAATCAGCAAGATTTTGAAAATATTGCCATAAAATCCTCTTTTGAATTTTTAACTGACCTAAGAAGCTTTTTAAACAATGATATATGCAATCTATTTGTGCCAAATTCAATGGCATTTGGCGACATAGTTATCAACGCAGATGAAATGAAAGACATATTCTTCAATAGACTTGGAAAAATATCTATTCATAAGAGAATTGATGTTATTGCTGAGACAATAATGGAAAAATTTAGTATTCCAACAACATCAAAAGAAGATTTGCTTAAACGAGCAAAAAAATTGTTATATGACAAATTCATAACCACTGACCTTTTAAAAATTTACAATTTGTTTCTACGAAATATTGGTCTTGACGAGATTGAAACTATCGGTGCTTATGACATTGCACCAATTTTGCTCATAAAAGAAAATCTTTTCTCTCTTAAAAATATTTACGAAGCAAAGTATGTCATTGTGGATGAAATGCAAGACTACACCCCTTGCCATTTCTATTTGTTTGAAAAAATTTGGGGATGTGCAAAACTTTACCTTGGAGACATTTATCAAAGCATTGACCGTACTCTATCCCTCAATTATCTTGAAAACCTTGCAAGTTTGACAAAGTCATCTTTAAGGCATCTCACAAAATCTTATCGCAGTACAATGCAAATTTCCGTATTCTCACAAAGGATACTTGGAAAACATATTGCTGACAATGTAAATAGAAATGGTGACGAAGTTGAGTTTGTAAAAGCTTCAAATTGTGCAAGCAAGATAGAGCAACTTCTCTCTAAAATAGAGAAAAATGAAAAAGCTAGAAAGCAAACAATTGCAATTATTTGCAAAACTAAAGAGCAAATTAAAACACTGCAAAAAGAAAGCAAAATCATTAAGAAATTTAAAATTTTGGATAACGATTTGTCAGTAAGCACTTCTAAACGAGTTATTACCACCCCTGCACAAGCAAAAGGAGTCGAGTTTGACTGTGTAATAATTCCTTATGCAAATAACCAAACTTACCAAAACGAACTAGATAAAAATCTTCTTTACGTGTCAGCCACCAGAGCACTTCATAATCTATATTTTATAAGCGACAAAACCCCAAGTAAGTTCCTAGTGAAAAAGCATACATCATCAAATTAATTTATAAATTTTGAAAATGAATATAAATACATTTTAATGAATTATCTATTCATCAAGAATGTTTAAAGTTGCAAAATATTTAAACTTTATGCAAAAAACAAAAATTGACAATTTTAAACAAATTCAAAGGTCTAAAAGTTATCAACAACAAAATATACTAAAAAGCCCACTTTTGGCTAATATTTGTCCACAATAATGTGGAAATGTGGATAACTTGCCCATTTTATCCCCAATTTTGTAAAATTTTTTATGATTGAATATTCATAAATGCAAATGTATATTTATAAATTTGTGGATAAGTGGAATACAATTGTGTATAAATATGAAAAATTTTATGACGAATTTTGTTTGACTTTGACCATTGATTTAGTTAAAATTATACATTAATTAAGGAGAACAAATGAAACAAAACAATCTTATTACCCCTAAAAAACTGCAAGGCTTTTGGGAACTTATGCCAAAAGAGCAGCTGTTGTTTTCCAGCCTTTTAAACAAAATAGAAAAAGTCTTTCAAGACAACAGTTTTCTCCCACTTGATACACCTATTTTGGAATATAGCGAAACACTGCTTGCAAAAAGTGGTGGTGAAACTGACAAAGAAGTTTACCGTTTCTCAAAAGGCTCAACTGATATGTGTATGAGATATGACCTTACAGTCCCTCTTGCACGTTTTGTTTCAATGCACAAAAACGAATTAAATTTTCCTTTTAAAAGATACCAAATAGGCAAGGTTTACAGAGGAGAAAGACCACAAAAAGGTCGATATAGAGAATTTTATCAATGTGATGCCGACATTATTGGCAATGGAGAACTTTCAATTGTAAGTGATGCTGAGTGTATACATTTGTTTGAAAAATGTTATCAAGCTCTCAATCTTGATGTAACAATTGAAGTGTCAAACAGAAAGATATTGAGCGGATATATTCAAGAAATTCAAAAAGAGGACAAAACCATAGATATTTTGATTGTTTTGGATAAAATTGAGAAATTACCAAAAGAAGAAATCATGTATCAACTTGAAGCTCTTGGATTGAATGAAAAAGAAAGAAATGATTTGATTTCAATAATAAAAACTTCTGGAACAATTGAAGAAGTCTCAACAAAGCTTAAAAAGATTTCCTCAAATTCACTCTTCCTTTCTGGAATTGAAGAACTTTGTCAAACAGCTCAAATTCTAAACGCAATGGGTGCAAAACAGATAATTTTTAACCTTGCAATAATCCGAGGTCACAACTATTATACAGGTACAGTTTTTGAAAGTTTCCTCACAGGTAGAAGAGGGCTTGGAGCACTTGGTGGTGGCGGAAGATTTGAAAATCTTTGCGGCTATTTCTCCAATGACAAAATGCCAGGCGTCGGAATGAGTGTCGGAATAACAAGACTCTACAGCCTGCTCTTGCAAGAAAACTATTTTGATTTGTCAGCTACAAATGAAACAGAATGCGCAATAATCAATTTTGATGACACTCTCCTGCCAAGTTTAAAACTTGTAGAGCAGTTGAGAGAAAATGGCATCAAAGCAGACTGTTTCTATGAAAATAAGTCTTTCAAATCAAAAATGAAAGAAGCAAATCGCAGACAAATTAAGTTTGCAATCATTGTTGGAGATGAGGAAGTTAAGACTGAGACTTATGCCATTAAAAATATGGAAACCGGAGAGCAAAAGAATCTGCCTATTTCAAAAATAATTGAAGTTATCAAAAACGGACGAATGGCATCTGTGATGCCTTAAAATTAAAACTTAAACTAAAATCTCAAATAAAACTACAAAAATCAAATTTTTAAATAAGGAAAAATAATGGAAAAGAAAAAAATTTTAGTTACATCTGCACTTTTGTATGTAAACGGATTACCTCACCTTGGTCATGTCGTTGGATGTTGGTTGCCTGGTGATGTTTTCACTCGTTATCACAAAACAAAAGGCAATGATGTTGTTTATGTAAGCGGAACAGATGACCACGGCACAACAAGCTATATCTCAGCAAAAGAAGCAGGGATGGAGCCATCAGCCTACATCTCTCAAATGAACAACAAAATGAAAGAAATTGCAAACAGACTTTCAATCAATTTTGATATTTTTAGCGGAACAAACACAGAGGTTCACAAACAAATTACAACTGATTTCTTCAATGAAATTTACAAAAATGGCTTTACTGAAGTGCAAAAAAGCAATATGCTCTTCTGCGAGCATGACCACATTGCTTTAGCAGATAGATTTGTCTATGGAGTATGTCCTTATTGCGGATATGATAAAGCTTATGGTGACCAATGCGACAAATGCGGGATGACCTACGAACTCGATATGCTCAAGAGCCCAAAATGCTCTTTCTGCGGAAAAGATGCCGTAAAAAAGGAAACAAAACATATTTATATTTGCCTTGACAAAATTCAACCACAACTTCAAAAATGGGTTGAAACAAAAAAAGATATCTGGCGTCCACATGTTTACTCAATGACAAACAAGTGGTTTAAAGAAGGCTTGAAACCTCGTTGTATCACTCGTGACATTCCTTGGGGAATTAAAGTGCCTTTAAAAGACTTTGAAGATAAGGTTTTCTATGTTTGGTTTGATGCTCCTATTGGATATATTTCAATCACTAAAGAACTTGGTGGAGACGAAATGGTTAAAGATAGGTGGCAAAATCCTGAGTGTGAAATTTACAACTTTATTGGAAAGGACAACATTGACTTTCACGCAGTTTTCTTTCCAAGCATGAATCTTGCTTGCAAGAAATACAACCTCCCAACAAATGTTGTTGGTTTCAATTTCTTAAACTTTGAGGGACAAAAATTTTCAAAATCTAAGAAAATTGGCATCTTTGGAAATTCACTTCTCCATAGCGACATTGACATAGACGCTTTGAGGGCATATTTGGTATCAATTTTCCCTGAAAACAAAGATAGCGACTTCTCTTATGAAGGCTTTAAACTCAACACAAATGCCGAGCTTGTTGGCAAATACGGAAACTTCTTTAATCGAACCTTAAACATGATAAATAAAAACTTTGAAGGACGAATGGAAATTGATTTTGACGACATAAAATCAAACCTTAATGACAATGATAAAGAGATGATTGAAGCAATCAAAAATCTTCCTGCTCAGATTGGCGAATTGTTTGAAAAGACAGAGTTTAGAGCAGCCTACAAAGAAATAATGAGATTTGCAAGTATTGGAAACACTTATTTAGAAAAAACAGCTCCATGGACACTTATTAAAAACGGTGATGTCGCTGGAGCCAAAAAAGTTTTGTATTTGTGTTTAAATATGGCAAAGGCACTCGCAATAGTTGCAAGCCCTATTATGCCAAACAGAACAACTGAAATTTGGACAGAACAATTGAATCTGGCTGGACGTCCAGATGATGCTGAAAACTGGCAAAAAGCAAGCAAAATTGATATTGGAAAAGACCACAAAGTCAACTTGCCAAAACCATTGTTTGCGAGACTTGATGATGAAGCAATTGAAAACTATAAAAATGAATTTCAATCAAACATTCAATAATTTTTAACATAACAAAAAAAACATATCGTGCTTTCGATATGTTTTTTATTTTTACATGCTTTAAAGACTTATGGACAGCTCACAAAACTAAAATAGTTTTGTCTAAACTGTTCATTGGAGGCAATTGTATTTCCTCCAAGATTAAGTCCATTAGCAGAATACTGAAGGAATGTATATTGCTCATTTGCAGAAGTTAAATTAAATGATATTTTTGCAATACTTGCCTTAAGTGGCTTATCATTTGCATCACATCTGATTGAATCAATAAACTTCACAACAGCATTATATGGCATATAATTCCCATTTTCATCCATTTGTCCATAATCTTTAATCATGTCAGGGTTTGAAACTTTAACCTCATAATTTTGGCTGTCTTTCAGCTTGATTTTGAAAGTATCTGAGTCATCCATACCTGTTAAATGCTTGCCATTAAGTGCCAAACAGTATTCGCCCATGTTTGAAGTAAAATCAGTAATAAGTTCTTCTATTGTTGGAGTAGGGAATTTGATATTATTTATAACAGCATTAATAGTAGTCTCACCTGTTCCGTTAAGCCCAAGTGCAGTGTAAACAACACTCTTCAGATTGTCTATATTTCCAAGTTCGCTCAATGCACAGGATGCTGTTTTATATTTTGTTTTGTATTGGAACCACTCCAATTTCTCAAATCTTTCAACAACAGAAATCTGACCATCTTTATATTCAATGATTGCACTTCTCTTTTTGCTGTCACTTCCCTCAATCAACAATGCTGCAAGACTGTCTGCCTTAATATCATATTCTGCTTGCAAATACAATTTTTCATTTGTCTTTGGATTTGGAAGTTTTACATAAAGATGCATATTTGAAAGTTCAATCTTTCCTGCAGCTCCTAGGTCAACCAAGAAGCTACCCTGATAAGTTATTTCTCTCTGATTCATTGTATTTACTGCACTGTCAACAATCTTGGTTATGTCACTAAACACTATGTGTTCTTGAGTTTTGTCATAATCAAAATTTATCTCATCAAAATCTTGAACATCAATTGCAAGATTGATTGTTTTTCCTCCAAAAACAAGGTCATTTATGGAAATTTGTCTAAGTTTTGCAACCACAATGTCTCCAACAACTTCTTCTTTCAAAACAATTGAAACAATTGCTGGTGCAACATTTTCATTCAACTTCAATTCAACTGTAAGCAAAATATTGTTTAATCCATTCTCAGCCAAATATTTCTCAAGTTTGATTTTTCCAAGCATTTTTGTTATGTTTTCAACAGAGTTGAGCAAATTGTCTGCTTTTGAAATAGGGTCTTCTATTTCTGTCTTGCCAAGTCCAAGCAGTGCTTGAATATATGAGAAATCTGTTGTGCAGTTTGAAATGTTCCAAGCTTGCTTCATATTGTCACTAAGTCCAAGGTTTGCAAATTTAACAATCATCGAAACAATTTCGCTCATGTTTGCATTTTCAATTTTTGCTTTAAATTTGTTGCCCTTATCAATATTTGAACCATGTGAATATGTCAAATACATACCCTCATCAACATTCGAATATAGAAGGTCAACAAGGTGCTTAGTGCCATTGTTGTTTATATCAAGATTGCCTTGAACTTTCAAGCTCTTTCCACCAAACAAATCAAGTGCAGATGACTGTCCTTCTTTAAGGTCATCAACAGAAACAATGATATCTCCGCCAAATTCCAATTTTGACATTTCATCAGTCATACTTGCATCAATTGAAACTTGATAATTCATTGACATTGCATAATCATAAACAGACTCAGCCAATGTCAAAACTGTTTTGTAAGAATTGAAATCAGAAAGTTTTGTAACACCATAGTTTGACAATACGCTTGATAAATTTTCATATTTTTTATCTGAGATGTCAAACACTCTGTCAATACTTTCAGCAAAAGTACCAACACTTATGTTTGTGAAATAAGCACCAAAGTTTAGATTTTTTGTAACCGCATCTTCAATGATATTTTTATTTCCATTTTCATCTTCGCCGGCATAAAGCCAAGCATCACTATAATCATCATAAACCAATGTATTAGGGTCATAAATGTTTGCCCCCAAAACAAGCTTTGTTGGCATGATTACATGGTTGCTGTTTTGAACAAAAGCTTGAAGAACAATATCTTCAAATCTAGAGTCTTTTCCATACCAAAGTGCATCATCTATGTTTACTTGCACCCCATTTCCACCAACAGTAAGCCAAGAGCCATAAATTTTGTCAATAGCAGGCAAAATAATTTTAACCGCTTCCATTCCCCCAGCAAGGGCATTGCCTTCTCCTGCAAGCTTCATTCCAAACTTTTGTTCTACAAATTGCAAAATTTCATTTATAGTTGTTTCTGTCAAATCTGCACAAACTTGCAAGCCGTTTATATCAAGATACAAAGTTTGACCAATTATATAAATATAAGAGTTAAGCCCCAATGATGTCGTATGAATTGAAACTGCAGGCAAATAACCATCAATTGCATAAAGGTTGTTTTCAGTCTTTACAAGCATTGCAACTACTTCGCCATAGAAGGTTGTTTTGCTATATCTTATTGCAATGTCACTGCTGAAGCCATATACATTTGAAACAACTTCCAAACTATCAAGAGCACCTGCCATAAAGTCAGTTGAATAATCTTTATATTGCTCTTCATCAAAAGGTTTGATTGTGCTCTCAGCCACATTGTCAACTTTGATGTCTGCAGTCAAAATATCATAAAGTGAGATTTTTGCTGTATCAATCTTGTCATCTTTGAAAGTCACCTTTGCAGTCAAAATTTTTGACAAACCATTTTCAGTTTTGTTTGAAGTCGTCAATGTAAAGTCATTTGGATTGCCTGACAAAGTTAAAACAAGTTTAGTTTTCCAATCCTCTGCAGAGTAATTAACAATCATATTCAAAAGTTCTTCAAACTTTCCAAAGTTGATTTCAACTCCCATTGTGTCTGACAAAAACTTTGAAAGAGTTTCTCTAAAGTTCACACTCTGGTCACTTCCATCATTTTCAGGAACATCAATTTTGAGCTTCATATTTCCATAAGAGAAATAAACAAAGCCATTTTCAATTCTTATATTTGCAATTTCTCCAGCAATAAGCACATCAGAAATCTCAAACACATTTTTTGCATATTTAAATTTTCCAGCAAAGTCCAAACCGTTATAGCTTACATTAAAGTCAAATTCATAAACACCGTTTTCAATATAATTAAGCAAATTATCCAATTTTGTAAGCACTGCACTAAGGTCCTCACAATCAATAGGAGCCTCAACACCAAAATCTACCACTTTGAAATTGATATTCACATTGACATCTTTACAGTTAGCAGTCAAGCTAGAGAGCATATTGTCTTGTTTTTCAAGCTCAACAACAAACTTGTCTGCCCATTTCATAACAAACTTATTTTCTGAGTTTTCAGCTTCACTAGGAAGATAAAGACCAAAGTTTTCTGAGCTAGACATCAAATTTTTGATATAGCTTTGAAGCTTTCCAACAAAGTCCGCACTTTCATCAGTGTTTATATATTTGTCAAGAAGTTCATTCAACAGTTCGGTTACGCTTTTTGAAGTTTTTTCTTCAATAATTGTGATTATTCTATCTTTCCAATATTTCAAATCCTCAACAGAAATTGAAACACCATAGTCGTTAGCCTTAACAAAAATTGTATCATTAACATATGCTACAGAAATTGCATACCCTTCAACCTCCGTTGAAATGTTGAGTTTTGTCTTTCCAGAATTGTCTAGGTGAATTTTTGCATCATAAATCTTGCCTGATGCTTCAACTTTTATATCAGCTTGAACAAAGTCGTTTGTAAACAAGTTTTGAGTATAAACAGAATAATCAGTTAATGCCGACATATCAACCAGCACTTTGTCTCTTGGTGCTTCAATTTTTTCTGAAATGTTATTTATGTTCATCTCAACCTTAGGCACTGACATAAGCAGTGAATTAGAGCCGATATTCATGCCTTTTAAAGTTGCAGACTTCATAAAACAATCTTCATCACAAACAATCATAACTTCAACATGATTGAATGCAATAATAGAAATCTTCACTTCACCTTCTGATTTCTTAGTTGAAATATCAAGTTGGTCAAGCAATGTTGCCATATCCAAATTTTTCAAGTCAATGCCAAGGGAAGTCAATACTTTATCCAAACCACTTGTGTCAATATTAATATCTTTTGATATACCAACCAAAAATCTCATAAGCTCAGAAAAATCAAGACTGCCTTCTTCACTTGAAGTGACAAATTTATACGTCTTGTCATTTACTGAAACAAAAACTTCAGGCTCAGCATAGACAACACCCAAATCATACTTGTTTCCGTCAACATTCACTTTGGCATCCAAAGCAATTTGTTTTGTAGCCATATCCACTGCAATATCAACACTTGCAGAAATTGACATTCCGCCACCCTCAAAATCAAGTTGCAAGTCTTCAACATAAATGTTCTGCATTGACATCATATTGTTTACAAAATTTGAGAATGACATGTCAATTTCACCTTGAGCTTCATTTTCAGGCAAAGTACCATTAATGGTTTTTACACCACCAAAAAGCTCAACATAACCGAAAAACACAGCCAAAGTAATGAAAAAGTAAAAGGTAAAAGCCCTAAACATTCTTGGCATCAAACTTTTCTTCTTAATAGGATTATCCATTACAGAACCTCCTCTATAGAAGGAATTTTGTCGAGGTCAAAGAAAAATTCATCACGAAATACATCATTGACTGCTTGATAGCCAAACTTTGTGTTTACATAATATCTTTCATTATAATCAATTGAAACGAAATCAAAATTGGAATCAACAACAACTGTAATTTCCATGTCTCTCCAAGCAGGAAGAATTGTGTCACGTTTAGCCTCTGCTGTAAGAAGTCCATAACTTGTATAAAAAATCTCATAAGAATAATGCACTGCAGCTGCGGTCAAATAGTTTCCACTGAGGCTTATTTTAAAAGTATAGTTTCCGTCGTTTGTCTTAGAAACTCTTGTTGCAGAATCTTTAGGACAAGTCTTTGAAGAGATTACATAAGTTATGCATGAAAGAGGATGCGCATTAAATTTCTCTGTATATTGTTCAACTGTATATTTTTCATCTTTATTGGTGTCAAAAATACCTTTTTGCTTAGAACTATTTTCCCAAACACCTTTTGTGTTTCTTGTAACAAGGTCAGTACCTACTGTGTGTCTGATTCTGGTAACAACATCAATCTGCCCAGGGCTGAGATTGTCAAACAAATATTCGCCATCACGCAAAATACGATAGCTTCTCAAAGTTTGAGCCCCTACCATATTCTTTGCAAAACCATTGCTGGTCTTATAAAAAGCATCTTTTTTATTAAAATTATATTCTGCAATTTGATAAAGCTCAACAGCGGAAAAAGAATCAGGTCTAGAAGTTTCTGACCTTTTTACCAATTTTTCAACCTCAGCAGCACTGTCTCTAAGCTCCGCCTCGGTCATGTTTACAACAACATTGGCAGGAATACTGTCAACATAGAGCTTTCCAACAGTAACACCTGTCACCAAAGCAACCATGAAAACCACTAAGATACCAAAAATGCTTTTAAATTTTTTTGAACCCACTAGAAGCTCCCTCAAACGACTTTTAAAAACGCACAGAAAAGCGAAAAATCCCACTTTAAATTATGCTATATGCAGTATAACATAAAGCGTAAAAAAGGTCAATGGAAATAGTTAAAAGATTTTAAATATTTTATGCTTAAGAAATTTTACATAAAACCAAAAAAAGAAAAAGGGACTAGACAGCTCCCTTTCTCCTTAAATAAGCCACTGTTTCCATATTGACACAACAAGGAAACATATTGAAAATTTTGATACTAAAAATATCATAATATTCAGTCAAATACCTCAAATCTCTGACCAAGGTTGAAAAGTTGCATGAGACATAAACAACCTCTTTCAAACGGCTTTTGACAATTGCTTCAAGCACACTTATTTGACAACCTTCTCTTGCTGGGTCAAGCACAATGCAATCAATTCGGTCTTTAAGCAAAACTTCCGGCAAAACCTCCTCAACTTTGCCACAGATATTTTCAATTTTATAGCCAGCAAACAAATTGCAAAGCCTTTCCGCAGATTCATGTGCAGAAACTTGATATTCTATACCATAAACAAACTTGGCAGATTTTGCCAGCCTAAAAGTCAGAAGCCCCTGCCCAGAATAAGCATTTACAACTCTTTTCCCCACACAAAAGGTTTCAATATAGGCATATAATTTTTCTGCCACATTGTCATTGACCTGATTAAATGAAGAAACATCAACCGGAACCTCAAACTTATCAATGTTTTGTATAAGCTTGCTATCTCCATATATGTTAAAAATTTTTGTGTAGTTACTCTCAAGCACCTGTCCAAAAGCAAAAAATACAGAAAAAAAGTCAAATAGCTCAAGCTTTTTTATATTTTTAACCAAATTTTCTGCACCCTTAGGAAAAAGAAAGCATATTGCAAGCTGATTTTGCACTTGTTTAAAATATACGGAACGCAATTGTTGCAAGTTGTTTTGAGACAAAAAAGTTTTTACTTTTGGTATTGCACAATTGATTTCTTTAGAAGCAATGTCACAACTTGCTATTTCAAAAAATTCTCTAGTTTTCGCCTTGAAAAAACCAAGTTTTCCATTTAAAACCTCAAGCTTAAGTTTGTTTCTGTAGGCATATCTCCTGTCAGACTCTTCAAAGCCAATCTCTCCAAAATATCCTGCCTTAGCAAGCTCCTTTTTTATGATTTCAAGCTTAATATTTCTCTCTTCGTCTTCTTGACAATGCTGAAAATTGCAGCCACCACATTGGTCAAAATATGGACATTTTGCCTCAATTCTTTTGTCACTTTTATGCAAAACTTCATCCACCTCAGCAAGCAGAAAGCTGCTAAGTTTTCTCGCAATTCTAACTCTAACCTTTTCGCCTTTAAGTGTCTTTGGAACAAAAACAATTTGACCGTTTATTCTTCCAACTCCAGCCCCTTCATAACTAATATCATAAATTTCAACAATATTTTCACTCATAAAAATATTATAACATATTGCAAACAAGTTTTGAAAAAGAATTTTATGCCTTATTTTTCATTTTTAAAACAACATTTCAATCCTTGAAAAAAGCTAAACAGAAATTCTCGCCGACGATAAAAACAATTCCTTGACAATAAAGCAACAGAAATATATAATAATATAGGCTATGCAGAGGTGGCGGAATGGCAGACGCGCAAGTTTCAGGTACTTGTGGTGGCAACACTATGTGGGTTCAACTCCCATCCTCTGCACCAAATGAGAGAAATATGAGAGAAAGAGAGAAATTTAGACCTAATTTCCCCCTTTTGTTTTAGCAATCTTTAGTCTATCTATTAGAATTATTAAAAATAAGAAAAAGCAAAAATGAAAAAATCCATATTTTCAGCATCAAAACTGCTTTGAATGATGATTATCTCATAAAAATTTTGATATATAGCTTTGTCTGATAGAAAATAAACAGAAAAAGAATAGCAAGTATTTTGTTAAATTATACAGCCTTATTCGAATTTATCAAAAATCGCCCTGCCATCTGCGGGACGATTTTATTGATTTTCATTACTGATTGTAGTGGAATTGAAAATAAGCTACTTATTAATTTTGTCGACGATTTATTTGTTATAGTTGCCGTAATAATAATATTTTCTCCTTCTTTTACGGAAGTTTTATCACAACGAATTGTTTTCATAATTAAATATGATAAAATTTCAGTCTTTACAACATTACTTTCTGTGCTACCCAAATAAATTCCACCATCAGGCATTATTGCTTTATAACTTAAATAAGCTTTATTTGGTATTATCATAGCCCACCTCAATATTAATTAACACTAACCTTGAAACTTGTTGTCGTGCTCTGATTAGGAGCTAAATCTGCTACTTTATATCCTATTTCTGGAAGATAAGCAGGATTGCTTACGCCGTCAACTATTACCGAATTTTCTACAAAAGTTGTACCTTGCGGGATATTGTCTCTAAAATAAATATCGTTTATATCTACATTGCCTTCATTAGTTATGGTTATAGTATAAGTTAGAGTTTCGCCCTTGACAGCATAAGTCTTATCCACACTTTTTACCACACTAAGTTTTTCAGAAATAACGTTTAATGTTATCTTATCGGTATACTCTTTGTATTTTAACTTATCTAACTTAGGTTTATTTACAGTATATTGATACTGAGAAACATCTACTACCGGATTTACCGTCATTGGTTCATCAACTTTTAAATCATACTCAATGACTACCGTATCCCCAGGGTTCATATCAGGAAGGAAAAATCCTGAAATCATGTCCTTATTTGTTTGTTCAACACCGTTCACTTTAACGCTTCCAGCAACATAACTGCCACCTTTAGGTGTCGGATTTGAAATAAAAGTATAGATTAATTGTGCTGAACTATTATTCGTAACAGTTACCTTGTTATGAACGATTTCTCCAGCTTTTACCAGAGTTTTACTAGTCGTAATTTCTTTTACTATTGCACTAGATAAATTCTCTGTACTCACGGTATTACTTGTAGCCTCACCCTGAATTGTTCCTTCATCAGGTATTATCGCATTGTAAGTTACATTTGATTGATTTGATATATTCATAATTTTTTTCTCCTAAAAAAATAATATTACATACCCGTCTCTGTAACCAGAGCAGAATATGTAATATTTTAAGTCTTAATTTCCAACAGACCTAAAGCCTGTTTATGTCTTTAATACATATTATGAAATTTTCTATAAATGGTGCGGCATGGCAAAAGTTATGATAGGCAAGGGCTTAAAATCTAAGATTGCAACTTCGTGTAGGCTCAAATCTCACCACCAACACAACTTGGGAATTAATAAAATCCAAAAAAATTTGAATGTTAATATTCCTGATATGTTTCTTTACTGCAAGCAAAAACTACAAAATTTTTAGAAAAGGCAAAAATTGGTATTGCAAAAAGAACATTTTGTCTTTACAATAAATTTTTACTTCTTCACTAAAATTTCAGCCCATAAAGCCAAATAAAAATTTTAATGAAACTTTTTCTTAACTTTTTCAAAATATAAATATAGCAAAAATATTTTTTACTACCCATACATAGCAATATGTACCCTTTTCAAATAAAAAAACAGGTCAAATTGACCTGTTTTTTATTGTTTGTAAATCTTATTTTGATTTTTGCTCATTCATATAAGATTGAGTTGTATTTTGAGAATTTTCATCTACAATAGTGTAATTTTCTCTTCCTTCAAACGTAGCAGTTCCGCCAACAACAGACAAGATATTTGCTTTAATGTCGTTCATTCCACCTTTAGATTTAACTGTTTCACCTTGTTGTTTAACAACAGTAGTTTTTCCCTCATCTGAAGTGTTAAGAGTAATGTACTCTGCAGTATAAGTGCAAACCAATTGTCCATTCTCAACCTTATCAGTTCTTGACATTTTGCGAGTATAAACATCTTGATAATCATTAAGAGCTTCAATATCGCCATAAACTGTTTTAAATTGCTCAGCAGCATTGTAGTAAACATTCAAAACAGTTGAATTCTTTTTCAAATCTTCTGCAAGAGTTTGAAGAGTTCCATTTGTCTCAGCCCCAACAATAACGCTAGTTTTCATATCATTTTCAAATGTAGGTTGAAGATAATATTCTCCATCTTTTTCCCCAGCGATAATAGTGACATCATGATAGAAAACATCAAGTTTATCCAAAACAGATTTTGCAGCTTCCTTAACTTCATTTGATGCAAGAATGTTTCTATCATCAGTTATACCACTACCATGAGTTTTATCATCAACATTCTCTAAAACATAATCACTATAAGATTTATTAAAAGTCTCCAATCCAAATTCTGCCAAAACTTCAGCTTCCACATCCAAATTCTTGTCTGAAACATCAAGTCCTCTATCTTTAGCAAGAGCTTCCTTGCAAGCATCTTTGATTACGGCTTTTGTTTCTCTTTCCATTTTGTCATTAGCGTTTTTATCGTCGGAATGTCTATAAAAAGGAACTACATTTCTTGTGCCTTCTGAGTCAATCGACATAACTGGAAATACAACTCTATCATCACTTTTTTTGCTAAGTGCACTTACAGCAGCATTTTTTCCAAGTTGAGCAAAGAATCCTTCAGCAGTATAACCAATATAGTCTTTATTGAATTTATAGTAACCATTCCGCAGC
>CASXBC010000011.1 GCA_949474265.1 uncultured bacterium | reverse complement strand
GCACAAGAGCAAGAAAGAGGTATCACTATCACTTCTGCCTGCACAACTTGCCAATGGAAAGGTCACAAAATCAACATTATTGACACTCCAGGACACGTTGACTTCACTGTTGAAGTTGAACGTTCTTTGAAAGTTCTTGATGGTTCGGTTTTGGTGCTTTCAGCTCGTGATAAGGTTCAACCTCAAACTGAAACTGTTTGGAGACAGGCTGCAAATTACAAAGTCCCTATCATTATCTATGTAAACAAGATGGATAGAGATGCTGCAGATTTCTTTGGTTGTGTAAATTCTATCAGAGATAGACTTAAAACAAACCCTATTGCAATTCAAATGCCAATTGGCGAAGCTGATACCTTCAAAGGAATTATTGACCTTCTCACTATGAAGGCTGAAATCTATGAAGATGACATGGGGACAAAAATTAATGTTTGTGATGTTCCTGCAGAATACAAAGATAAGGCACAAGCTCTTCATGATGAATTGATTGAAAAAATCGTTGAAACTGATGATGCTTTGCTTGAAAAATATTTCAATGGTGATGAAATCACTTTGGATGAACTTAAAAAAACATTGAGAAAGGCAACTATTAACAGAGTTCTTGTTCCTGTTCTTTGCGGTTCTTCTTATAAAAATAAAGGTGTTCAGATGCTTTTGGATGCTATGGTTGAATATCTTCCATCTCCACTTGACATTGAACAAATTGCTGGAACAAATCCAGATACAGGTGCTGAGGAGACAAGAGCTCCAAGCGAAGATGCTCCATTTGCTGGTCTTGCATTCAAAATTATGACAGACCCATTTGTTGGACGTCTTGCATTCTTTAGAGTTTACTCAGGAAAACTCACTGCAGGCTCGTATGTTTACAACTCTAACAAGGGTGAAAAAGAAAGAGTTGGAAGACTTATCAGAATGCACTCAAACCAAAGAGAAGAAATTAAAGAAGTTGGTGCTGGAGACATTGCTGCTATCGTTGGTCTTAAAGACACAATCACAGGAGAAACTCTTTGTGATGAAAAGAAACCAATTGTTTTGGAAAGTATGGAATTCCCAGAACCTGTTATTAGGGTTGCTATTGAGCCAAAAACAAAGCTTATGCAAGAAAAAATGGTGCTTGCACTTGTAAAACTTGCTGAAGAAGACCCAACTTTCAAAACTTATACTGACCAAGAAACAGGTCAAACAATTATTGCTGGTATGGGCGAACTTCACCTTGAAATTATCGTTGATAGACTTCTTCGTGAATTTAAAGTTGAAGCTAATGTTGGTGCTCCACAAGTTGCTTATAAAGAGACAATCAGAAAAGCAACAAAGGCTGAGGGTAAGTTTATTAGACAGTCTGGTGGTAAGGGACAATACGGTCACTGCGTTATCAATATTGAACCTCTTGAACCAGGTACAGGCTATCAATTTGAGGACAAAACTGTTGGTGGTTCAGTTCCAAAAGAATATATCCAACCAATCAACAATGGAATTCAAGAAGCTTGCAAAAACGGTGTTATTGCTGGCTATGAAACTGTTGACTTCAAAGTTACTTTGATTGACGGTTCTTACCATGAAGTTGACTCATCAGAAGCAGCCTTCAAGATTGCTGGTTCTATGGCATTTAAGGATGGTGCATTGCACGCAGACCCTGTTCTTCTTGAACCTATTATGAAAGTTCAAGTTGAAGCTCCAGATGATTATCTTGGAACAGTTATGGGTAACTTGACTTCACGTCGTGGAATTTTGACAGGAAACGAAACAAAACCTGGCGTACAAGTTGTTAATGCTGAAGTCCCTCTTGGCGAAATGTTTGGTTATGCAACAGATTTGCGTTCTCAAACACAAGGACGTGGGACATTCACTATGGAATTCTTGAAATATGCTGAAGTTCCAAGAAATATCGCTGAAACAATCGTTGGAAACAGAAAGAAATAATAGCTTTCTGCTATAAATAATTATGTTCGTCTGATAAATAAAATTTTTGACAAATATAGTGAATTTGTTTTGACATTTATAAAAATTATGTTAAAATGTAACAGTAAAAAACAAAAAGGAGATTTTAAAAATGGCTACAGGTAAGTATGACATTACTAAACCACACGTTAACGTTGGTACAATCGGACACGTTGACCATGGTAAAACTACA
The DNA here is from genome assembly GCA_949474265.1 of uncultured bacterium. GTDB lineage: Bacteria > Bacillota > Clostridia > Christensenellales > UBA1242 > Caccovivens. The sequence continues at coordinate 32,061 of CASXBC010000011.1, read as the reverse complement.
TTGACTGCTGCTATTACTATGTATAGTGCAGCAAAGGGCTTTGCTCAAAAAATGAGATATGATGAAATTGACAAAGCTCCAGAAGAAAAAGCAAGAGGAATCACAATCAACACTTCTCACGTTGAATATCAAACAGAGAAGAGACACTATGCTCACGTTGACTGCCCAGGACACGCTGACTATGTTAAAAACATGATTACAGGTGCTGCACAAATGGACGGAGCTATCCTTGTTGTTGCTGCAACAGACGGTCCTATGCCTCAAACAAGAGAACACATTTTGCTTGCTAGACAGGTTGGTGTTCCTTATATCCTCGTTTTCATGAACAAAACTGACCAAGTTGACGACCCAGAACTTTTGGAACTCGTTGAAATGGAAATCAGAGAACTCTTGAATGAATATGGATTCCCAGGAGATGACACTCCAATCATTAAGGGCTCAGCTCTTAAAGCTTTGGAAGCTGCTCAAGCTGGAAACGTAAGTGACCCTGCTTGTGTTCCTGTTCAAGAACTTCTTGATGCTCTTGATTCTTATATCCCTGAACCAGAAAGAGATACAGACAAACCTTTCCTTATGCCTGTTGAAGACGTTTTCACAATCACAGGTCGTGGAACAGTTGCTACAGGAAGAATTGAAAGAGGTATCGTTAGAATCAATGATGTTGTTGAAATCGTTGGTATGGGTGCTAAAAAGCAAACTGTTGTAACAGGCGTTGAAATGTTTAGAAAGACTGTTGATGAAGGTATCGCTGGATTCAACGTTGGTATTCTTCTTCGTGGTATTCAAAGAACAGAAATCGAAAGAGGTCAAGTTCTTTGCAAACCTGGTACTATTAAACCTCACACAAAATTTGCTGCTGAAGTTTACGTATTGAAGAAAGAAGAAGGCGGACGTCACACTCCATTCTTCAATGGTTATAGACCACAATTCTATTTCAGAACAACTGACGTAACAGGAACAATCGAACTTCCTGCAGGTGTTGAAATGGTTATGCCTGGAGATAACATCAAAATGACAATCGAACTTTCTAAAGAAATTGCTATTGAGCAAGGACTTCGTTTCGCTATTCGTGAAGGCGGAAGAACAGTTGGTTCTGGTGTTGTTTCTCAAGTTATTGAATAATAAAATCAAAAAAAGACTGAAAACTCAGTCTTTTTTTATTGCTAATTCAAAAATCTAGTTTTAATGTAAATGTTAGCAATGCAATTGTAACTTTCGGTGATGAATTTTTACTCCTCATCATATTATGTCATTTTTAGGCTCGATGTATAATCAATTTATATTTTATTCAAGCATTTTTCATTTGTTATAGAATTATAACTTAATTTATTCTAAAGAGTGCCAATGTAAATTTTTTGTTTAAATCTATTTCCCATCATTTATAAGACTGTGCTTTGCACTTGAGTTAAAAGTAGAATGGAAACTTGAGGATGTACGTATAATCAGTTCTTTTGCAGTGGCTTTTTGTTCTTCAACAGATTTTTCACTCAGTGACCTTGTAAGCACACGAGACATTGCTCTAAGGTAGTTCTCTTTAGATATTGGTCTTGAAGAGTCTTTATATTTTTTAACAATATCGGGGATATAATTTGGATTTTTACTTTGCTCTAATAATTCATCATCTTTGTACTTGGTTACTAAAGAACGATTTTTGCTTTTATCAAAACTATGAAAATATCTCCATGGTTTATATTCGAAATTTTCAGCATCATAGTATTTGAGTTTCATCAGGTTTTCAACAGAAAACATACAGTGAGCAAAACCTTCTCCAAGTATTTCCTTATTTCTAGTTTCATCGTTGATATTTTCTTTCTCACAATCCCAACAAGCGTCGTTCATATAAGAGCCAGATATATCATATTTCTTGTCTTGTATATGAATTAAGCAGTGAGCATGTTTTTCAAACTTATCATTTTGAAGAAGAGCACAGCTTACAATTTCACATTTTAATTCGGGATATTGAAGTTTATCTATAATAGCTTTTGTAAGAGATGAAAAGCCTGAACAAACAATTTTTCCATATTTATATGCACCAATTATATTGGAATTACTATGTAGATTTCCTATTTCGCTGTCATAATTGTATCTAAAAGTGCTTGTGATATATCTATGTATAAACAACATTGCTTCAAAAGGTGAAAACTCTTTTTCTTTGATATAATTGCAAACAATATCAATTTCGTTGTTTGTCATCAAAACGGTTTCTAAGTCCCAAGCTTTATTTCTTTCGGTTTTGATACAATCGTCAAATAAATATATATTTTGTGTCATTCCATTTTCTTTTAGGATGTTATTTAAACTAATTATTGCTTCAATTTCTTGATTTGTGTAAGCATAAAATTCAAAATCTGATTGAATATTTTTTAGAGAAGAATCATTGTCAATTGTCAAATCTATATCTTTTCCTGAAGCAAGTATTTCCAAACATGCTTGTTTAATTTTTTCCAAATTTTTAAAAAAGCATTTTTTATCAATAGCCATGGAAGTTTTATTTTCCATGGCTTTTAATATATTTATTTGATTTTGAATATATTGTTTTCTATGACTTGAAAAGAAGGTGTCGCTTTTTGATACCTCTTTTAATTCTTTTTCATAGTTTGATAATTGTTTTTTAATATCGTTTTTATAAAGTTTATATAGATTTTTAAAGGATTTTCCAGATATAATATTTTCTAATCTTAAAATCATTTATTTCCTCGCTTAACTGCTTAATAGGATAATATGTGAACTGTTATATTAAATTATCCTTTATTTTCCATCTCCATTTGGATTTACTATGGTAGAATCAAGTCTTGAACTTTGTTTTGGCATTTCAGGGTTGTTATCAAGTCTTGAGACAGAGTTGTCGGCAATGAAATTTGAATCAAGTCTTGAGGTGGTAGGTGCTGTCGTTGAAGGGCAGTCTATTAAATCAAGTATTTCTTTAGTTGTGTGCTTTGGAGATTTTTTACCAGCATTTCCACCCTCTTTTTGTTTTTTAGACAAATATTCATCTAATAAGGCACCTGAAATTAAAGCTTTAATTGTTTCATTAACTTTCTGAAAAGTTAGAGAAATTTTATTAAGCAAACTGTCAGTATCTTTGTAAGCTAAAACAAATTCTTCCTTGGCTAAATTTATTTTTTCTTGTTTTCTTGACACTTTTTTTGAACCAGAAGCTCTGTCAAAGTCCAACTCAATATTTATATCTTGTTGTTCCTGAAAGTAAATTAAAAGAGAAGCTCTGCAATCTGAGTGTTTTTTTACAAGAATGCCATAAGAGTTCAAGATTGAGTCTTTTGAAATTAGCTTTTCTGTTAAAGTTCTTGAATTGACATGGTTTGCGAATTTGTCAACATCAAATTTTAAGTCTTTGACTATAGCTTTAATCACTACTATTGCTGTTGTGTTGCTTTTAAGTAGTTTGATTTTATTCATGATTCCTCCAAATTAGTATGCAAGTTATTCATTAATGTATTTAATTGTAAAATTTATCTCTTTCCACCATAGCCTGAAGATGTTGTTCTGCCTGTTGAATAATTAGGGGATACAGTTGAAAATGCTTGATAATAAGTTTTTGTTTCTTGTTTTGCTTTTTCAATAATTGAAGCACGGAATAGTTTAATCTTGTCCACCTTTTCTCTATCTGTGCATGGTTTTAGATTTTCTCTAAAAGAAAGGTCCGCACATTCCATAAGTTCTGAGATTCGTTGAAAGTTTGAAAAATATTTATTATCCAAAGACAAAAGTTTCAATGGATTTAGTTTAACTTTTGTAAATATACGAGTATATTCATAGCTAGGGAAATTTTTTGATTGCTTTGCATAAATAGTTGATGTCTCATCTATACCATTGTTGGCAATCAATGCTTTGTGTGTTGCTACAAGTGTTTTTAGTAATGCTTCAAAAGATTTGTCATCTAAATTATACATATACAAACTCCTTCTTTTATTTTTTCTTACTTAACTTTTGTGTTATGAAGAACTATACCTTCAGCTTTTGCAATTGCAAGTGCTGAAGAAAAAATAACAGAGTCATTTGATGAAGTAGCAGGAATTGAGTTTATTGCATTTTTAGAAAGAGCTTTTGCTCTATCAACATCTCCTAAAGTTTTTCCAATAGAAAGCAATCCAATTTCGAGTTTAAGATAGTTCATTGCGGTAAAGCAATCTGAAAATACTTCATTTAAAGTGCCTTTTTTTGCTGTGAAATATGGGTTGTTCTCTCTTTCCAATTTTTTGTTAGCAGTTTTAAGTAGAGATTTCCCTTCATTTGTTAAAACAGAAAGGCTAGTAAAAAGCTGTACATTACTTTTAATATCCTTGATTTTGTTGATTGTCTTTGTGATTTCTTCATTTTCGGCAATGCGTACAAGTGGGGTATCAACATCAAAACCTTTTTCGTTGATTTGACAGCACAAAAAGTTGAGCTTTTCACGCAGTTCAATATAATTCTTTTTTATACTTGGAAATTCTCTAATACAATTCATTTTTGTTCTCCTTAGTTTTTTCTATCCTATTATAACATGAAGAAAAGCTGATTTCAATAGGCAATTTTAGTTTTTTTGACAAAATCAACTATTTTGAAAGCTTATTTTGTTTTGTTGGTGAGAATAAATGTGTTACAATTAAAAGTAAAAGTGAGAAAAATTATGGGATTCATGAATTATATTTATAAAGCTTTTGGATTTGAAAGTGATGATGTTAAGGTCGTTGCAAAGAAAAAAAATCCACAAAAGGCTACTTACAATTTAAAAATTAAAGAAGAATTGCCAGATGAAATTGATGGTGTAAAGGTCTATTACCCAGAAGATTTTGAATTTTGCAAAGAAAAGGCAGAATTATTAAAGAAAAACAAGGCGTTTTTCCTTGATTTTAGAGGCTGTAGCAATTCTGACAAAAACAAAGCTTTAAATTATCTTAGTGGAATGATTGCTGCACTTGGTGCAACAATGGAAGAGGTTGATAAGAATCTTTTTATCTTTTTGCCAAAAAATATGAAAATTGAGAGAGATTAATTATGAAAAATGGAACATGTCCTAAGTGTAACAGCAAGGAAATTTTGGTTTTTTCACAAGATGGGAAAGAAAAATTTGTTGATTGTGAGAAATTGGGTGCACTTCGTGGAGAAATTGTCACGACAAGGTATGTTTGTTGCGATTGTGGTTTTACAGAAAGATATTTTGAAGATGAAAATCTTGAAAAATTAAAGAAAAAATATAAAAAAGTAAGAGGGTGAATTTTTGAAAAAGAAAGATTGGCTTAAGTTTGGCATCATGATGGCAATTATTGTTGCGGTTTTGGTGGTTGATTTGGTTACTAAATATGTTTTTGATGCGAGATTAGAAAATGGTGAGTCTGTAACAGTTATACCAAAGCTTTTCAACTTTAGGATTGTGCATAACTATGGTGCTGCGTGGGGTATGCTTGCTGGCAAACAGGTCTTTTTGATTGTTTTGACTTTTGTTTTCTTAGCGATTTTTATATATTATTATATCAGAGAAAAAAACAAGTCTTGGCTTCTCAATGTGACATTTGGTTTTCTTTTTGCCGGCTGTTTGGGAAATCTCTATGATAGACTCTTTTTTGGTTATGTAAGAGATATGATTGAGTTTGATTTTTGGAAAAGCTTTCCAATTTTCAATTTTGCAGATGTTGCACTGAGTGTTGGAGTTGTGCTTTTGATTGTTTATTTGATAGTTTACTTTGTAAGAGATTCTAAAGCTAAAAAGGGCAACAAAAAAAATGATTAATCAAATCATCATTTCGTTGGAAGATGTTGGAAAAAGGCTGGACGCTTTCGTTGTTGAAAAGTTTCCAGATTTTTCTCGTTCGCATGTTAAAAATCTTATTGAAAAAGGGCTTATTAAACTTGATGGCAAAGTGCCTACAAAAGCTGGAATATTGCTGAAAGTTGGTCAAAAAGTGGAAATTGAGCCTCAAGAGCCACAAAAAATTTCAACTGAAGCGGAAGATATAGAGTTTGAAATTGTTTTTCAAGACAAAGATTTGGTGGTTGTAAACAAACCTCAGGGGCTTGTTGTTCATCCTTGTGCTTCTACAAAAAGTGGAACTCTTGTCAATGGTCTTTTAAATAAAATAACTGATTTGAGCGGGATAAATGGGGAGCTGAGACCAGGAATTGTGCATAGGCTTGACAAAGATACAAGTGGACTTATGGTGGTTGCAAAAAACGATTTGGCACATGTTGATTTGGCTGAGCAAATAAAAAATAAGATTTGTCACAGAAATTATTTGGCGGTGTTGGAAGGACATTTGAAAGATAGTGAAGGGCGAGTTGAAACTTACATAAAACGAGACCCAAAAGATAGGAAAAAAATGTCTGTTCAAGCTTCTGGAAGGTTGGCAATAACTGATTTTAGGGTTTTGAAATATTTTGACAATGCTTGTTTTGTTGAGTTTATCTTGCAGACGGGAAGAACGCACCAAATTCGTGTTCATGCAAAGCATTTGGGGCATCCTGTGGTTGGAGATAGGCTCTATGGAAAGGAGAAAAAAGAACTTTCAGGACAGTTGCTTCATGCTTACAAATTGTCTTTTTATCACCCAAGGACAAAGGAATTTATGGAATTTGAAGCAGAGCTACCTGATTATTTTAAAGGTTATTTAAACAAATTGGAGAAATAGGATGATTACTTTTATTAGACATGGTCAGACAAAAGAAAATATCGAAGGCATAAATACAGGAAGAAAAGATATACCTCTCAACAGAACAGGTATAATTCAAGCAAAGGAATGTGCTCAAATTATGATGTGGGAAGCTTTTGATGTTGTTTATTGTTCTCCGCTCAAAAGAGCTAAACAGACTGCAAAATATATTATGAAATATCATAAGAAAACTCCAATTTTTTATGACGACAGACTTCTGGAACGAGAAGATGGCTCTGCAACAGGTATGAAACAAACAGAGGCATATCCCCATTATGTTTGGGATTTTAAAAAGCCATACAATTTCAAAAATTTTGAACAACCAGCTGAAATGTTTAAAAGAGTTTCAGGCTTTTATGACGAGATTCTTGAAAAACATAAGGGGCAAAAAGTTGTTGTTATTGCTCATGACGGAGTAGGAAAAATCAGTCGTATGTACTTTGAGGGATTGCCTAAGTGTAAAAATTTGGATGGCTTTTTATTTGATAATGCAAGACCTTATGTGTTGAAAAAAGATTAAAAAAAGATGCGATTTTGCATCTTTTTTATTAGTTGTTTTAAATAGAATAGCAGAAAGTTTTAATTGGAAAATTTAAAATTTTTATATTGCTATAATTCGCCAAAAAAGACTTTTATATAACATAATAAGGTTTGTGAAAAAAAACAAAATCAATTATAAAAATATTAAGACTAATAGTTGCCTTTTAGGAAAAAAAAGGCACTGTAAAATTGAGGTGATTATGTCAGAGATGGAACAAGAGGAAAGTGGATTTTTTTATCAAAGTTTTAATGAGGCATTGACTGTTTTGAAAGGGATTAAGCCTGCAAATTTGAAGTCTAATTACACTTCAAAAACAGAGGCTGTCAGGTTGTGTAAAGAGGTTTTGACTGTGATTCAAAAATGTGAGCGTTTAAAGTTTGACATTGTGAAGTCTTACATGCTTCAGGAAACTTTGAAATCATTGGGTTGTGTGAAGTATGATGAAGCAAATGATAAGTTTAAGACGAGCGGAGCAAGCATGATTGGTGAAGTGTTGGGAATAAAAAACAATATTGAATTCCCTTTGTCGTTTTTCACAAACATTGTTGGAGTTGAACAAGATACATTTCATTATGGCATGTCAAAAGCTATGGATGGCGGAAAAGAAAACAGTTGGGTGGGTTGTTGGTTGGCAGCTCAAAACAAAGAAACTTCACAAAACAAGGATAAAGCCAAATAAAAGGAAGAAAAATTTGCACTTTTTAGGGCGAATTTTTTTATTTATCCCCAAACAACACTTGACAAAATAGAACAATATTTGTTAAAATATCAAAGTATCCGCTTGTATCGGGTTTTAGAAGAAAAATTGTTGAGAGTTTTTGATTGACTTAAAGCAAAAAGCGTTATAAACGCTCACCTAAGATGACAGCGAGTTTGGTTAGAGGAGGTAAGAAAGATGTTTGCAGTAGTTCAAACAGGTGGAAAGCAATACAATGTTACAGAAAATGATGTGCTTAAAGTTGAAAAGCTTAACGGCGAAGTTGGAAGCAAAGTTAAACTTGATGTACTTTTGGTTTCTGACGGAAGTAAGACAGTTGCTGGTTCACCAATTGTTGAAAAGGCTGAAGTAGTGGCTGAAGTTCTCGCTCACGGAAAAGGTGACAAAATTGTAGTTTTCAAATACAAACCTAAGAAAAACGTTCGTAGCAAGCAAGGTCATAGACAACCTTGGACAGAAATTAAAATTGTTTCTATAAAGATGTAATATGACTAAGATTACGATTTTCAAAAAAAATGGAAAGATTTGCGAGTATCAAATCAAAGGACATAGTGGTTTTGCAGAGGCAGGCAGTGACATTGTTTGTGCAGGGATTTCGACTGCAGGGCAGATGGCACTTGTTGGACTTAATGAGGTTTTGAAACTTGATGTTGAGTTTGACATAAAGGATGCTTATCTGCATGTCAAACTGAATGATTTTCAAAATGACAATGCACAAGCACTTTTGAAAGCTATGGAAATGACCTTTGAAGATATTGCAAAGAATTATGATAAAAATGTTAGAATGGAGGTTAGAGAAGATGTTTGTTAATTTACAACTTTTTGCACACCACAAAGGTGGCGGAAGCACAAAAAACGGTAGAGATTCTCAAGGTCAACGTCTTGGCGTAAAAGCTTACGCTGGTGAATTCGTAACTGCTGGTTCCATAATTGTAAGACAACGTGGCACAAAGATTTATCCTGGTGTAAATGTTGGAATGGGAAAGGATTATACACTTTTCGCTCTTAAAGATGGAAAAGTTCAATTCGGAAAAGGCAAAGGAAAAGATATCGTTTCAGTTGTTGCTGAATAAAAATTTAAGGGCTTATAAGCCCTTTTTTCTTTTTGTAGGATGAAATTATGGAATATAAATTAGAGAAAGACAAAATTGTCATTATTGGCAAAGAAGATTTTAATCCAGAGCATATTTTGGAATGTGGTCAAGTTTTTTCATTTTTTAAAAATGAAAAAGGAAATTATGTGGTGCTTTCAACAGATAAGAAAGCTGAGATATTAGAAAATGAAACAGGTTTTGTTATTGAAACAGAAACTCCAGAATATTTTGAGGATTATTTTGATTTAAAAACAAATTATGGAGAAATTAAAGCCAATTTAAAAACTTTTGATATTCTTAAAGCTCCAATTGAGTATGGTTTTGGAATCAGGATTTTGAAGCAAAATTTGTTTGAAACGCTTATTTCTTTTATTGTTTCTGCAAATAATAATATCAAAAGAATAAAACTTATTTTAAATAGAATAAAAGAGAAGTTTGGAAAGAAAATGAATGGCTTTTTTGCATTTCCAACAAGAGAAGAACTTTTGAAGGCTACGGAAGAGGATTTTGCTACGCTTGGCGCTGGCTATCGTGCAAAATATCTCTTTGCAGTGCTTAGGCAAGTGGATGAGCAAGCCTTGCTTGAGTGGGTGGACTTGCCAACAAAACAGCTTAGAGCCAAACTCATCTCGCTTATGGGCGTTGGACCAAAGGTTGCAGATTGTGTTTTGCTTTTTGGCTATGGCAGGCAGGATGTTTTTCCTGTGGACACATGGATAGAGCAAATGCACGACAGATTTTATACGCATGAGCCAAACCGTGAAAAAGTAAGAGAAAAACTTGTTAGTGAGTTTGGAGAACTATCAGGTTATGCTCAACAGTATCTATTTTTCTTTATGAGAGCTGGTCTTTAAAAAATTTTACAAAAATGTATTGCAAAAAAAGCGTTTTGGTGGTATTATATAAATATAACTATATTTTAGGGGGATAAAATGAATAAATTTTTGGAAAAGATTTTAAAAAAAGGTGTTCCATTTGCAGTTTGCCTTGTTATGGGAGCTTCAATATTAACTGCTTGTGGTCAAGAAAAGACACCAGATGAGCCTGTTAATCCAAATCCACCGATTGTCACTCCAATTGACCCAGATAAACCAACTCAGCCAGAACAACCAGAGAAGCCAACTGAGCCAGAAAAGCCAAGTTGGAATAGGGAAGCGTATGACAACTTTATTGGTTTGATGAATGTTGAGAAAAGTTATAAATACACTTTGACTGAAAATGGAAAGACTGACATCTATGAAATTGACGGCGAGAAAATTCGTTACCGTGAAAATGGAGATAGAAGAGGGGTTTATTTCAATACAGAAGGTGAAAAGACTTATCAATATAAATTTGACGAATCTGATATGAAATATCATAAGACAAACACAGATTTGTTGATTGCAAATTCAATTATTTATGACTCTTTGTTTGCTGGTGATGTTTCTAATTATAATGCTGAAACTCAAGAATACACAGTTACTGTTGATGGAGATGAGTATCAAGCTAGTATTTCTTCAGATGCTCTTAATCTTGTTGGCGAAAATAAAACCATTGATATCACAAATGTTGGAGATTGGACTGTTTCAATGCCAAATGACAATTTCGTTGTGGATGATACAGAAAAAGAACCTGACCAACCAGATAAACCAATTGACCCAGATGAACCAATTGTTTCTGGAGACAAAATCTTCACTGTAGATTCTTTGGGAAACCGTGTTTACAACAACCAACTTCTTGCTGAAACAGTGCTTGAAGCTTTGAATACTGACATAGGTGGAAAAAAATTGTGTGCAGATGCTGCTATAGCAATCGATTCTGTTGATTCAGTGAAATACATTTCAGTCGCTGATGGAAAAATTGAATTTGGTACAGTTGCAAATAATATTTTTGGAAAAAAATCATTCTGTATTTTCACTCTTTCAGAAAATAATATTTTAAGTAATGGAGCAGAGTTGAAAACTAATCTTCTTTCAGGTGGAAAAATTACAGGAGAAGCAAAAGACAGTATTCAAAATTACACAGATGAGATGGATTCTACTTTTGCAGAAAATACCAAAACAGTTGCAAGTAATGTTATTAACAGACTTGCAAAAGATGGTGTCCAAAAAGAATTAGGAATATCTGGAGATGCAGCAACTGAGTTGCAAGGTGCAAAAGTGCTTTTTGCTTACACTGTTAAGTCTATAAGTGAAAGTGGTGTCGGTTATGGTATTGGAAATGTACAATTTTTGGGAGTAAGATGTGTTGTTGAAACAGCTTCAGGCGAATGCAGATTTATTGATACAGATATTGTTACTCGTATGTTACCTTCACAAACCCCTTTTGATGTGTTGTTGGCAGGGAATAACAGCAACTTCATCGTCAATGAAAGAGCTAAAGATAAAATAGTTGAAAAGAGTTTTTATAAGCCTGTTTCTAAGGCTCAAACAAAAACTGCTCGTACTGTGACACTTGTTCAAGGGAAAGGAAAAGATTTTTAATAATAAAATAAAGGTTTGAAATGTTTTTCAAGCCTTTTTTGTTGTGATAAGATTTTTTCTGTCAAAAATATTGTTTTTTTGTGATAATTGTGGTAAGATAAAACTATGAAGAAAAAGAAGATAATTTATCAAATTTTGTCTTTTATGTTTTGTTTTATGTTTGTCCTCTTTGTTGGATGTGAGCCAAACTCCGGCGGAGGTGGTGGCGGTGGTTCTGACGAAGACCATGTTGCTGCTTTAGATGGGACAAAAGTTCTTTCTCGTCCTTCAGGATATTCTTTTGCGGATGCTGTGGGAGAATATTCTGAAAATTATTACAATCTTTATGCTAGAGCGATACTAGAATATTTATATGATGTTTATGAGAGAAATGATAGTGACAATGCAAAGTTGATTCTTGGTCTGAGTCAAACGGGTGGTGAAAATGGTTATATGGCATTGGAAGGAAACTTCTTTACCTCAACAACTCCAAACTACTATCTCTTTGATAGCATAAGATACACAATTACTAAGGTGGAAACTACTTACACAGATGCTAGTGCTTCGACTAAGCAATCTCAATTAATTTATTTTGATTTAGACAATTCTTGGAATTGGAAAGTTAAAGAAACTGCAAAGAGTTCAACAGCTGTGCCTCCAACTGATGATAGACTCTATTTTGAAAAGTTGGCAGAAGTTTCTGCTACAAAATTCTCCGATTTTAATGTAAATAATAAAACAGTTAAATTTGAAGCAGAACCAAATAACGAATGGACAACAATGTTTGGTTATTCGACTTATTTAGACAATCTTTATCCAAATTTTAAATTAAGTTATGCAGGGAACATTGTTACTAAAGATGGAGTTGAGGTTGGCGGATTTCCTGTTGACAATTATGCAAAATCTCCATTTTATGAAAAAGAAGTTGAAAATGCTCAAACTATAACTGCTAAAAACTACTATCAAGACGCTCTTGAATATGCAATTTATATGTTTGTATTGGGCTATGACTACAACACTTATGACCAAGATGGGAATGTTGTTGAAGGCACAGAAAATGCTGAGGATGCACCATATTTTAATTTCCACATTTCTTATGGAAGTGATGGATACGTAAGTGGAATCACTGTTGACGGTTGGGGAAATAATGTGCCAATTGCAGATGCTTTGAAACTTGCAAAAGCACGATATAATGAAATTGGCGGATATGTTGGTGTTGTTGAAAAGAACCTTAATCAAATTACAAATTTTATTGTGGATAAAGTGATTGGCGAAAATAGTGACGATACTTTCACTGTTACACAAAAAGGTTTTTATGTGGTAAATTCACAAAACTCTGAAACAACTACTCAACCAGATGACCTTACATTCAACAGAAACTATAAAGCTGTTGCAAACAATATTGTGCGTTATGCTTGTGAGAAAGCTCCAATTGGTTATACATTGGCAGAAGATGGAAATGTACAACCTGTGTCACTTAGCAATGGATTCTCAGCATCAATGATTACTGAATACAAAGGAAATTATTTCTTTGGGAATTATGATACTATTGTTGATGGTGTTCATGTAAATGACGACACAGAGCTTTTTAAAAACATTGAAGCTGCAGAGTATCAAAGCTTGGTGGTTTATCCTGGGGAGGAGCTTAAGGGCAAATCTCTTGGTGATATGTGGCTTGACTTTGAATATTTTGAAAACAACACTCCTGGCAAAACTATGCTGGATGAACTTGTTGTCAATGTTGGCTTCAGATATTATGACCATAGCAAAAATGAAATTGTTGTTGATAAACAAGAACAAATGACAATCAAATATGGCAAGAATGGAGAACTTAAAGATGCCAATGGAGAGGATATTTCAGATGAGTCAATGTTTTTGATTGGAGATGATGACGAAGGTCCATATCAAGTTGTTTTGGAGCCAGACAGCGTTAAATTCTCTGAGTTTAACAATGGAATTGGTGGTGGAGTTCTTGACCCATTTGTAAGTGGAACAGAGATTGACCCATCAGCATTTAAGGCATCAAAGTATTTGTCAGGTCTTGACAATGCGAGAAAATATTACAAGCTTAATGATTCTCAAACGGCTGGTCAATATGGCACTTTAAATGAACAAATGTTTGCAGGTGAAGATGGATGTAGTTTTATTGAAATCTATTTTGATATAGTCAAAGACCCAACAAAAACAGGTATTTGCTATGATTTCAAAGTTTGCTTCAGAACAATTGCAGAGCATGAAGATGCAAATGCTGAGCCTGATGATGATTTTGATGATGACGACTTTGATGAAGATGAGGATTTTTAGTCTTAAATATTATTAAGAAAAGAGCAAAAAAGCTCTTTTCTTTTGTTTTTGGTGTAGACAAGTGACATTTTTTGTGATAAAATAAAACATATAGGAGAATTTTGATGTCTGGTGGAGTGATTGCTGCCATTGTCGTAGCATCTGTTTTGTTTGTATTTTTGTTGGTTATGTTTGTCCTTGTGCCTAAAAAAGTGTATTTTATGGCTATTTTTTCAGGTGCCTATGTTTCTGGTTTTAAGTTAATCAGCATGAAATTGAGAAAAGAACAATATCTTGAAATTGTTAAAGCTTATATTTTGGCAAAAAAATCCAAACTAAAAATTTCAACTTATCAATTGGAGCTTATATCATCAAGTGGCGGACACCCATTAAATATTATTGAAGGTCTTAATGCTGCAAAAAGTGCAAAGCTTGAAATTGACCTTGATTTTGCAAGGGCGGTTGACATTGCAGGAATAAATTTTCTTGAGGTTGTCAAAGAGTGTATTAATCCAAAAGTGATTGAGATTCCACTTATTACAGGTGTGTCACAAGACAATCAAGAGATAAGTGTCAAAATTTCTTTAACTTTAAAAACTCAAATTTCAAACTTTTTGTCAGGTGTCAATGTTGACACAATTTCTGCGAGAGCGGTTGAGGCTGTTGTGACAAAGATAGCAAACACAGAAAAGGCGAGCAGTCTTGTTTCAAAACCACAACTGCTTGATAAGGCAATATTTGATGCTGGGATTGATGATGATTCCAAATACGAACTCGTTTCTGCGGATGTTATTCATATTGATTTGGGAGTTAACAAGGCAATAATTGCAGAAAAAGAACTTATTGAAAAGCAGAGAATTATTGCTGCGAACCAGCTTGAGCATAGAAGATTGACTGCAGTTGCTGTTGAGCAAGAAATGAAGGCTAAAGCAGAGGAGATGAGGGCAAAAACAATAGCAAACGAAGCCGAAGTGCCTAAAGCGATTATCAAAGCAATTGAAGAAGGCAAAATTAAGGATGTTATTGATTATTACAAACTTGAAAACTTGCAGGCAGACACTGAGATGAGAAGAAAACTACTTGATAAGAAAGACAATCCAAATAGAAGGTAGGAAAATATGATTGCATTGTATATAGTTGCAATAATTGTTGTTTGTGGTGCTGTGGTGTTTTATTTTTTCTGGATGGCAAGAAAAAGGAAACGCAGTCTTGACAAACTCAAAATTGAAAAAGGTGAGAAACCTATATCCTTAAAAAAACAAGTTGAAAGCGATTTAAAAGAAATAGAACAACAGGTTGTAAAGGAAGAAAAAGTCCTTGAGGCAGAACTTGAAGATTTTTATTGGGATGACAAAAAACAAGAAAAAGAAGTTCAACCAGACGAAGCTCTTAGTTTTGGCGGAGATGAAGATATGTTTAAGTTTGATGAAAACCTTTTTGAAACTAAAATAGAATCTTATGAGCAATTTCTCAAAGAAGAACAAGACCATTACAATGCAGAGGAAGAACTTTCATCTGAGGAGCAAAATGACATTGATGCTTTGATGGGCTTTGATTTTGAGAGTTTGAAGGGGAAGTCTAGAGAGCAGGTCATTGAAATGATTAAAGACCTTTCTCCTACGGTTCAGGATTTCATTTTGAATGATGTTTTTGATAGAAAGAATAATGAAGATTGAAAAAATCTTCTTTTTTTTATTCTTTAACTTTTTCAATAGACATAAAATATTGCAGGGCGAGTTATGTTTAATTTTTTTAATGAAGTAAAAGAAAATCTTAAAGATTCAAACAAACTAAATTTGGACACTTTCAATTTAGTTAATATTTCAGGCAGAGTTTTGTATGTTGAGGGACATTTAGGACTTGTCACGCTCTCAAAAGAGTTAATTTCTTTCAAAGTCAAGAAGGCTGTTGTGATTGTTGAGGGCAAAGATTTGGTTTTGGCAGAACTTAGCGAAAACACCTTAAAAATTTGTGGAATTATCAAAAAAGTGGAGCAAGTCTGATGAAAGTAAAAAATGAGTCGAGATTTCATATTAAGAGCCTCAATCAAGAAAAGCTGTTCAACTCTATTTACAAGGATTTTCCAATTTCAAAAATTGAAAGAATAAATGAAAAAGAGGTTAGCTTCTCTTGTCCTTTTTCAGAGCATAAAAAACTGAAAAAGATTTTAAATGACAAACATATTGAAATTTTGAGCATTAAACATTTCGGTGTCTTGTCAAATTTTTCCAAGCTTTTTGCATCTGCTGGTGGCATTTTGGCTGGGGTGCTGATTGTTGTATTTTTGGCTGTTCAAAGTCAATTTATTTGGCAATACGAAGTTTTAGGAACAAATGTTTTGGAAAAAAAAGAGATTGTTTCATTTATAAAACAAAATTTCAACAAAAAGAAAACAGCTCTTCAAACTAGAGCGGTTGAAATTTCTCTGTTGAATGGCTTTGATGAGATAAGCTTTGTCTCTTGCATGATTAAGGGACAAACCTTGGTTGTCAATATAAAAGAAAAATTGCTTCCAGATGAAAAGTATGGTCAGTTTAAACCTATTGTTTCAAACAAAAACGCAAAGATAAAAGAAATTGAACTTGTATCTGGAACTTTAAAGGTTAAAGCTGGAGATGTAGTTAAGGTTGGAGATGTTTTGGTTGAACCTTATGTGGTGGACTCATCTGGAGAGCTTATGAAAGTTGAAGCGAAAGCAAAGTTTATTGCTGATGTTTACAATGAGGGAAGCAGTGAACATTGTGATAATGTTGTTGAAACATATAGGACAGGAGAAGTTTGTGAGGAGAGTATAGTTACACTTTTTGGGCTTGAAATTTACAAATTTAAAACTGAAAAGAAGTTTGAAAAGTTTGAGGTGGAGTATGAAGAAAGCGACCTCTCAAACAACAATATTTTGCCGTTTAAGCTTAAAAAGACAAAGTATTTTGAAGTTAAAGAGAGGGTTGTGCAAACAAACTTTGAAGATGTGAAAGATGAATATATTGAAAAAGCAAAGGCAAATGCCTTGAAAAATTGTGAAAATTGTGATAATATTATAGATGAATATTATACTTTGAGGCATTTAAGCGGAGTGACTATAGTAAATTTCTGTATAGTAACACAAGAAGAGATAGGAGTACAAAATGTTGATTGAAGGAAAGGTTTTTCCATACAAAAGAAAATTTCAAAAATTATTTGAAACCGCAGGAAAAATTTTGGAAGAGGATTTTTCAAAAGTTTGTGTTTCAGTAAACTTTGTTTCTGAAACTGAAATCAAGAGACTTAACAATCAGTTTAGACAAATTGATAAAGCGACAGATGTTTTGTCTTTTCCAAATTTGGACAAGAACTATTTTCAAAGACTGATAGAGTTTGATTCTGAAAGAAATCCAGAGGACGAGATTTTGTTTTTGGGGGATATAGTTATTTGCAAAAACATTGCAAAAAAGCAGGCGAGAGAATTTGGACATGGAACGAAGCGAGAAATCTGCTTTTTGGCTCTTCATGGACTTTTGCATCTTTTGGGCTTTGACCACATCAAAGAGGAAGAAGAAAGGCTAATGAAAGAGGCTTCAGAAAACACTCTTAATGCAATGGGAGTTTCAAGATGATGAGATGTGGTTATGTTGCAGTGCTGGGAAGACCAAATGCTGGAAAAAGCAGTCTTGTAAATGCTCTTGTTGGTGAAGAGGTTGCCATTGTGTCCCACAGACGTCAGACAACTCGAGATTCAATTCTTGGAATCAAAAATGGACAAGGCTATCAGATGATTTTTGTTGATACACCTGGTGTGCATCACAGCGAAAACAAGCTTGACAAATTTATGATGAAAAATGTCAGAAGTGCTATTGCTACTGCAGATGTCGTGCTTTATCTTTTTGATGGAACAAAACCTCTTGATGAAGAAGAACTTGATTATATCAAAATGCTTGAAGAAAAGTGTGAGAATGTTATTCTTTTGGCAACAAAAGCTGACAAGAAACAAATTCAACATGAGTTGAAAAGCCTTTCAATTTCAGTTTTGAATGGTCAAAACTTAAAAATGCTTGAAGAGAGGATTTTGTCGTATTTGCCTGAGAGAAATCCAATTTATGATGACGACCTTTACACTGATAAAAGCATAAAATTTTTGATTGCAGAAAATGTGAGAGGCTATCTGCTTGACAACATTGACAAAGAAATACCGCATGGAGTTGCTGTTGTTGTTACTCGTTTTGTGGAAGATGAGACAATTGTGCATGTTGATGTTGATATAATTTGCGAGAGAGAACAACATAAGGGCATCATTATAGGAAAGGGCGGAAAGTTTTTAAAGAAGCTGGGAGAACACACAAGAAGATATATAGAAAACCTTTTGGGAACAAAGTGTATGCTTAAGCTTTTTGTCAAGGTGGACAAAGATTGGCGTACAAAAAATATTGAGGCATATTACACACAAAATTAAATGGCAATTGCTGTTTAATTTTTTTCTTTGTGGGAAAAATATTCTCAAAGGAGAAAGAATATGGTTATTGCAAATTATATTGCTTATGTGATTGCACTTATTGGAGGAATAAATTGGGGACTTGTGGGCATCTTTAATTTCAACCTTGTAGGCTGGATTTGTGGTGCTTATAGAAACGGCTGGTCAATTGCAATATATGTGCTTGTGCTTCTTGCTTGCATTTGGCTCATTATCTCACCAATCATTTCCAAAGGAATGCTTGACCTTGGCTGCAAATATAGAAAAGCAGCAGATGGCGACAAAAAGAAATCGAAAAAATAAAAAAAACCAATAGTCACTCAATTTTGAAACTAGCGGAAAACTCTAAGAAAAACATAGACAAAAACCGCCTATGTTTTCTTTTTGCTCCAAACTCGCTTAACTGTCCTAAAAGCGAATACTTCTGCCGATGTCATAGCTTTGCGTAAAAATATAACTTCTTCAAATAACAAGCCATGAACTTTAACCTTGACAACAAAGAATATTCGCTTACACTAGAAAATAGAGAGAAGAAAACAAAATACAAAAGAGCGGTTGTTTTGCAACAAAATTGAGTTTGTGGCGTGTGCTTGTTTGCTGGAGAGGAGCGACAGCACTTGTAAATACCAAGCACACGCCTAAATGCCAAAATCAAAAATTATAATTATTTAATTTTTTGGTGCAAATTTAAATGTTTTATGTTATAATAAATTTATACAATAAGTACTTTTGGAGGCGTTATGAATTTTTATTATCTAGGTTTAAAAAGCAAAACGATTCAATACAATAATTTTTTTCAAAATGCTGCATTAGTTGTTGATTCAACTATAAGTAAAAATCTTTCATATAAAAATTTTATGGGGGGGGGGAAATATAGACTACAATCAACTTGAAAATTTTAAAAAGATTTCAAAGTTTTATGATAGGTGCATAAAAACAATTTTAAAAGAAGATAAAAATGCCAAGTTTATAGCTTATAATCAAGCTAACAAAAAATATATGCGATTAAAAAAACACCTAGTTTGCACCAATAACATAAAACTTATTGAAAAACTTAATAATAAACCAATAACTAGAACAATTTTGGAACAAGATATTAAAATATTGAATTACAAATATGTTAAAGGTAAAGAAATTTCGTATAATGCAATGGAAAATTTATTTAATATCAAAAACAAGCAGTTTGTGGTTCAGCAACCTGTTGGCTTTGGTGGAGTAGGAACATATATTTTGAATCGACAAAATGAAAACAATATACTTCCGTTATTACATAAAAATCTCGTGTATTCTATCTCTGAATATGTTGAAAAGGCCATTCCAATAAACAGTACTTTTATGATTTCAAATAACCAAATTTTGCTGTTTAAGAGTTCATGTCAACTTATAAAAAAAACAAGTGAATTATCTTATGATGGGTGGGACTTTGATGCCTTTAAAAATATATCTTTAGATACTCGCAATAAAATCAAAATTCAAACCGAAAAAATAGCGAAACGCCTTCAACAACTTGGATATCGCGGAATTTGTGGAGTTGATTATATTGTTAAGCAAAAAGATGTATTCTTTATGGAAATAAATCCACGCTTCCAAGCTTCATCTGAAGAGCTGGACAAATATCTTGTTGAAAACAAACTTCCAAGCATATTTGAATTAAACTATTTAAGCTTTTATGATGAAGAAAGTTTTATAACATTAAGCACAAAAGTTGAGAGGTTAAAAAATAATGAATTTTCAAACACTAAAAATTAAATTAATGATGAATGGAGTAAAAATTTCTAATAAAGCACTTGAATACCTGCAAAATTGGGGGAAATTTTATAATGATGACTATGTCACTACCACTGGGGTGATGATTGAATTGAATGAAGATTGGTTTGTAACCAGCCATTTAAATGATAACTCAGAATATAAAATTAATCTAAATAAAAATGTTTTTGTGCTTGAAGAAAATGGTGTCGAATTATTACAAATTAAAATATGGCGACCTAGTGAATTTATGATAAAAAACTTAAAAAATAAGTTTGGTCTTATCACCAATTATGTTAATGCTCATTTTGACAGGGTAAGAATTTCTCCAATATCCGGTTGTAATAACCACTGTGCATTTTGTTCAATGAATGCCATTAAGTACAAAAAGAACAGTATTGAAGAAATGGATTTAGCTCTAAATGTTGCACTGCAAGATGAACGAATAACCCATATTTTAATATCAGGTGGTAGTCCAAAACTTGAAGATTTAGAATATTTAACACAAGTATATGAATATTTTTGCAAAAATTACTCTGGCTACGATATAGATGTTATGATGACACCAAGAGGATTTAATTCTTACTCGGACACTTCTCAATACTTAAATTATATCAAACATCTTAAAAACATAGGAGTAAAAGGATTATCAATAAATTTAGAGTTATATGATAGTAAACTTTGTTCAAAATATTGCCCTGCGAAATTTGAAATTGGAAGAAAAAACTATTTTAAATTCTTAAAACTTGCAAGTAAAGTTTTCGGGAAAGAAAATGTGAGGTCAGGACTTATTGTTGGACTTGAAAGCATTAAACAAACATTAACCGCCGTAAAGAAAATATGCAAGTGTGGGTGCATGCCAATGTTATCACCTTACATTCCTTATAATAATATTGGAGATTATCCTTCGGCGGATTTCTTGATTGAAACATTAGACAAAACACAAAAACTTTTAAATATATATAACACACCTCTTGCTCCTTTATGTAAAAAGTGTAGGCATAATACCCTTTAACGATGAAAAAACGAATTCAAACTTATTGAATTCGTTTTTTTTGCTAGTTTCAAAATTTATAGCCCATAGAGTGTTTTTTCATAAGCTATATCAAAATTAGAAAAATAAAACTTTGTTTTAATTTTATTGACATTGTGGATTATTTATAGTAGAATAAGAGGGCAAGAAAATAAAGATATAGGGGTGTAGTTCATCGGTAGAATGAGAGTCTCCAAAACTCCAGAGGAGGGTTCGATTCCTTCCACCCCTGCCATTTGAAACCTAAATTCAACGAAAAGTTTGATTTAGGCTTTTTATTTTTTAAAGAAGGGTTACTAGAAGAAATAATAAATTTTCATATTGCAATTTTCATTGGAATATGATAAACTATTTCTATATGGGAGAGGCTATGGACGAAGAAAATAATCAATTTTATGTTGTGATAAATGGGATGGATTTGACAGGGAAGTCAACGCTTGTAAACAGCTTAGCAAAAAATTGTAAACAAAAAAATGTTGAAGTTTTGAGAAGCTCTTTTCTTAAAAACAATCCTCTGAATGTGCTTGCAAGAGATTTGAGAAAAGAAAGAGAAGTTGGTCAGGTTAATCAAGAAACGATTTGTAAACTTTATAAGTTTGCGGAAAGTGAAGACCCAATTCTTCTCAAGCTGTTGAGAGAACAGTTGCCACAAATTAGTGATGAGGTACTTGGACATTTGTATGCAGATGCGATAGCAAAAGAACTTGAATTTTTTAAACCAACAACTTCCATTATTCATGATTCATCAACTATAATAAAAACTTTAGCAATTCATAGAGGATTAAACTTGGGTGACAGCTTGTTGAAAAAAATTGAAAAGTTGATGTTAAGTCATCCAAAGCCAACCAAACCAGAATATTCAATTTTGCTTGAAGCAAGTATTGATGTCAAGAAAGACAGGCTCAATAAACGAATAAATGAGGGAGGCTATGTTTCTGAAATAGACAAAAAAGTTTTTTCAGAGCCACACAAAGTTGAAAAAACAGCAGAAGCTATGAGAGAAATTACTTTGAAAATGTTTCCAGAAACTTTGGTCATAGACACTACAAATATGTCTGAAAAAGAAGTGTTTGTTACGGCAAATAAGCAATTAAAAATTTGTAAAGATAGGAGCTTATAAATGGATTATTATACTCAAAAAGCTAAGCGTATGTATGAACTATTTTTGAAAGGTGAGCCTTGCAGAAAAGTTTATGCGGCTGTTCGCAAAGATGACAAATATGTTGTCATAAAAAACGCTGAGGGCAGAAAATATAAATATCAGCTTGCAGGTGGCGGTGTTGAAGATGGTGAAACAAACAAAGATGCAATCATAAGAGAGATTGTTGAGGAGCTTAATATAAATTCTAAGGTTGTCAAAAGTTTGGGGGTTATTACCTATAAATCAAATTGGGAATATCTTGACAAAAAATTTGATATAGACAATGAAGCTGAGGTTTTTCTTCTTGAATTTGTTTCATATTCAAACCAAAATCAATTCGGACTTGAGGGTGAATTTACTGACAATGTGAAAGGTGTGGCTTTGGTTTCTGAAGAAGAGATGTGTAACAATGTTTATGAATTTGCGAGTGGAGGAATTAAATTTGCAAAATAATTGAAAGATAGTTCTTTCAAGGCAAGTTTTGTTTGAGGTTGCTTTGTCAAAATTAAAAGAGTTGAAAAACTCTTTTTTTTAATTTGATTTTTGAGTTGAAAGTTTGATATAATGCTATCAGATTGGAGAAATTTTATGATTGAAAAAGTTGTAAGTGAATTCATTTCTAGCAATGTGTTTGTGGTCTTTGATGGAGATTATTGTTTTATTGTTGATGCTGGTGCAAAAAAAGAAGAAGTAGAAAAAGTGATTGCAGGCAAGAAAGTTGAGGGGATTTTGCTTACTCATGGTCATTATGACCACTGTCTGAGAGTTTTGGAATATGCAAAGAGCTTTGGTGCGAAGGTGTATGCAAGTGAATTTATCAAAGAATACCTTGGAGATGGCGAGAAAAATTATAGCGAAGGCAAGTTTAGCATTCAAGATTTTTCAAATTTCAATTTTTTAAGTGGTGAAGGAAAGCTTAAACTTCCACATTTTGAAATAGCTTTCAAACAGCTTGGTGGTCACAGCAAGAGCGATATGCTTTATTGCCATGGGGATGACATATTTGTTGGTGATGTTGTGATTGGTCGTGATATGGGCAGAATTGACCTTTATGGTAGTGACAAAGCTGAAATGGAGAAGAGTCTTGCTTACCTGAAAGCTTTAAACTATTTGACAATGCACTCTGGTCATGGTGAGGACAACGACAAGAAGACACAAGATAAAGTTGTGTCGCTATGGCTCAGATTTTTGACGAGATAAAAAAACGCTTAATTTTAAGCGTTTTATTTTTTTGACAATCTTCTATCTTTTCCAATCAATTGAAGATTTACAGAACTTTCTTTATCTGAGATTCGAGAGAAAATTCTTTCATCTTCTTCATCATATTTGTGTCTGATTGAATCAGGAAGTTCATTTGAAGTAATGACAGTGTGCAAGTGATTGGTTTTTCTTTCATTGATGA
This sequence comes from uncultured bacterium, assembly GCA_949474265.1. Taxonomy (GTDB): domain Bacteria; phylum Bacillota; class Clostridia; order Christensenellales; family UBA1242; genus Caccovivens. The sequence continues at coordinate 8,571 of CASXBC010000011.1, read as the reverse complement.
TAAGATAGAGATATTTACTTGTTATGTTTTTGTAAACAGGCTCAGACCCCAAATCATCAATAAAAAGATATTCAGGGGAGAGGTAGCTATCCAAAAGACTTTCATTGAGTGTTTTGTGAAATTCTTTAAAGTCTTGATTCATTTTGAAAGCGGTTGTAAATTTCACTATTTTTCCATTGTTTATAAGTTCATTTGCCATACATCTTGTCAAATGAGTTTTTCCAACTCCTGTTTGTCCACAGAGGAAAATAAGAGTTTTGTTTGAAGCTTTGTTGCACCATTCTTTCATTTTTTTGTAAATTGGAGAAAGTTCGCCACTTGTTTTTTCAGACTCATCAAAATCTTCAAGCTTTTCAAAGCCACTTCCATCCAAGAGTATTTTTGAAATTTCGCATTTCAAACATTTGCAAGGTTTTCCTTCAACAAAGCCTTCATCCTTGCAAATTGAGCAAGCATAATTTTTAGTTAAGTCAGCCAGACCATAGTTTTGTTCAATTTTTTTTAAGCAAGCTACAAGTTGCTTTTCTTGTGAAGTGTCAATCTTTTCTCCATAAGCTGCTTTTCTGGCATTTTCAATGCGAAGAGCGGTCAATTTTTTTTCGGTCTCTACATAATTGACATCTTTTTTAAGAGGGGCAAGCAAAGCTTCATAAGCTTCTTCATTTTTTCTTTTATTTGCCATAATAACGCTTAGAGCTTGGCGTTTAATGTTGTTGTTCATAAATTAAACCTCCACTTCTTCAATGGATTGCAAAACGGAGTTCATTTCTTCTTTTGTGTAATTTCTTCCTTGTGTGTAAGTCTTGTTTTCATTCTGTTTGGCATTTACAATTTCAAAAGATTGTTTTGCCTCATCTACAGTGGTGATTTTTTTGTCATGGAAAGAAGAAAGCACGCTTGAAAGATATTGAATAGGTTGGTCTTTGCCGATTGCAAGATTGCTGGCATAGCTTATGAGTTCGTCAGAAAGATTCCATATTTCTTTCCAAATTTTGTATTTGTCTCGGTCAAACTGATTGACATTTCTTGAAAGACCAATTGTTTCCAAAATATTTTTGATTTTTTTATCCACGCTCAAAACTTCGCCAAAGTATTCGCTAAGGCTTGTTTCTGTGAGTATGCCGAGTTTATAAAATTTTTCAAGAAGGCGGTTCATTCCGTCAAGGGTGCGAATGTTGGTCTTAAAGCAATAGTTTGAGATTTCTTCGAGCATTTTTTCACTGAAACCAAGATTGAGCCAATTGAAGATATAGTTGTCAACGACAGGCTCAAGATTTTCATAGTACAATCCAAGATTTCTTGAGAGAGTTTTTGCCATGTTTGTTGCTCTGTTTTTCTCTGCTTCATAGAGTTCAATCTCTTGCACTGAAAACAATCTTTGTGCAAAATATTTATCAAGCAGGTTGTCCATATATGAAATATTGGCTTTGCTTTTTGCTTTTGCAGTCTTTGCGACATAAGCTAATACATTGTCATCAAAACCTTGGGTTGTCCATTTTTGATACAATGCTCTTTCCTCAACTGAAAGTGGGCGTTTGATTCCGAGGATTTTTGTAAGTTCTTGCATCCCTGTGCGTAGGACTTCAAATTCCAAAAGACGCTCTTCGACTTGTTTTGCTGTAGTTATTTTTTGATTTGCCCAATCTTTTGCAATAGTAGTTATGTAAGCATAACCAACATTATTGCCTTTGATGTTTACACAATAATTGATAATCATCAAAAGAGCTTCTTTTTCCATGTGAAAACGCTCGATTATGTCATAATATTCTCTGTATTCATTTGGAGTAATCATTCGTCCTGAAAGTATTTCTTGAGCTTGAGCATTGAAAGATTCATATTTTTTTGCATTGTATTTTTTAGTGTTGTTAATGACGTCAGAGATAGGCAAATATCTGATTTCAAAAGGCAAGATGTTTAAAAACTGAACAAGTCCTTGCTCTTGCCAATACACAAAAGCTTCTTCAACTTGCTCTTGAGACAAATTTAATTCGTTTGCAAAATTTTCAAGGGTGTTGTCAGAAGCATTTCCATCTTGGCACTTATAAAGGCCATATAGATAGACTTTCACATACATTGAGTCTGCGTATGGGAGATAATTGTTTATAAAGATATTGTCGACAGCAGTCGTATTGTTTGCGAGCATGTCAATAGAAAATCTGCAAAATGCCATAAAAACTCCTTCTTTAAGTGAAATTATAATAGCATAATTCTTGCATTTTTACAACCTATTTCAAAGAATGTTTTGTTTTTTAAGCTCATAAAATACCTTATGAAAAAATTAGCATTATTTTTTGTTTTGGTCTTTTGCCTTCCTCTTTTTCTTTTTGGGTGCGAAAAAACTCCAGAAAAAAGTTTCTATGAAATTGAAGTAACAGTAAATGAGGAGGCTATGACTCTGTCATGCTCTGAAAAAGTCTGTTATGTCAACACGAGTAATAATGCACTTAATGAAGTGGATTTTTATCTGTACGCAAACTCTTTTAATGAAGGGCAAAAAGCAGTCTCTCAAGCGAATTTTTTAAAAGCATATCCAAATGGCGAGAGCTTTGGACGTATTGAAATACATTCAGTTTTTGTTGGGCAAACAGAGGTTGAATTTTTGTTTGAAGAGCCAAATAAAAATATTTTGATTGTGCCACTAAACAAACAACTTTATCCAGATGAAAAAGTCAATATTTCAATAGAATTTGAGATATTTCTTGCAAACATAAATCACAGACTTGGTTATGGAGAGAACACTATCAATTGTGGAAACTTCTTTCCTATAGCTTGCGTCTATGAAAATGGTTTTGTTAAAAATGGCTTTGCTAGCAATGGAGACCCATTTTACAGTGATGTGTCAGATTTTGATGTGATAATAAACTATCCAAAAGATTATGTTGTGGCATCAAGCGGCATTCAGGAGAACATTTCTGAGGGCAAACTTAGATGCAAAGGTGAGAATATTAGAGATTTTTGTTTTGTGTTATCAAAGAAGTTTGAGGTAATAAGTCAAAAGGTTGGTGATGTCACAGTAAATTATTATTACTATGACCAACCAAATCCTGAAAAGTTTTTGCAGATTTCTTGTGAAGCAGTCAAGACTTTTTCTGATTTGTTTGGAGCTTATCCATACAAACAACTCTCTGTTGTGAAAACAAATTTTTGTTTTGGAGGTATGGAATATCCAAATCTTGTGATGATTGCAGATGATATAACTGATGAGCAGACTATAAATTATGTCATAGTGCATGAAATTGCTCATCAGTGGTGGTATGGAATGGTTGGTAACAATGAGTTTGAAGAGGCATGGGTGGATGAGGGACTTACAGAATATTCCACAGCACTCTTCTTTGAAAAAGAGCAAAAGTATGGCTTTAATTATGACACAGTGATTGACAATGCTTTTTCAACATACAAAAACTTTGTGCAAATATATTCATCGATTTTGGGGGATGTTGAAGAGAGCATGAACAGAGATTTGTCAGAATTTGAAACTGAGCCAGAATATGTCAATTGCACTTACACAAAAGGCATGCTTCTTTTTGACAGTTTAAGAGAAGCCTTAGGAAAGCGGAAATTTGAAAAATGTCTCAAAAATTATCTTAAGGATTATAAATACAAAAACTCTTCTTATGCCAAAATGTTGGAAAGTTTTTCTAAGAGTGCAGGACGCAATTTGCAAAGCCTTTTTGAAGCCTATGTTGAAGGAACTGTAGTTATTGATTAAAAAAGAGATTGCTATCTCTTTTTTATTTTATATCACTTTTGTAAAGTTTTATATTTCTATCTGAATCTTCCCCAATTGTTATTTAGGCTTACAAAATTTAGCAGTGTCCAGGGTTCTGCTTGCAAAACAAGCACAAAATCTAAAAGATTTTGTAGAGCCCCAGACAATATTATAAAAAAAGATGCTTGTCGCATCTTTAGATTTGGTGGGTTGCCAGGGGCTCGAACCCTGGACCCTTCGATTAAGAGTCGAATGCTCTACCAACTGAGCTAGCAACCCACACCGTTTTCATTATTTTACGCAAAACTTTAAACTGTCAAATTATCAGAAGAAAGCAAATTTATCCAATGAAAAACTATGTGTATTATACAACACATTTGGTTTGTTGTCAATCAAAAAAGTTTAAAATACGGCAAAATTTTAAGATTTATCTTCTTTAATTTCAATTGTGCCGTAGAGTCTCTCAAAATCATTTATATATCTTTTAACGGCAATTTCAAATTCTTTGTTTTGGCTTCGACAATTGAAATCTGCAGTAAATTTTATTTTTTGCTGTAAACTTTTCGGAATCCTTAACGTGAATCTGTATAAGTTTTTCATTTGTGTTCTCCTATAATAATTTTAACATTAATAGTGCCAAAATCTTCTTAAATTTCTTGTTTTTTTGCCTTAAATTAAACTTTTTGTGGCAAGTGAACAACTTTGATTGTATAAGATAATATGGAAAATCAAAAGATATTAAAAATCGACAAGCTATTTGAAAATCTAAAATTATATTCTTCAAAAAAGATTTGTGCTATGGTAAAATCTAATGCCTATGGTCATGGGCTAGAAGAAATTGTTCAACTTTTGGAAAATAAAGTTGAGTGTTTTGGTGTGGCTAATGTTGATGAGGGGATAAGAGTAAGAAAGCACACTGACAAGAGAGTTTTGGTTGTTGGAACCTATCCAAATTTAAAGCTGTGCCGAAAATATAATCTTGAGTTTATGATTGATGATGAAATTTCTCTTAAAAGTGCCATCAATATGGGAGTAAAAGACAAATGTCATCTTAAAATAAATTGTGGTATGAACAGATTTGGTGTAAAGAGCACACTGAATATGAAACTTTTGGACAATATTTTAAATGAAAATAATGTGATGTTGAAATCAGTATATACTCATTTTCCAAATACTGCGAGTCCAAGGCAAACAAATGCTAGTTATGAAGAATTTTTAAAAATAAAACACCATTTGACTCAAAAAGCACCAATATGTTTGGGTGGAAGTGAAATAATCAAATACCCTTTTGAGTTTGATATGCTGAGATTGGGGATAGGTCTTTACGGCTATGGAAGAAGTGAACTTTTGCCTGTAATGCAGATAAAATCTTTTGTTTGTAAAACCTTTTATGCTCGTGCAGGCGAGTTTGTGGGGTATGGAAATTTTTATCGAGTGGAAGGCAATGGAAAATACGCCGTTGTTCCTGTCGGCTATGGTGATGGACTTTCCAGACGTTTAAGCGGAAGGTTTACAGTCAAAATCAATGGCAAAGCTTATCATGCAGTTGGCAATATATGTATGGATGCTTTTTTTGTCAGGATAGATGAAAAAGTTAAAACCGGAGATGAAGTTGTAGTCATGGAAGATGCAGAAATTTTTGCAAAAAAATTAGGCACTATATCTTATGAAATTTTAACCGGTTTTTCAAATTTTAGAGGTAAAATGAAGGTTGAATAACATTATTTTAATTTGAAATTTTGTACTTTTCATGTTAAAATAAATATTATGAGAGTTTATTCAGGGAAATATAAAGGAAGAAGATTGGTTGAAAACAAGTTTAATCACATAAGACCAACCACAGATAAAGTTAGACAGGCATTGTTTGTTAAACTGCAGTTTTTTGTGCCTGAAAAAAATGTTTTGGATTTGTTTTGTGGCACAGGAGCATTGGGGATTGAAGCAAAAAGTCGTGGTGCTGAGAGTGTGACATTTGTGGACAAGGATGCAAGAAGTGTTGAAATGACAAGAACAAATCTTAAAAATCTTGGAATAAATGAAAAGGTTTTCAAAATGGATGCAAGCTTGTTTTTGGACAGATGTAAAGAGAAGTTTGATTTAATCATTCTTGACCCACCATATAAGAGTGGGCTTTATGAGGAGATTTTAAAAAAAATCTCAGACAAAAATCTTTTGAGTGAAGATGGAATTATTGTATGTGAACATGCCAAAGAAGATGTTTTTGATTATCAAGATTTTGTTGTTTTTGACGAAAAAAGATATGGAACAATAATGTTGACTTACTTGACGAAATAAACAATTGATGAACGCTTTAAAGGTGGCATTGCCATCTTTTTTTTCATATAAAAATTTGAGGAGAATTTTTATGTGTGGAATTTGTGCCAGCATTGGTAATGACAATCAAATCAGAAATGTAATTTCTGGCTTGAAAACTTTAGAGTATAGAGGCTATGACTCAAGCGGAGTCGCATTGTTGAAAAATGGAAAAATATCAGTTGTAAAAAGTGTAGGACAAATCAAATGCTTGCAGGAAAAGCTTGCAGATGAACTAAATTCAAAAATTGTTATTGGTCATACTCGTTGGGCGACACATGGCAAGGTTTGTGAAGAAAACTCTCATCCACATCTTTCTTTTGATAAGAAAGTGGCAATAGTACATAATGGAATAATTGAAAATTTTGAGCAGTTGAAAAAACAACTTCCAAATGTCAAATTTTATTCGCAAACAGATACAGAGGTTTTTGCAAATCTCATTGCCAGCCATTCTGGTTCAAACATTGAAAGACTTGTCAAAGCATCAAAAATGGTGAAAGGAAGTTTTGCAGTGGCAGTGATGTTTGAAAACGACAATAAAATATACTGTGCAAAGCGAAAAAGCCCTCTCTATATTGGCTTTCGACATGGTCAGGTTATGGCATCAAGTGATGTTTCGGCTTTTGGCGAAAATTTTGATTATTTTTACAAATTGGATGATGATGAATTTGCCGTTGTTACAAAAGATAAGATAGATATTTTTGACAAAGATTTAAAATTAGTAAATAAAGCAAAAGCTCTGTTTGAAAAAGCACCATTCTTTGATGATTTTTCAGAAGAAAAATGCTTTATGAAAAAAGAGATTTTGGAACAGCCAATAGTTTTAAAAAGAACATTCTTTAAATATTTTTCTGAAAAGATTATTGACGAAACCACTTTGACAAAGATAAAAAAATTTAAAAAGTTTCATTTTGTTGCCTGTGGCACTGCATATCACAGTGCTCTTTTGGGTGCTGAGTATTTACGTGAATTTGCAAAGAAAGATTGTGAAGTAAGTGTTGCGAGTGAATTTAGATATGGTTTTCAAAACATCTCAAAAAACTGTCTTTATGTTTTTGTCAGTCAAAGTGGAGAGACCGCTGACACAATAGCCTGTGCTGAGATGGTTAAGCAGAAAGGAGCTCAAACTCTCTGTGTGACAAATGTCCCTTATTGCACACTAAACAATTTGGCTGATTTTGTTTTGCCTACTTTTGCTGGCAAAGAAGTCGCTGTGGCATCCACAAAAGCTTACGTTGCACAAGTGTTTACAATGTTGATTTTTGCTCTTTTAATTTCTGGCAAAGACATGGAAGAAGAACTTAAAAAATTTGCTCTTCAATTTTCAATAAAAGCTTTGCCAGACGAAGTGCTAAATTCTGCTCTTGGCTATTCTAAGATATTTTTTGTTGGCAGAGTTGCGGACTATGTCACAAGTCTTGAGGGGGCTTTGAAACTTAAGGAGATTTCTTATATAAATTGCATTGCAATTGCTGCTGGAGAACTTAAGCATGGAACTTTGGCACTTGTTGATGATGACACCTTGGTGGTGGTTGTTTCAACTAGGGAAGATTTGAAGGAAAAAATAGAAAACAACATTCAAGAGATAAGAGCTAGAGGTGGAAAGATTTTGCTCTTGAGCCAATTTGAACACCATGTTGATGTTGAATATGAAATCAGACTTTCAAAATTTATGGAGATGCTTATGCCAATAGAAAGTGTTGTACAATTGCAACAATTGGCTCTTAGTTTTGCTCTTGAGAAAGGTTTTGACCCAGATAAACCAAGAAATTTGGCAAAGTCGGTTACTGTAGAATAAGTTATAAAAAACCACCAATTTAGTTTGGTGTTTTTTAATTTATTAAAAGCTATACTTAATTAAATTTCTGGGTCAAAATTTTCAAAAACTATGTTGTCGCAATATTTTACAACTTTCATATATTCTTCATTGCTTTTTACAACATTTGCAAGAAGTGGAAGATTTTTGAATTTTCTGATGTATCTGTTTGGTAAGGAGGTTGCATCATAATTTATAAAATGTGGCTCGCTTACTTTTTTGTTGAAACGCATACTTCTCAAGACAACTTTTTTAAGCCAAGAAAGTTTTTCGTCTTTGAAATAGCTTGAAAGTTGACCACGAATAAAGTTTGGGGCATGTTCTTTGATATATCCAAGAGAGTAAGGATTGAAAGATTGAACGGCAAATTCGCCTTTATATTTTTTAAGAACTTCAATCACTGCTTGCTCAAACTTGCCTGGCTTATAATAATTTTTTAACTCTATAAGAAGTGGAACCTTTCCATCAACCAAGTCAAGCACTTCTTGAAGGGTTGGGATATGCTCTTTTGTTCCTTTGAGAGTGAGAGCTTTGAGGTCCTCTTTGTTGAGATATTTCAAATACCCATCATTTCCTGTCATTCTAGCCAAGCTTACATCATGAAAAACAACCAAAGTCCCATCAGACAACATTTTCACATCAAATTCAATAGCATAACCTTTTTCAATTGCCTTAGAAAAAGCTGCAAGAGAGTTTTCTGGTATGCTTTTTGTGTGATATCCACGGTGAGCGA
>CASXBC010000010.1 GCA_949474265.1 uncultured bacterium | reverse complement strand
GTGAGTACCTGATGAGCCATGCTCTCTATAGCGAATATTGCCTCTTGGCAAATCAATGTCATCCACAACGACAATTATTCTTGCATCTTTAAATTTCTCTTTCAAAAGCACAACACATTCGCCACTTAGGTTCATATAAGTTTGAGGCTTGACAAGCATAACTTTCTGTCCATTTAAAATGCCCTCTCCAACTACTGCCTTAAACTTTTTTTTATCAACATTTATTCCCATCCTCTTTGCCAAAACATCCACTGTTTCAAAACCAACATTGTGATAAGTGCTAGAGTATTTTGCATCAGGATTTCCAAGTCCAACAATCACAACCATAATCAAACTTTTTCCTTTATTATTCTTGCAAAAGGACCAACTATTTTTTCACTTTCGACCTTTCCATTTTCTATATAACTTTGACAAACAAAAGCACCTGAAAGGACTATGCTGTCAATAATATAATTTCCGCTTTCAAGGATAACTCCCTCGCCAATGAAGCTCTGTCCTTTAATAATGTTGTTTGGATAAATGACAGTTCCGGCTTCTATCTCAACATCAGCATCCACAAAAACAGTCTCTTCTCCAAAAATAACCACGCCGTTTTGTTTGTGATAAGACAAGATTCTGCCATTTAAAATTTTGAATGCTTGAGAAATTTTCTCAGCATCCTCTGCCACATAAAAATCGTTATCTCCAAATTCTACCACTTTTGAAGAAAGCAAAATTCTTGATGTTTTCAAGAAATCTGACTTAAAGACAAAGCCACGCTCAAGTTTTATGAAATTGAGTCCATTTGCACAAAAATAATTCATAATTTCCAAAAATGTTGACTTTTGAAGAAGTGGAGTGTCGCTAAAGAACACTGCAATAAAATCCGCCTTTTCACAATAATGCTTTGCAAGAGCCAACACATCTTCTTCATCCACATCAGACAAAACCTCTTGAGCACAACCTGAGGTCGCAAGTTTAACCCAATCTATCATCTTTTTGCCACACAAATAAAAATTGGAGTTTGACAATTTAGTGTTTAAAATCAACACCAAAGTCTTGTCTGCCTCCCACTCACAGCCAATAGGTTGTCTCTGCACTTGAAGTTGATTTTCTTCTGACAAAAAATCAAAACCAATCTGGTTTTCAAGAGTATCTGTTTCTTTTTCCAAAATCATATTTTCCATGTTTTTATTATAAATTTTTGATAGTCTTTTGTCAACAAACAAACCTATCTATGCTAAATTGTAGCCAAATTATTTGAAATTCATTTTTAAAATAACAAAGATTATGTTAAAATATTATTGATGAAAACAAAAAATCTGAATTTTAGTTATTTTATTTTGTTTGTTGTGTTTTTGCCAGCACTTCTTTTTCTTTCACTTTACACGCCACCAACAAAAACTGCAAAGGCTGACAATGAGATTGTTACAGGCATAGATGATGTGACAGACAAAAACAACTATTTCACTTTAAAAGCGAACCCTGTTTCTCGTGGTGGCACCTTGCAAGGAACAACTCAAACCATAACAACAGAAACAGGAGAGATAAAATATTATTGTTTCAATTGGAGAGACATCTCCTCAATCACTTTTAGATTTTCTTCAAATCTTAGTGGCTCAAAAAGCATCTTTACAAGTTATCAATTTCTTGTTACTTCAATTCAGACCGAAAATCTTGAAACCTCAATTGGACAAGCAAAACCACAAACACTGCTTTCAAACTCAATTTCTTCAAACACACCTGTGTTGCCAAATATTTATTACTATTTTGATAGCAACTCCAACACTTCGGATTCTCAATACAAATTCAGTGGAAACGACTTTGGAATTTACAAATTTGACTTCAACTACACCTTTATTGAAGATTCAAGTCCAGACAGCCCAACTCACACTTTTTCAATTGGAGAGTTGTATATTGCAATTCTTCCTGATGACATAGACACAATATCTGTAAGTAGTTTGAGCTTAACATACTCAGTAGCAAGCTCTAAAGAACTTATGAATATCTACAATGTAACCTTTTCAAATCAAAATATTTTCAAATTTGTAAATCCAAAATATATAAAATGGTCTGTTTTTGGCAAAGACAAGAAAAATGTAGAATATGTTTTGACAAAACAAATTCGTGATGAAGGACATCCATCCTGCAAATACATTTGGGAAGCATTGCCAACACAGATGCAAGAAGGCAGTTCTTTCATTTTGGACACCAATAATATTGAAGGTGATTGGACTGTTCATTGCACAGTTTACAACTCTGATTGGACTGAAAAAACAAAACTCTCCACAGGAAATTTGACAACTGTAAAGCACAGAGAGAAATCTTATATTGCTATGATTTTGGGCATTGTGTTTGGAGTCATTGCCTTAATAGTAATCATCATTTTGATAGTCTTCTGGACAAGAAACAAAAAGAAAGCTTAAATAAACAAAAAAAACAGCAAGTTTATGCTGTTTTTTCTTTTTATAAAATATTATGAAAGCTTGCCCCCATAAAATGCTGAAAACTCTCAACATAGCTTTTTATTATTTCAAGAGAAGTAAAAAACTCTATCTCCTCTTCCTCATCTATGTAAGTCTTAAGTCTGACAATCTCAACACCAAGTTGTTCTATTGATTTGTGATTGACCATAAAGCAAAGCTTCCCTTCATTTTTCTTCCATGAGGTTTCAAGATTGTCAACAAGTGACGCAACCTCCCCGCTAGCGATTCCACCTTGCTCTTCCGAAGCCATTTCAATTCTATAACAATAGTCTTTCACTTGCATAAGAGAATCAGCAACCAGCCTATCCTCCACAACACAAATAACAATCAAAACCGCAATTATTGCAAGAAAAGAGACAAGCTTAAAAATCCCAACCTTTGTCATTCTTTCACCTTCCCCAATACTTCTGTCTGAAGAGTTTGATATTTTTGACCATACTGTTGCAAATAGACCGAGCCCTGTTTGTCTATTGTCATAAGAAGGACATCTTTTACTTTTTTGACTTTTGCTTTGTTTAAAAGCTCCATGACTTTTGCCTCATCAATTTTGGCAATTTCTAAGTTGTCTTTAAGGATTTTTCCTTCATTGACAACATTGATAGGGATGACACTTTTCTCTACTTTAAGTTTCATATCTTGCACAGTAACAGGTGCAAAATTGCTCTTTGGCAAAACACTCATTTTCCCATTGGTCTCCATTATGGCATATTGGATTTGCTCTACGCTGAAATAGCCACAACCTCTTATTGCTTCAAAAACATCATCAACGGAAATATTGAGATTTTTGAGAGCTTTTGCATCAATTCCATCTGGATTGATAACTATAACAGGTTTTCCGCTTAAAAAACTTGCAAACTTGTTGCTGACAGAACTTAGGTAAGTCAAAATAAAATGCAAGACCACAAGCGTAAGCACAGGCACAATTCCATGTAAAACAGGGACAGACACTTCTGCCATTGGAATGGTGGCAAGGTCGGCAATGATAAGAGTAAGCACAAGCTCAAATGGTTGCATCTCACCGAGTTGTCGCTTGCCCATCACACGATACAAAAACAAAACCAAAAGATAAATTATTATTGCTCTTACAACTATTGTTAACATACCTCTAGTATGAGCAATTTTTATTTTTTCTTTCTCAATTTTTTAAATTTCATTGAAAGTTTTGAAGTCTTTGCATTCTTGGAAGCAAATTTTGCCTTAAATTGCACCATGTACATTGAAAAGTTTACAAGATTAAAGACCACGCACAACAATATAAATGAGCCAACACCAACAAGTCCTGAAATGATAATGTTTAAGAAGTTTGGCAAAATATAAGACAAAACTGAGCTTAAGAATGAGGTTAATGCAACTGTTGGAAGAGATATGAGGCTCATCAACAGAAGATTTTTCCAAAGACCTATGTTGATTTTAAGCTTTCTTTTGAGCATAAGAAGATTAAGCGAAGAAGCAATAACCGCAGAAAGCCCCATACCCACAATCAAAGCATTGATGCCAATATATTTCGGCAATATAAATATTGCAAGAAACATAACAATATCACCCAGCACAAAGTTTACAAAAGACTTAACCTCAAGTCCAACAGAATTTAAAATTGCTGAAGCAATATTAGATATTCCCATAGGTATCATTATCCACGCAGAAAATTGAAGCAATGTTCCACTGAGTGCATCATTGTACAAAAAGAGTCCTATCCTATCTCCTATTGCAATAAAGACAGGAACAATAAGAAAAGAAACAAACATTGCAAAACTCAAGGATGATTTAACTCTCTTTTCAATGTGATTGCTGTCATTTTTGACAAGTGCCATTGAAATATCCGGCACAAGTGCTGTTGCAAGTGAACCAATGAGTGCTGACGGCAAAAAGAGAAGCGGAAATGTCATACCAAGTGCCACACCATAAATGCTCATGGCTTGTCCAGATGTATAACCTGAAGCAATCAATCTGGCAGGCAAAATAAGTGCAACAAGAGGCTGAGTAAAACTGCTCAAAACTCTCACACCTGTGATTGGTGCAGATTGACGAATAACCTTTTTGTAAACTTTCGTAGGTCTTTCAAATTTGCCTCCATAAAAGAAATAGAGAAGCATTACAAAGAAAGCAGAGACGAGACAAGACAGCGTAAAAGACCAAGCAACAGCCATAGCATTTTGAATTGCACTCATACCTGATGCAAGCAAAAGCACACAAATCACAATTTTAACTACTTGCTCCAAGAGTTCTGAAACACACAATCCAAAATAGTTATCAGTCCCCCACATTGCCCCACGAAAGACACTGTAAATGGAAGAAAACACCAAAGAGGGCAAAAGAATGATAAGAATGTTCATACAATTTTGGTCAGTAAAGATGTTTTGAAACAAGCTCTTAAAAATAAGAATGATTACACACAAAAATATGCTTACAGCTAGTCCAATAAAAATGCAAGTTGAAACCAAGCTTCCAATGGCTTTTCTGTCTGAAGCCACACGATAACTTGCCGTCATTCTTGAAATGATAAGCGTAAAACCACTTGATACCACAGTAAGCAAAACCATAAAAATAGAAAGAGCCACTTGATAAAGTCCAAGTGCTTGTGCTCCAATTGTTCGAGATAAGAATATCCTAAACAAAAAGCCCAACAGCCTTGTCATAACAGAAAACACTGTGATGAGTGCAACATTTTTAAAGATAGATTTCATATAATTAAATCTACAAGCATTTCTTTAAATATATTCCAAATCTTAAAAGGAAATTGTTATGAGTTTAAAAAAAATATCCTTTCCATATTATCAAGTCAAGGAAGGCGAAAACCTAAAAACCATAGCCGCAAAATTTGGCATTGATGGTACAAAAATTTTGCTTGACAACAGTCTCTCTCCAAAACAAATCAAAGAGGGAGTGTTTATTGTTTTAAACAAAAACTAAAACTGATAGAAATTTTTATAAAAAAATAATAGTTTTTTAAAGCAAAAAAAACTATTTTCTTTTATTTTTCTTTTTTGAAGGCAGATTTTCTTTTGAAGCTTCAACATTAACTTTTCCCACTTTTTGAAATTTTCTTGAGATAAAATTTTCAATCTGTGTTCTATATTTGAAAGAAAGATAAAGCACCACAGCAACTGCCACCAAAAACACAGCCCAAACAACAAGCCCCCAACTGTGAAAAGGAATTATACTTCCGCTTCCAAGATAACAAGTAAGAAAAATTCCTAAAGGTCTTGAAATTAAGTTTGTCACAACAAAAAACAGCCAAGACATATCTGTTAAGCCTGCCACCAAGCACAATATGTCATCTGGGAAGATAGGCAACAACATCATCACAACAAAAGCATACTTTCCATTTGTCAAAAAGTCTGTCCATTTTTTGCAAGACTCTTCTCCAACCATAAAAACGACAAGCTTTCTTCCAAACTTTCTGCCAAGCCAAAAAGCAAGCACGCTGCCAAGCATTATGCCTGACAAGCTCAAAAGTGATGCTTGCAATGGTCCATAAACCAGCACACCTGCAAGTGTTGAAATGGCAGAAGGTATCGGCAAAAATGTCACTTGCAAAAACTGCAAAAACACATAAGCAAATCTCCCCCAAAAACCAAGAGAAAGAATGAGGCTGCGGATTTTGTCAACAGAATTTATATAATCCCAAAGCCCTGTCCAAACCAAAGTAAAATATGACAAAACAAATATTGCTGTCAGCACTGCGACAACAATACTTATGTGAATTATCTTCTTTTTCTTTGACATTGTCTTTTCTGTTTTTTCTTTCATAAACCTATTCTATTCTTACACTTTCTCATTCTTTCGTGTTATGGATTAAATTCACTTGGATTTGTGGTTTTAAGTCTATTTTTCACATTCTGTGTAGTTTCATCTGTTACTTTTTGTGGTTTGATGAGTTTGACATCACTTGCAGGAATTGTCATTCCATCCACTATATCTTCAACACCTTCCATTACAACACCATCTTGAGCTTGATAAAAATCATGTCTAATTTCTTTTTCATTCAAAAGCTGACCGTCTTTGAAATATTGCAAATATGCTTTGCTTTCATAGCCTTCTCTTGGATACTTAATTCTCAAATATTCACCCTTGTAAAGTATTTTGTTTGTATATTCTCCCTTTTGGTCTTTTACAATCTTATCTCCATTGTGTGGCAAAATCTTGACAAGCTCTGACCTTACAGAAACAGTCTCTCCTTCATCAAATTTTTGCCCAAAAATTTCAACTTTTACATTTCTGTTGTCACAAGTGGTCTTGATGTAAATAGGATTTTCCAAATTGTTTTGAAAAACAAGGTCAGAATAATCCCCAGACACCATAGCATCCAGAGAAAGTGGAACATAGGATGCTGGCAAAGAATGATGGTTTACTGACAACACATCAACATCAGCAAGCAACAAAGCATTGTAGAGTGTTGTCGAAGCCTGACAAACCCCGCCTCCAACACCGTCAACATAAACACCTCCAACAATAATATGAGCATTGCTGTAACCAGCCTCTTCTGTCCTTGCACCTGTTGTTTCATTGAAAGAAACCGTTTGCCCAGGCTCAACAATCATTCCATTGAAGTTTTCCAAAGCTTTTCTAATATTGTTTTTTCTGTCCTCTTTGCTTTTCTCATAAGATGTGACAAACTCCGAGCGTTTAATTACACTGTTTTTAAGTTCTTCCAAATCAATTTGGTCGCCGATTTCAATAATAGGAATTTCAATTCTTGCCTTTGTGCCAACCAACAAAGCTTGGTCAATTTCACTCATGAGTTTATCTCTGTTGACAAGCAAAGCTCGTTGCCCTTCATCCAATCTAAAAGGCTCTTCACTGTTAGGCTCAAAAATGAGGCTTGCCGCTCTTGCTTCCTGCTCAACTTCAGAAATAATACCATCAATTTTGTCATTTATGTTTGCCAGCACACAAGTGTAAGATACTTGAAAATCCTTGCCTTCTTTTCTTATCTTTTTTGACCTAGAAAGATTTTGGAAAAAGTTTCCATCTCTGCCATAACGAGACAGTTTTGCCACCACCGGCTGAACTTTGTTGTAGACCTCAAAATCATTGCCATTCAAAGTCCAAGTTTTGTCATTTAATGCAAGCTCAAGTTCAATATCTTTTTTGCTTTCAAGCATGTTTGTAAGCACAACATTTTCCGCTTCTGCAACAGACATTCCTCCCACATCAATGCCATTAATGCGAGTGTTTTCAAAAAACTTTTCCTTTCCTGTTACAACATTTTCAAAGAAAAACTGACAGGCAATGAGCAGTGTGACTGACATTGTTGACACCGCCAAAAACCAGAATATTCCGCCCTTTTTCTTCTTTTTGTTTTTATTTAGTTTTTCTTGTTTTTCTTTTTTTTCTTTTTTCATATTTTTATTATGTCAAATAAACAAAAAATTATGAAAAAAGGTAAATTGACACAAAAAAAGAAAAATTACTAGCAAAAAACTAGTAATTTTGCAGGTTTTTCTCAATTTCAGAAAGTAAATGGACTTTTTCATTTTGAACCTTTCCGTCAAAAACTTTGCTCAAAAGATTGTCCAATATTTTTTTATAATTTCTTTTATCAATATTTTTAAAATTGCTTTTTATATCATTTTCCGTTATTTTTAAATCCGAAATTTGAATGACAAGTCCATGTTCAATGATGTACTTATAAAAGAAATTGTACTTAGCTTTAACACGTTTGCTTTTTCCTGCAAGCAAACTATAAATGACAGCCCAATCACCATAATACTTAAAGAAATATTCTTTGTTTGCCATGCCACCAAGAGCATTATAATAGCCTGCCAAATAATCAAACATTTTGGTTGAAAGAGCCGTTGAGAGTGAAAAATGTTCTTTCAAAAAATTCTCCAAAAACGCTTCCAAACACTCTGGCTTTTCAGTGTCAACAATATCAATCAAAAGCCCCAAAAACCTGTCTTCAACTTTAAAGACCATATTATATTTGACTTGACCACATCTAAGTCCCATAAATGACCAAATTGAAAGTTCGTTCAAAAGTTTGAGAGTCTTTTTTAGACTGCTTTTTATCTCTTTGTATCTCTTGTCACAATAGAGTATCTTTTCAAGTTCTGCGTGTTTTCTCACACCAGAAATTGCCCCAACATTTGAAGCAAAGATTTGTGCTGTTTTGAAAGTGTTTTTTTCAATTGAAAAACCCAACTCACCAGCAAGCCTAACCATACGCAAAATTCTTTCTCCGTCCGCTTTCAAAACCACTTCTGCTGGCATGCCACATCTAAGCATTTTTTGCTTTAAATCTATTATGCCGTGATAAAAATCAACAATTTCATCTTTATTGATATTGTAATAAATTGAGTTTACGGAAAAATCTCTTCGCTTCGAGTCCTCAACAATATCATCTGTTCTTTCAACACGAATAGGATTGTGATTTCCATCTTGACCATAGATTTCTTTTCTAAAAAAAGTATACTCAAAACTCTCATCATCTTTTGAGATGAGAAGTGACCCACATTTCAAATTTTTTACTTTGACAGAAAAGTCACTGCCTTCAAGACGTTTTGAAACTTCTTCTATATCCACCGAACTCGCCAAATCAACATCCCCTGCTTCAATGCCAAGAAGTTTGTTTCTTACGTATCCGCCAACAACATAAAGGTTTTCTGGGAAAAACTTTGCAAGTTTGCTAAGATTTTCTGAAACTTCAATAAACATATCCTCTCCCTAAGATATAAATCTTATATAATAATTTAAAATATAAACTTAAAAAAGTCAAATATATTTGACATTTTGAATAAATTTTAATACACTAGTGAATGTTTAAAAAAAAGATAAATTAAGGAAATAAAAGTCGTGAAAAAACTGAAACCAAACAAAAAAAAGAAAGCACCTGTTCAAGAAGCTCCAATTATTAGATACCAAACTGACATTGAACATGGACTTTCAGAAGAACAAATTAATGAAAGAAAAGAGCACCGCCTTGTCAACGACACTAAGATAAAAACTTCAAACTCTTATTTCACAATCATACGAAAAAACATTCTGACAGTGTTTAATATGATTTGGATTGTGATTGCAGTTGCACTCATGGCTGTTGGTGCATGGAGTGATTTGTTGTTTCTTTTCGTGGTCATAGCAAACACCGCCATCTCAATTTTTCAAGAAATCAAATCAAAAGTCACTGTTGAAAGGCTTTCCATGGTCTCTGTGCCAAAGATAAAAGTTGTCCGAACAGGACTTTCGTTGGAAGTAAAAAGTGAAGATTTGCTTTTGGATGACATCATTCTTCTTGAAAATGGAAATCAAATCCCTGCAGACTGCATCATCCTTGAAGGCGTCGTTGAAGCGAATGAGAGTCTTTTAACAGGTGAGTCAAATCCTATCAAAAAAGTGGCTGGCGACACCCTGCTTGCAGGAAGTTTCCTCACTTCTGGCGTTTGCAGTGCAAGAGTTGACAAAGTTGGAAAAAACAACTATATCCAAACTGTTGCAGAGCGAACAAAAGACTTTAAGCCTCAAACTTCAAACCTTTTCAAAGATTTAAATAGTTTGATTAAGGTCATCATTCTCATTCTTATTCCTGTCGGTGCCTTGACCTTCTGTAAAGAATTTTTTATAGCAGGAACAAGCATAAAAGACTCAATTACAAGCACAAGCGGTGCTTTGACAGGTATGATACCTGCAGGAATGTATCTGCTCATCACTGTTGGTCTGACAGTTGGAGTCATGAAACTTGCAAAAAAGAAAACTTTGGTAAAAAATATTTATTCAATAGAAATGCTTGCAAGAGCAAATGTGCTTTGCCTTGATAAGACAGGAACAATCACAGATGGAACAATGAATGTTGTGGATGTTTCACTTCAAAATGGAGCAAACGCAGAAACTATTGAGTCAATAATGAAAGCTGTGCTTGCAAATCAAAAATCATCAAATGCAACGAGCGTAGCATTGACTGACTATTATGGAAAAGACATAACCGCAATTGCAAAACATGTTGTTGAATTTTCTTCTCAAAGAAAATACAGTGCAACCACACTTAAAAATGGCAAGACCTATTTTGTTGGTGCAACAAGCTTTATTGGTTGCAAAACAACTGATGCCCAACAAAAAATCATGAAATCCTTTATGGAGCAAGGACTTCGTGTGCTTGCACTTGTTGAGGATTCAAATCCTTACAACGAAAAAAATGCAGGAAAAACAGGTAAGATTTTGGCATTTTTCGCCCTTGAGGACCACATAAGAAAAGATGCTGTTGAGACAATTGAATGGTTTAAACAAAACAATGTCGAAGTGAAAATCATTTCCGGAGATGATGCTTTGACTGTTTCAAAAATAGCAAAAAGAGTGGGAGTTGAGGGAAGCGACAAATATGTCTCTCTTGAAAATATGAGTTTGCAAGAAGTGGCACAAATCGCCGACAAATTTACTGTTTTCGGTCGTGTAACCCCTGAACAAAAGCACACCATAGTAAAGACATTAAAAACTCAAGGCAAAGTTGTCGCAATGACAGGTGATGGAGTAAATGACACTCTTGCACTCAAAGAAGCAAACTGTTCTATCGCAATGGCGGACGGAAGTGAAGTTGCCAGAAACATCTCGCATCTTGTCCTTATGGAAAGCAACTTTTCTGCTCTTCCAGCAATCGTTAAAGAAGGCAGAAAGATTGTCAATAATGTTCAAAACTCTTCCGTTTTATATTTGATGAAAACCTTATTTACAATCATACTTTGCATCACTACACTTATTCTTCGTATTTCATATCCATTCACACCAAGCCAGATGTTGCTTCTTGAAATGTTTGTAATTGGTCTGCCTTCGTTTATGTTGACATTCCAGCCAAACGACAAGCTGATTCAAGGGAATTTTATTCCACAAGTTATGAAAAAAACCATACCTGCAGCAATGTTAATGTTTTTAAATATCTTAATTGTGATGATTTTGCATGAAAACACAATGACTCTTTCACAAACAGAATACACCACTCTTTGCACTTTGCTTTTGACCCTCATTGGTTTTGTAAATCTAGTTTTTATCTGTTGCCCACTAAATTGGTACAGAGCTTTCTGTTGTTTGTTGCCAGCAGTGTTGATAATCTCAGCAGTAGCTGGACTTGGAAGTTTCTTCAAATTGACAGAATTCACCCCTCCTGTTGTCACAACTCTTTTGACAATGATTGCATGCTCAGTGTTTGTAGTAATTGTATTCTATTACACAAAACGCTGGTTTATCAGAAGACGACAAAAAGTGGTTGCAGAAGGTACTAAAGAAAATCCTCTTATGGCAAAAATCACAGACCTCTTCGTAAAATACGAACAAGACACCCCACCAGAAGAAGATAATATTGAAACAATGGTTGCAGGGACTCTTGTTGAAGAAGTTGATTTAACCACAAACGAACAACCTAAACAAATCTCACCTAGCAAACAAAAATCTGCCAAGACGAGTTCAAAAAGTTCAACAAAAAAATCAACAACCTCTTCAAAAACCAAGTCAACAAAAACAACAACAGCAAAGAAAAAGGTGGATAGCGAAAAATAAAAGTAGAAGCTAAGCTTCTACTTTTTTTATTCAAACATATTTTTCATCTTTTCATTTGCAGAGACAAGCAATTTCTTCAAAAGTGTGAATCTTGTTGCAGTGTATTTGTTTGAAACCATCCTGTGAAGATATTGTTTTTCTCCAACAATTACAACCATCTTCTTGGCACGAGTTACAGCAGTATATATCAAATTTCTTGTCAGTATTATGCTTGGACCTGCAATTGCAGGGATGATAATAGTATCAAACTCCGAGCCTTGACTTTTGTGAATTGTAATAGCATACGAAAGTGACAAATCTACAAGGTCTGGTCTAGTATAAAGACATATCCTTCCATCTTCAAACTCAACAATAACTTCACTTGTTTGAGGGTCAACAGTTTGTATTATTCCTATATCGCCATTGAAAACACCTTTGCCTTTCTCCTCAGCAAAAAGTCCCTTCTTCTTCCACTCAAGGTCATAGTTGTTGCTCATTTGCATGACTTTATCTCCCTCTCGAAAGCTAGTCCTAATAAATTCCACTTGTCGCTTGGACAAACTTGGCGGATTGATTTTCTCTTGCAAAACCTTATTTAAGTTTTCTATGCCACACACCCCAGCTTTAAGTGGTGCAAGCACCTGAATTTGTGCTGGGTCCACTTTCAAAAACTTTGGCAGTCTTTGAGTAACCAAATCAAGTATGGTGTTTTTAATAATCTCTGGGTCATTTTTGCTTTCAAAAAAGAAATCCATACTGCTATTGTCAATAAGAGGCATTTTTCCTTCATTGATAAGGTGTGCGTTTGTGATAATAAGACTTTTTTCTTCTTGTCTATAAATTTTTGTAAGCATGCAATATTTTACAACTCCGCTCTGCAAAATGTCAGACAAAACATTTCCAGCACCAACACTCGGAAGCTGGTCTTTATCTCCCACCAAAATCAATTTGCAATCTCTTGGCAACGCCTTAAGCATAGAGCACATAAGAGCCGCATCCACCATAGAAACTTCATCCACAATCACCGCATCAGCTTTAAGCGGATTGGTTTCATTGTGAACAAAATAGCTTTGGTCAGACTGAATTGCATTGACTTCCAAAAGTCTATGAATGGTCTTTGCTTCTTTTCCTGTGCTGTCACTCATTCTCTTTGCCGCACGACCTGTTGGAGCAGCCAAACAAACTGTCTTTTGCTGATTTGACAAAATCTCTAAAATACACTTAATAATTGTCGTCTTTCCTGTTCCTGGCCCACCGGTAATTACAAACACGCCATTGTTGATTGCTCCAATAACAGCATTTTTTTGTTCTTCATGAAAAACAATGTTATTTTGCCTTTCAAAAAGCTCTATCTCTGACGAAACATCATATTGCTCTTCTTTTTGACAATTTGCCAACCAAACCAATTTTTGTGCAATAGAGTTTTCATAATAATAGTATTTTGCCAGCATGACAATCTCAACATTATCAAGCCATTGAACAACTGCAGTTCTGTCCAAGGTCAAGCTGTCAAAAGCTTCTTTAAATTTATCTTCATTTTCTTCCAATGACAACTCCAAAGCCTCTTGAGTCTGCTCCAAAAGCAAGTTTTTGGGTAAATAGGTGTTGCCATTTTTTTCACAAGAGTTTTTTATGACATGAATTAAACCAGCTCTGATTCTAAACAAACTATCTTTTGGTATGCCAGCATTTTGAGCAATTTTGTCAGCAGTCAAAAAGCCTATTCCATCCACATCCTCAACAAGTTTGTAAGGGTTGTTTTTAACTATCTCTGTAGTTTTTTCTCTGTAAATGTTATATATCTTCAAAGCCATATTTGTTGTAATATTGAAATTTTGAAGAAAAATAATAGTATTTTGAACATCTCTATGTTCTTTAAAAGAAAATCCAATCTCCGTGGCTTTTTTCTCGCTTATGCCAGCAATAAGTGAAAGTTTGTGTGGAGCATATTCCAAAATGTCCAAAGTCTCTTCACCAAAAAACTCAACAATTTTCTTTGCAGTAATTGGTCCAACGCCTTTTATCAGTCCACTTCCAAGATATTTTTCAATCCCTTCAAGTGATTTCGGCATGGAAACTTCGTAAGTTTCAAAGACATATTGTATGCCATACTTAGTTTTTTCATATTTGCCATTGAGTGAGACCAAAGCCCCCACCTGAATATCAATAAACTTGCCAACAACAGTCACATAACTATCATCATTTTCAAGTTTAGCGACAGTGTAGCCATTCTCATCATTTCTATAAACAATAGATTCAATCGTTCCTGTTAAAGCCATAGTCATATTTTAATAACTTTTTATTTAAAAGGCAAGCAAAATGCTTGCAAAAAAAAATCACATTATTTATAATTGTAAATATGAAAAACATTGAAAAACTTCTGGAAATTGAAGCATTAACTGAAAATCTCGCAAAACATATTGCAAACAACAACTTGCTTAAGTTTAAAATGTTGTATTTTATCTCACAATATGAAAATCTTTCTGTCAGCATGATTATTGACAAACTTGGGCTTAAAAAATCCAACTTTGCCCTTATGGCAAAAGATTTAGAAAAAGAAGGATTGGCTATAAGCAGACAAGGCGAAATAGATAAAAGATGTAGAATGATGTTTCTCACTGAAAAAGGAAAAGCTGAGCTTGATGCCTTTATCAAGACATTTAACAGCTATTTTGATGAAAGAAACACTGAAATCGAACACGCTTTGGATGTTCTTTCCATATATCTAAACAAGAAGATATAACTTTCATATTGGAGGCAAAATGATAAAATTTTTTAATTCCCTTTCAAAAACAAAAGAACAAGTCCCATTTCATGAAGGGAAGATTGTAAAAATGTATTCTTGTGGACCTACTGTATATTATTATCCACACATAGGAAATTTCAGAGCTTATCTGTTTATGGACAACATCAGAAGAGTGCTTAAATACAACGGCTTTACTCTTGACGGTGTTATGAATATAACAGATGTTGGTCATCTCACCTCTGATGCTGATGAAGGTGAAGATAAGATGCTTGTTGCAAGTCAAAGAGAACACAAAACCCCATGGGAAATTGCAAAGTTTTATACTGATGTTTTTATGAATGATGCAAAGCTTCTCAACATTGACCTGCCAGAACATATTGTCCCAGCGACAAGCGTAATCAATGAAATGATTGCTTTTGTCTCTCGTTTAATTGAAAAAGGCTATGCTTACGAGACAAGCAAAGGAATTTATTTTGACATTGAGAAATTTAAAGACTATGGCAGACTTTCTGGCATGGATATAAATGAAAAACTTGCTGGAGCAAGAATTGATATTGACGAAGAAAAACACTCCCCTTATGATTTTGTGCTTTGGGTAAAAGCTCCTAAAAAGCATATCATGCAATGGCAAAGCCCTTGGGGAATGGGTTATCCTGGCTGGCACATTGAATGCTCTGTAATTGGAGATAAATATCTGGGCGAAACAATCGACATCCACACAGGTGGGGTTGACCACAAACCTGTGCATCATGAAAATGAAATCGCTCAAAGCAACTGCTACTATGACCACCAAGTTGTCAAAATGTGGATGCACTTAGAGTTTTTGCAAGTTGACGGTGGAAAGATGAGCAAAAGTCTTGGAAATCTCTACACCCTCTCTGACCTTAAAGAGCGTGGGTACGAGCCAGAAGTTTTTAGATTCTTCTATTTTATGGCTCACTACTCAAAACAACAAAATTTTACTTTTGATGCACTTGACATGGCAAAAGCAACAATAAAAAATCTTAAGTCGCTTGCAAACGAACACAAAAATAGCACAGCTAAGGTGGACACAAGTAGGTTTGAAGCAGAGTTTTTGCAAAGCTTAAATGATGACTTAAATATGCCAAAAGCAATAGCAACCACTCTTAAAATGCTTAAAGAAGAAAAGAGTAGAGACGTTTATGAGACTCTTATGAAATTTAATCAAGTTCTTGGTCTAAATTTTGACGAAGAAGAGAGAGAGGAAACTCCTCAAGCTGTCAAAGATTTGTGTGAAAGACGCTGGCAAGCAAAAAAAGAGAGAGACTTTGCTCTTGCTGACTCTTTGAGAGATGAAATTTCAAAGCTTGGCTATGAAGTAAAAGACACGCGTGAAAGATATCAAATACTAAAGAAATAAAAGGAGAAAAATATGTCAAATCAAAAAGAAACAAAGGCTCAAATTATTGGAGGAGCGGTTTGTGCAGCTCTTATGCTTGTCAGTGTTGCAATCTATTTGATACTAGGAATAACACTCAACTTATGGCACCCTGGTTGGCTTTTGCCTGCATGCAGTGGTATCGCTTGCGGAATTGTTGCAACAGTTTCCAACACCATTTCAAAACTCAACAATTTGAAAAAAGAAACTGAAAACTCAGAAAAAGAAGAAAAATAAACAGGCAACCCCTGTTTTTTTCTTTATCTCATACAATTTACAGAATTTCACTTTTCAATTTGTTTTCTATGATGTATAATGCTTTTGCTGAATATTTTAATTAAAAGGAAACAAATATGAACTACTATATCAAAACAATGAGAGATTGGTGGAAACTTGCAAAACCGAGTAAAAAATATTATTTCTTAATATTCTTCCTCGTTGTGCTTACTCAAATCACATTGCTTATTGTTGCACCAATTTTCACTGCCAAAGTGACAGTTTCAATCACAAGTCGCAAATATGTAAAGGCAATCATCTACCTTTGTGTTGGCTTTGCAATTTTGCTTACAAGAAAGACTTTTTGGCACTTTGAATATATGTGCTATGCCCCACTTGTCAAAAGTACTTACAATCGCTTAAACAATGAATTTGTTGACAAAGCTCTTAGAGCAAGGTCTATGAATTTCAAGACAACTTCAAAAGAGCAAATCCTAAATATGTTGCATACTGACAATTTTACTGTTGCAGAATTTGGCGAAAAGACTTCCATAGCACTAGCAAGACTTTTGATAGTTCTTGTAAATATTATTGTCATCTTCACTATCAATGTTTGGGCTGGACTTATTGTTGTGGTCGCAGATATTCTTGACTTTTTAATGCTGGCTTGGGCAAGCAATAGAAGACAAAAATGGCACAGGCTCACAAGACAGTCTCATGATGAACAATACGAGAAGTTTAGTGAAATTATTGATGCCAGAGAAGCAATCGCTGACCTTGGAATTGAAAAACGAATCAAGCAAGAATACAATGAAACTCTTGACACTTACATAAAAAGACTTCATAAGCGAGATTTTTGGGATTCAATTTATTCAAACTATTATGCAGCATTTTATGAGTTTCTTATTTTAATAGCAACAATCATATCAGTTATTCTTGTCGCTCACAATGGACTTACAATAGAAACTTATTTCATTGTTGTTTCTTATGTTTCAAATGGAATTTCCAACACAAAAGACTTATTCTCTGTCATAAAAGAATTTGATAATGTAAACACTGCCTCCGCCAGAGTCAAAACAGTGTTAAACTTCACAGAACGAGATGAAGTTGAAGTTGGCAAAAACACTCTTACAGACATCATGGGAAACCTTTGCTTCAATGAAGTAAGTTTCAAAAAAGATGATGAAGGAAATCCATCACTTAAAGACTTCGATATACTTTTCAACGAAAACCAAACATGTCTCATTCTCGGTTCAAGAAGTTGTGGAAAAAGGACCATTTTCAACATGCTTAGAAGAGCAATAGAGCCAGACAGCGGACAAATTACTTTGAGTGGTGTAAATCTTTACGATTTCACAACTAAGAGTTACCTTGAAAACTTCAGCTATGTAACAACCCACCCAACCTTCTTCAAAGGCTCAATCATGAAAAACCTTCAGATTAAAGAGAAAAACAAAAAAGTGATTTACCAAACTTGCAAAGAATTGGACATTTATGATTACATCATGTCACTGCCAAAAAAATTTAACTCAGACATTTCAATTTTGCAATATGACAAACTCTATTTGTTGGCTCTTGCACGTGCCATTTTGACAGGCAGTCAAGTTATGGCTATCTACGAATTTCCTGATGCTCTCACAGAGAAAGAGAAGAAAAAAATAAAAGCAATCCTAAAAGCAATGCACGGCACAAGAACAATTTTGATTTTCAGTGCGAAAGATTATTGTCAAGACATAGCAGACAAAATTATCAACATTGAAAAAGGAGCTGTTTCAAACATCAGTTACAATCATATAAATAAAGTGGACATCCTTTAAGAGTCCACTTTTTCTTTCAACTTATTTCTTGCAATTGCCGCGATATAAACATTTGCAACCTTCTTTGCACAAAGCATACTGCAATAATCAACAGTTGCACCTGTGGTTATTATATCATCAATAATCAATATGTTGTCACTGTTTTTAAACTTTACATCAGCAAGAATATACATGCCAATCATATTATCATGTCTTTCTTGAAAGGATGAAAACTTTTGTGCTTTGACATCTTTTGTTTTGATAAACATATTTTCAGGCGAAACTTTCATAAGATTTCCCAACTCTTTTGCAAGCAGTTCTGCTTGATTGAAACCTCTCTTCTTTTTCTTCTTTACCGTAAGCGGAATATATGTCAAACGATTGAACTCAATGCCTTCACTTTTTATTGCATCATAAATAAACTTGGCAAACACTTTTGCCAAATATCTCTTGTTTGAATCTTTAAAAGCAAGCACTGAAGTTCTCACTTTTCCAGAATAAACAAAAGGACATATTGCTTTTTTAAAACTGCGACCATGTTTTTGGCAGAAGTTGCAAACAACAGCTTCATTGTCTATAGGCTCACCACAAATTAAACAACGATTGCCATTGTTGAAAGTTATCTCTTTTTCACAACTGTCACAAAAAGGATTGTTTTCAAAGTCTGGCACATCTCTGTCACAAAAGGCACATTTCATGTCAGCAGGAAACAAACTCATTTCCAAAAAATTGGTAACCTTTTTTAAAAATCTATTCATCTTTTCTTTAAAGCGTTTCATTTTCATCTCTATCCATTTAGTTTTTACAATCTAATAATAACATACTTAAAGCAAAAAATAAAATTATTTTTTAAAAATGCTTGACAATAAACGACATGGTATATTATAATCAAAGAGCATTTAATTGTGGCCCCGTGGTCAAGCGGTTAAGACACCGCCCTTTCACGGCGGTATCATGGGTTCGAATCCCGTCGGGGTCACCAAAACAAATCAAAATGCTACATATCCGTATTTATCGGTTGTGTAGCATTTTTTCATAGCATAAAAGCCATTTCAAATTTAGCTTAAAAAGCAACATAAATTTATCAAAGTGTGAGAAAATATGTGAGTCATTTATTTTTTCTTCTTTAGTCAAAAAATCTTCAATATATAAAAATTGGAATTATGACTTTGAAAATAATTGACAAATTATTTTTTTTTGATTAAAATCAAACTAAGTATAATATATACTCAATAAAAAAAAGAAAAAGGAGAAATTTATGTCAAAAACAATAAAAAATGTCTTTGTCTATGGTCTTATGGCTGCACTTGCAATTGCAGTGGCAGTATTATCAACCATCTTGGCAACAAAAAGCAAACCAGATGGAAACAATGGTGCAGGTGTTGCTTTCAATTATGCTTATACCAATGAAAAAATCGGCTCTGGAGATGTATCAGTAAAGTATTTATCAGACAACAAATGTCTTGTTGTAAATGGCTCAGATGTGTATTGGGGAACTCATCAAACAAAAAATGATACCTCTCTCATAACCATCACAGAAGAAGATACTACAACTGCATCTCAAGACACAACCACTTCAGAAAAAGAAGAAACAACTAAAAAATCTTATACATTGAAAGTTAGTTTCCTTAACGACAGAGCAATTTTAGACGATATTTCCTCTAAAGAAAAATTGATTGATAGTTCAATCGGTTTAACCAAAGAAGAAGATGCTGAATTTGTAAATGGTTTATGGAAACTCAAAATCAATTTTTATGAAGGAGAATACACTGAAGCTAGCGAAGATGGTCATATCTTGAAAATTGACAATGATACAATTTTTGGTTCTGATACTTCAACAGACTCAGGCATTATGAAGCTTTATAAAATTGGAAACAAACTTTATTATGAATATGTTGAAAGAGATGGAAAGTCACATCACTACAATTTGTTCTACACCGAAAAAGCAGGCACTCACTGCAAAGAAATAAATGAAATTGGCGAATTTGGTGATTTGATTTACACAGTTGAAGGTCCAAATGAAAGATATTATCACGAACTTGTAAAAGATACATCTTTGGGCATTGAAGAAACATTGAAACTCTCTGCTTCTATTATGTCTAAAAGAAATCGTACAACCACCAATGAAACTCCTATAAATGTAAACAGTTCGCTTGAATTAAACACAGACGGAACAGTAAAACTCAGTATCAGTGGTAATGCAGAATATAATATTGAAACTACTGGCAATTGGTATAGTATTAAAACTGGCGTTTTAATAGTAACAAAGGACAAGGGTTTCTTTAATGGATATTTTGCAGTTGACTTGAGAAAAGATATAAATGATAGTGATGGTTTGAGTTTTATAGTAATGTCAGACGAATACGAATATTGCATTTCTTGGAACAAAGCATAATATTAAATAAAAAGCAAAAAAGAACTCTTGTAGTTCTTTTTTCATTGTTCAATTTTTAAATAATATTTCACCAATTCTATCAAATATGTTTTTTGACTGCTCTTGCAATTGTGGCAACTCCTCCAACCCCAAAGGATGAGAAAGAGTGTCAGCACCAAACTCAATTGTAAAAGAAGGTGTATCAAATTTGTCACAAACCCAATCTTTGAAGCCTCCACAAGAGTTGTAACTACGTTGCAAATCAAATCCAAGAATTTCTGCCAATTTCAAACCAATTTGCTCATCTCTATTAAGAGAATTGTCGCTTTGAGTATCAAACCCAAAATACACTACTTCTCCTTTAGTGTGATATGAAAGGGTGAGTGATGGCTTTATCTTTTTTGTAAAATCGCAAAGTGCTTTGGTCTCAAGCTCACTTTCAGGATATTCACCAACAAAATTTTCAAAGTAAGGAGAAAACCTGTTTGCACTCCCCTGTCCCCAAAGAGCATCAAAGTTTGTGTTCAAATCTACCAAATTGGCATTTGCCTTAAAAAGTTTATGGTCGAAATTTCGCTCCTCACAAAACTTTCGTTCTTTTTCTCTGAGAGAAGAAAAGCCATCTAGCACAACTTTTACACCATCTGGATTTGAGCAAAAGACAAAATAAACACCAAAATTGAGATTCTTGCTTAACAGGCTTTCTGCTTGACTTTTTGCCAGCAAGCTCGTCACATATTCCCTTGCATGTATACCCGCCTGAATCAAAACTTGCTTTCCTGTTTGATTTCCAACATGGCAAGCCAAAATTTCTTTTCCAAGTGTTGACTTACCTATGGAAAACATATTTAGCTCTCTGCATTCCAGCTCTTTTTCAAAATCACTATACTTCATATCATTTGCTTATGAAACTATTATTAAGAATGTTAATTGGTTTGCAAAACTAGGCTACATTTCCGTCTTTATCCATAAATTTTGTGCCTTCTGCAACTATCAATTTATAATCTTGCCTTTTGGTTTTATCACTCCAAGCAATAGAAAACTTTACCACATCATCCTCTTTTGATACTTTTGGATAAATCACAAAAAATCTTTGAGGCTCGCCATTTATTTGTGTAAGGAAATCGCCCATTGCATAGCGTATATCATTCATCTTAAGAGATGCAGTCTTTAAGTCGAAATCTCCTTCAGGAGCAGTTATTTTAAGCCCAATTCTACACCCCTCGTCAAATCCAAGTGTGTCATTTTTGGAAGAATATTGAACAATCTCTCCATCACCGCCCACAATCACTTCTCTTTTGTCTTTATTATAAACAAAACTGAGGCTTCCGCCAACTCTAGCATCGTCTCGAGTTATGGTGGCATTATCAACTCCTTTCTTTCCGCATCCAAAAGAAAAAACACAAAGCATCACCAAACTCATTACACCAGCAAATTTCATAACATTTTTCATGCTTTTATTTTGTGCTAAAATCTTTTTTATATTCTTCTTTTTTTGACAAATCCTTTGAGGCTTTATTAAGATTTTGTGGCTTTTCATTTGCCTCAATTTGAACTTTCAAAACATCTGCCCTTTTTATGCTATATTTAGAGAAGATAAATATTGCACAAGAAAGTGCAATTGCACTGCCAAAAAAGACTATTCTGCCAAGACCCGCTTGCACCGCCAAAGTCTGAACAGATTTTGAAGAATCAAACCTGACAATATCAAGAAGTATGCCTATAAACAGCAAAGCAATTGAATTTGAGAAGTTGTAGGTAAATGTGTAATAGCCTGTATATCTCCCTGCATTGTTTTGCCCTGTTTTGTATTGTTCCATTGTCACAACATCAGCATACATAGAATGAGGAAGTGAATAAAGGGCTCCTGCTCCAAGCCCACAAACAAACAAGCTTGGTGCCACAAACCAAAAAATGAAATTTATAGTGCAATAGAGCCTAAACAAAAAGGTTATACTTACAAGAGCTATGCCAAACAAAATAACCGAAAGAGCAAAGATAAGGGTTTGTTTTTTGTCATATTTTTTTACGACATTGACCCAAATCAACTGAGAGAATATTGCCCCACCAAAAAGGCAAATCATCAAAATAGATATTTGAGTGCTTGAAAAATGATAACAGAAAGTAAATAAGTGCATGCCAACCGAAGAGATAAACACCATTGCAATCAAGCAAACTGAATAACCTAGCATAACAATACGAAAATCTTTCTTTTTAAATGTGTCAGCATAGCCCGATAAGATTTGTGAGAACTTTGCTCTTCTTGACTTCTTTTTGTCATTTTCAGCGACTTCTGTAGCAGTGTCATCTTGCAGCCCTTCATCATAATGAGGCATCTGCCTTACTCGCTTCATACAACCGAAAACCGTCAGCAATCCGCAAACAAGAACAATTGCAGAATTTACTACAGCAATAGATATATATCCTTTTTGTGAGAATTGGTTGCTGCCTGCAGGCATCAAAGCATACATAAGCACACTAGGCAATATCATTCCCAAAATACTAAAAACAGTTTTCATGCTTTGAGCTTTCGTTTGGTCATTGTAATCAGGTGCAATATCAATGCAAAGAGCAGAATAAGGTGTGGCAAAAAATGTATTAAAGGTCTCTTGCAAAAGCAAAAAGACAATAATCCAAATCATAACAAGGGCGTTGTTGTTTGAAAATGGGCAACACCACAAAAGAATATTGTTGATAGCAAGGGCTATTGAAGCAAAAAGCATGTGTCCTAGACGTCTGCCAAACAGTTTACTTTTGGTTTTGTCTGATAAAAAGCCAATAATTGGGTCAGAGATTCCATCCCAAAGTGAAGTAATTGCAATAGTAATGCCCACCAAAAAACCAGGCAACCCCAACACGCTTGTCCCAAAAAACATAATAAAGCTTGACACTGTCTGTCCCATAGAGCCATAGCCAAGATTTCCTGTTCCATAAAAAAACTTAGTTTTAAAATCAAGATATTTCTTTTTCACAGAAATATGTATATGAGACAAAGGCTCAATAAAAAACCAAAAATTATTTAAAACTACTTACCAAATTTTTTTACAATAATTATTCATATTGACAAATAGTTTTACAAAAAAATTGAGCGACTTTCTAGCCCTCAATTTTCTTTTTATCTTTTTTCTTCTTTTTGCCTTTCTTTTCATCAGCTTCTGGAGCAATTGGATTGCCATTTTCATCCAAAGCAACAGTCCTGCCCTCAGCAGGAACTCTTGGTCTAACTGCAACTTCAGCAACTTCAAATCTGTTTCTATTTAAAGGCACAAGCTCCTTGCAATATCTGTCAACAATATGCAAGATGTGTTCTCTTTCCTTTTCATAAGCAGGATTGAGTTCAAAGTCAAGCGAGAAGTTTCTGATTTTAACTTTTCTGCCTGTCCTTGCATCTTTGACTTTCAAAGTTTCAAAAGACATTTCAGCCTCATAGCCTGTCCCACTAACAATTTTGTAAGTGTTTCCAGACATTTCAGTGATTATGTAGGCAGTGCAATGTTTTACAATATCAACAACATTAATCGCAAACAAATTGTTGAAAGCTACCTTAATAGCATCAGCAATCTGCACAGGGAAATCACTTGGTTGGTCTTTAGGTTCGCACTCTCCCAAAAACGCTTTTTTTTCACGATTGCTAACTTGATTGACATCACTCACCCTGATAAGTGAAAAATAAGTTCTGCTTTTCGTATTGATTTTTCTAATAATAAGTCCAGCACCTGTCAGAAGGTTTTTGTCTGTATCATACACTGTCTCAACTTTATTGAGTTTTCCGGTATAAATGATAGAGTAAAATCCAAGATTTTTTGCAATCTTAGAAAGAATCATCTTTTCATTATCAATCAAAATGTCATAATTGTATCTGCGAGTAGCAAATTTGTTGGGAGTCCCCCTATCACCAAGAAACATTTTAACTCCTTTATATAGATATATTCTAAACAAAAACACAAAAAAATGCAAATGTTTAAATAGATAATTTTCGTCAATAATGTTTTTGATGTTTCTCAAACAAAGTTGAAAACCAAACAACATCAAATTAAAGGAGTAAATTATGGAGTTTAATGACAGCACAACAAAAATTAACCTTGCAAGGTCTTTCGCTGCAGAATGTCAAGCTGGAGCCAGATATCAATTTATGTCAAAAATGGCACTTCAAAACCAAATGCAGTTTCTCTCTGACACAATGAAAACCCTTGCAAAAAACGAAATGGCACACGCAAAAGTTTTTTATGACCACATCTTGCAAAACAGCAAAGGTAATGTCAGAAATATTGCTATTGAGGCAGGCTTTCCTTTTGAAATGCCAGCACTTGAAACCAGCCTTATGGAAGAAAGCAAAAACGAAACTTCTGAGGCAGAAAACATCTATCCAAGTTTCGCTCGCATAGCTAGAGATGAAGGCTTTATCGAAATTGCAAAATCTTTTGAAGCAATTTCAAAAATTGAAGCTTCGCATGCAAGAATATTAAAATACCTTGCAAACCTATATAGCAAAAAAAGACTCTATAAAAGAGATAATCCTACCGAATGGAAATGTTCTTCATGCGGACATGTCGAACACTCTAAAGAGGCTTACAAATGTTGT
This sequence comes from uncultured bacterium, assembly GCA_949474265.1. Taxonomy (GTDB): domain Bacteria; phylum Bacillota; class Clostridia; order Christensenellales; family UBA1242; genus Caccovivens. The sequence continues at coordinate 13,448 of CASXBC010000010.1, read as the reverse complement.
CCTGTTTGCTCTTTGCCACAAGGCTATGTCATCATTGATTTGGAAAAGGAATTATCAAGTTTATAAATTTTTCCATTTTCAAAATCAATTAATTGCAGATTGTTTATAAAATAAAAAAAGTCAGCAAAAACTGACTTTTTTATTTTTACTAATCATTGAAAACAGCTTTAAAGCTCTTTCCAAATTTGAATTTAGGCACTCTGCAAGCAGCAACCTTTACTGTTTCCTTTGTCAATGGGTTGATTTTTGTTGTTGCAGCCTTTTGAGAAAGTTCGAAAGAACCAAATCCAGGAATTTGAATCTTTTCACCGCTTTTCAAAACGCTAACGATTGTGTCAACAACTGCATCAAAAACAATTCCTGCATCTTTTTGTGTACAATTAGCTTTTTCTGCAACTGCTTTTACGAATTCACCTTTGTTCATAATAACTCCTTAATATTTATTTGTTTAGCATCAATTGCTATTTTAATAATACCATAACAACAGGAATTTACCAAACGATTTGCAAACAAAAACCGTCCAAAATATGACATAAAAGCGGTCTATCTTGCGAAAAACTTTTCTATTTCAGAAAAATAATATTTTACTACACTTGCAATTCTCTTGCCAAAATTGTGATTGTAAACCACAATTTCCACTCTTCCAACAATTTCTTTCAAATCATAAAAACCTTTTTCTCTGCTGTCAGAACTAAAAGCTCGGTTGTCTCCCATGCAAAAGAATTTGCCCTTTGGAACTTTCACATAAACCAATCCGCTCTCTGAAACAAAATAATCCTCACTTCCGCCATCAATATCATTTAGCTTTCCTTCCAAAAATCTTGCAAAAAAGGCTTCTTCATAAAAATGTTTGTTGTAAGTGGAGATATTAGCATTTCCTTCATCCACAAAGGTCAAGGCATCTCTGTTTTCTGCCCAGCTTTCATACCCATAGATGTTGTAACTATTTATGCCTAAACTCTCATCAAGCCTTGCAGCTTCATCCTCAAAATTTGACAAATCTGTGCCAGCTGCAATTCTATAATAATAAAAGTTTGAATTTCCACTGCTGTCTTTGTGTACTGCGACAGAAATATAATCTCCTTCAAAAGCCATAACTCTTTTAATAATTGCATTTTTCTTGTTTTCTCTTTTAGCAACAATTATGTCGAAAAGCTTTATTTTTGAAGTATAATCAACATAAACAGCGTCTTGCGTGCTTGTCCCATCATTGAGACTTAAAGAACTGTTTAAGGTATCTTTCATTGATGCACCATAAACTAAGTAATATTGATGGGTGCTTATAAAAGCGGTGTACCAAATGAAAAATATTGCAAAGAAAATCAAAAGCACATAGCAAATAATTTGCACAGAAAGAGAAAGTGCCTGATGTTTGCTCTCCCTTTTTTCTTTCTTTTCACTATATTGAATAAAATCATCATTAAAATTTGTCACATTTTTCTCCAAAAACATGCTTTATTGCATGTTTTTAATCTAACTTTTGTTGTTTTGCCAAAAATTCTTTATCCTGAATTATTTTTGCAAACATACAACCACAATAATGTTGTCTGTATAAATCAAGCTCTTTTGCAAGAGCCACGCTGCGAAGATAACCATCTTTTTTCTTAAAGCTTTCTTCCAAAAAACAAATCCCAATCTCTCTTGAAACTTCTCTCCCAGCAAAATTGACAACCTCTGTCTTTTTGTATGGACTAACAGTAAGCGTTGTTGAAAACAAATCAAAACCATTTTCTTTGGCAAACTGAGCAGTCTTTTCGAGTCTAAAAACAAAACATTTTTCACATCTTGCTCCGCCCTCTCTTTCTTTTTCAAAACCTTTCACTGCTTGATGCCAAAGCAAATTGTCATAATCACAATCAACAAAAGGTATATTGAAAAAATCACAAACCTTCTTTTGCTCAGTTTTTCTCTTTTCATATTCTTCTCTTGGCTCAATGTTTGGATTGTAATAAAAAATTGTTAAATCATATTCATCCTTCAATCTTTCAATACAAACAGTCGAACATGGTCCGCAACATGAGTGCAACAACATCTTTTTCATAAAACCAATTTTACTTGTTTTCTAGGACCTTGTCAAGACAACAGACTGTCTTTCAAAAATTTGTAGAATAAAACTTTAATCAATTTTTATGCTTTTGGTCATTTAATACATAGTTAGCTTATTGAAAGTATAATTTTAAAATGATTGAAATAGCAAAATTATTTTCGCCTATCCAATAAACAAAAACAAATATGAAATATGCTAGCCAAAGACTTAACTCTGTCAATCAAATGAAATTATGCGTAGTTTGAGTCTCCCCAATTTTTAAGAGCATACATCATCATATCATTGACTGATTGAGATTTGACATAGTAGATAAGTATCTTTCCATCTCGTTTGCAATCTACCATTCCTTGGTCCTTCAATGTCTTAAGTTGATGAGAAACTGTCGTTTGATTTTGCCCAAGCACACAAGAAAGGTCGTTGACGCAAAGTTGCCTGATTGAGAGTGCAGACAAAATTCTTATCCTTGTTTGGTCAGAAAAGTTTTGAAAATAAAGAGCAAGTTTGTTTGTCGCCTCTTCATCTGGCAAAAGTTCTCTCACTTCATATTTATTTCTCTCCGAAAGTAACAAAAGTTTATTCTCCATAAATCGCCCCTTTATGTATCAATTTGTTTGTGTTTGTTTTTCATAACTTTTGTAACACATAAGTTTTACAACGCATAAATATTACCAGCAAACACAAAAACATTTTGCCAAACTAATGAGAAATCTGCAAAAAGAATTTTGTCACTTTTGCAAGAAAAATAGATTTTTTTGTGAAAAAGGAGATTTTATTATGACACAAGAATTTTTATGGGTTTTTCTTTTATCGGTGCTTAGCTCTCAAAACGACACCAACCTTGCTACAAACACCAACATATTGCTGTTGCTTCTTCTAGGACTTGCAAATTCAAACAACAATGGCTTTATTGGCAACAACGGATGTGGATGCCGTAGATGCTTTGGCTCAAACAATTTCACAACTTTCTAAGACTTGATGTATTTTTATTCAAGCTCTCTTTATTAGCAATTTAAATTGATTAATTTAAGAAAAAAATATATTTTAGAAAAAATAAAAATTAAATTCAAATTTAATTAATTTATTATTAAAAATTAATATTTTAAAATATTTAAAAATTCCATAAATAAAGGCAGAAAAAATATTTAAAAGATTTTTATAATTTTTGTCGAAAATGTTTGGAATTTTTTTTTTAATATGATATTATTCTTTTGTAATCAAAAAAGAAAGAATATTATTTCATTCTTTTGAGAAACTAAATTTTATATGGAGGAGGAAAAAAGGATGAACTTTTTGAATGCATTATTGGGTAAAGTAGATGGAATTAATTCATGGACAGATGTAGCAAACAAAGCAGGTCCTCAATTTGCAGCTTGGGTTCCACAACTTTTGGAAGTTCTCTCAACAGTTCTTTGGGTTCTTCTTGCACTTGTTGGTGCTGCTGGCGGTATCTATGCTCTTTATGTTGGTATCAAAATGGCAAGAGCTGACTCTGCTGAAGCAAGAGATGAAAACAAAAAGAGACTTATCAACATTATTGTTTCAATTGTTGTTGTTATTGTTTTAATTTTGTTCTTTAACTTGTTCTTACCAATGGTTCTCAATGCTTTCGGCGTATTTGACCCACCAAAAACAGGCGGCGACAGTATAAAAATGCTTGTCGAAACAACTAAAACATTCCTTCATTTATAATATAAACAATTAAAGACATCACAAATTGTGGTGTCTTTTTTTTGCCCCTACACACAAAACTTTTGTAAATTTAAAACAAAAAGAGCGATTTGTTTTCGCTCTTTTTAATATCTGTCAAAATATCTTACAACGCCTCACTTCGCCAGAGAGTAGCGACAAATCGCCAACATAGTGCGATTTCGTTTGGTCGCTAGCGAGAAAACCAAACTTAAAAGCGACGCTTTTCGCTCACTAGCGAAAACGAGCAATTAGTGCAGGTTTTCAAGCATTTCCGTTCTTTCTTTCAAAATCATTGCATCAATAAACTCATCCAAATCACCATTCAAAACACCATTCAAATCATAAGATGACAAGTTTGTGCGGTGGTCAGTAACTCTTCCTTGTGGATAGTTGTAGGTGCGGATTCTTTCATTTCGGTTTCCTCTGCCCACTTGATTTTTTCTGTTTGCATCATACTCACTATTTCTTTGTTCTTCATAATAGTCAAATATTTTTGCTTTTAAAATTGCCATAGCTTTTTCTTTATTTTTAAGCTGAGACCTTTCATCTTGACAGGTAACAACAATGTTGAGTGGCAGATAGGTCATACGGATTGCAGTTTCAACCTTGTTGACATTTTGTCCGCCAGCACCACCAGAGTGATAGACATCTATTCTAAGGTCTTTATCCAAAATCTCAATATCAATATCCTCAACTTCTGGCAAACAAGCAACTGTTGAAGTTGAAGTGTGAATCCTTCCTTGGCTTTCAGTCTCAGGAACTCTCTGCACCCTATGTACTCCACTTTCGTATTTCATGCGAGAATAAGCACCCTTGCCCTTTAAAAGTAGGGTAGCCTCTTTTATTCCGCCAATTTCAGTTTCTGACATTTGGATGTATTCAACTTTCCAACGCTTACTTTCAGCATAATGAGAATACATTCTGCAAAGCTCAAGACAAAATAGTGCAGACTCTTCTCCACCTGCTGCAGAACGAATCTCAATAATAGCGTTGCTGTCATCGTTTTCATCTTTTGGCAAAAGCAAAAACTTAAGCTCTTCTTGCTTTGCTTCAATCTTCTCTTTCAAGTCTTCTATTTCAGTTTGAAAAAGAGCTTTCATTTCTGCGTCTGTTTCATTTTTTAAATCTGCCTCACAGCTTTCAAAGTTGTTTACCAAAACTTTCAATTCTTCATGTGCATTTGCAACATCTTCAAGCATATTTCTCTCTTTGACAAGTTTTTTCCATTCTCTATTGTCAGCAATAATCTCTGGACGAGAAATAAGGTCAGTAAGTTCGTCAAACCTAACCTTTGATTTCTCTGTCTTATCAAGCATTTCTCTACCTATATTTTCCACTTACAATCCTCTCTACTTTGTTGTAATCTTTTGTCGTTTTAATTTCTTCAAAGCCATTTTCTTTTAAAAGTTTTCTCACATCACCAGCTTGCCCCTTCCCAACTTCAAAAAAGATGATTCCATTTGAATTGAGTCTCTTGCCTGCTTTTGAAATGATTTCTCTATAAAAATCCAAACCATCCTCTCCCCCATCAAGTGCAAGTGCAGGGTCACACTCTCTGACATTTTTATCAAGTTTTGAAAGCTCTGATGAAGGAATATATGGCGGATTCGAGACAATTATATCAAATTTTCGTTTTCTTTTCAAGTCTTGAAAGAGGTTTGAATGCAAAAATTCAACTTTAACACCATTTTTTTTAGCATTTTGCTCAGCAACCATAAGTGCTGCCTTGCTTACATCAACAGCGGTAACAGTTGCATCACAATTTTTTGCGACTGAAACAGCAATTGCTCCAGAGCCTGTTCCAAGGTCCAAAATAGTTGGTTTTTTAAAATTCTTTTCAGCCTTTAAGACTTGTTCTACCAAAAGCTCTGTTTCCATCCTTGGAGTCAAAACTTTTTTATTGACATCAAAACGAAGTCCGTAAAACTCTGTAAAACCAAATATGTTGTCAACGCTTTCCCCTTTTGCACGTCTTTCAGCAGCTTTAATAATTTCATCATAATGTTTGTCAGAAACAAAAGGCACAAGCTTCATCTCACTGCGATTTTTTCCAAGCACAGTTGCAACAATCCACTCCGCATCACTTTTATCAGATATTCCTGCAACAGAAAGTTTATTTTTGACCTCAGTAAGCACCACTGAAAGCGACTTTTTGTTTTCATCTTCCATAAATTCTCTTCCCTTTTGAAGCATGTTCATCTCTTGCATAGCAATAGAAACAGTTTCTATATGTGTTCTTGTTGGCTTTTCAAACAACAAGCAAAAGGTCAGCCATTTGAGCCAATTTAAAGCCTGCACATTTTCAATCAAAATCAAAATCTCATAACAGACCATGGTTGAAGCAAGAAAAATTGCAATATGAAAAAGCAGGTTGTAAATTATCCCAAAGCCTCCGCCTACTAATGTTATCACAATTAAATCAGAAAGAAAAACAAAAATCAAATAATTACAAAAATTTGAAACTCCAAACTCACCTTTGCACCAAGCCTTAAATCTTTGACTTTTTGTACTTTTTCCACTTGCGATATCTCGCATTGCAAGTTCGCCTGCTCGATTAAATCTGAGCAAATCAAGCATTCCTGGCAAAAATCTTGAAATCAGCACCACCACAAAGAACACAACAATCTTGAAAACAGTCATAACAAAATTTCTAAGCAATGTGCTTCCTCGACTATCTACAAGAAGATATGCCAATTTGTTTGGTGCAAACCCCAGCAAAAGCTCTGCCAATGCAATTCCAACAACAGCACAAGCAATGATATAAGAAAGTTTTTTTATATAATATTTTTTTAAGTCCTTAACTTTTTGAGGCTTGCCTGATAAATCAAAACTCAAAACAAGACTTTTAAACAACATTAAAAGCCCACAGAAAAAATATTGCAACCCTCTCACAAAAGGAAAGTGCCAAAAAATAATTTTATTTTTACTTTTAAAGCTTTTCAACTTTTTTTGCCCAGAAACATCTGTGACAGATGTCACCTGCTTCTCATCACAGCACAGACTTATGCCATTTGGGGCTGGAAATATAATGGTTTTCATAGATTATTTATTGCCATTAGCAAAAAATTTATATCTTGACAACAACGAAATTAAATGGTACAATAAAATGTAATTCGGAGGATAGTTTTTTATGGAAAATATAAATTACATTGCAGATTATATTGCAGATGACGGAAGAGTCACTGAAGGCATTTTTAAAGGATGGACAACAGTTTTATTTTATGTCCCTGTTGGCGGTTTGTCTTATCTTTTTATGCCTTATGACAAGATAAATGGCCAACATAGCTTTGAAATCAACCTAACCGCACCACAAGTCAAAGCCTGCCAAAAACAACAGAATATGTTTGATTATCTAGTTCAACTTAATTCATCAAACGAGCTTGCTGAAGATGCAGTAAATTTGGTTAAAAGTTTAACTTCAAAAATGATTAGAAATATTGAAAAAGAAACTTCATCCGCAGGCACTCATTTTGATGTTGCTATGACTGACAAAGAAAAAGTTTTTCACTCTCATATAATCATTCAAACAGCAAATAAAGGCATGGCCTTTGATGATGCTTGGATGTTTAGAGCTCTGCCAAAAGAGTTTTGGACAACAGATTTCACAAGAGATATATTTATGGCAAAATATTTCAGTGGCATAGACCTCTTAGCAAAATTCTACAACACCCCTGAAGGCATAGTTGCACTCAGAGCTGTGGCAAATGAAATCTCTGGACGTATCTTTGGTGCCGCTTCTGATGCAATGCTCGACCCAAACCTGAGAAATACTGAGGCTGAAAAAAACTTTGCTCACAAAAAAATTGAAAAATACCGTGACAAAATCATCAGTTTTGATGACAAGTTAAATGTTGCAGAAAAGAAAGCTGAAGGCATCTTTGCTTTTGGTGGCAATGGAAAATAAAACAACAAAAGCATACCAATTTTGGTATGCTTTTTCTTTTCTCCAAACAAAAAAAAGACGAAAATAATTTCTCGTCATTTTTTATAATCTTACAGATTGTATTTCTTTTTGAAGTTTTCAACTGTTCCGCTAGCATCAACAACTTTCTTCTTCCCTGTGTAAAATGGGTGGCATTTGTTGCAGATATCAATCTTAAGAGTGTCACCTTTCACACAAGAACCTGTCTTGAAAGTGTTTCCACATGCACATACAACAGTTACTTCATGATAATCTGGATGTATTTCTTTTTGCATATTACTTGTTCTCCTTTTAAAAATTAATCTCCAACGTATGGAAGAAGTGCCATATTTCTTGCTCTCTTAATTGCATTTGCAAGTTCTCTTTGGTGATAAGAGCAAACACCTGTTTGGCGTCTTGGCAAAATTTTGCCTTTTTCTGTGATGTATTTTCTGATTTTAGCTACATCTTTATAGTCAATAGTTTTTTCTCCAGCAACGCAGAAAGCACAAACTTTCTTCTTTGCAGGCTTACGAAACTTTTTAACAACTTTTTCTTCGCTTTTTACTGCTACTTCGCTCATATTTCGTCTCCTTTACAACACACCATGTGTGTTTTTATTTTTTTCATCCCCTAAAACAGTCGCAGACTGTTAGAATGGAAGGCTGTCGTCGTCAATTTCTTCAAGTTCTGCAGTTTCCTTCTTTGCAGAAGATTTGCTTTCACTTGGAGCAAAAGAACTGCCTTCGTCAGAATCACTTGAGTTTCTTGAACTGATAAATTCAACTTCATCAGCAACAACGTCAGTTGTGTATCTCTTTGAACCATCTGGTGCATCATAACTTGAAGTTTGGATTCTTCCAATAACTGCACACTTTGAACCTTTCTTCAAATATTTGTGGCAATTTTCTGCTTGATTTCTCCAAACTGTGATGTTGATGAAATCAGCTTCTCTTTCGCCATCAGAATTTGCAAATCTTCTTGTAACTGCCAATGAGAATCTGCAAACTGAAACTCCACCATTTGTGGTTTGAAGCTCTGGGTCTCTGGTCAAATTTCCAATTAACATAACTTTATTCATAATTTTCTCCTTAGGTGGTGCTAAAACAACACCTGCTATTGTGTCCTTGACACCTTTGTTTGTGGTTTGACACATATTGTGCCAGAAAACAAACTATTTTCTTACAAACATGTGACGGCAAATACCATCTGTGATGTTCATAAGTTTGCTCATAGCATCAACTTCTGTTGGGTCCATGTTCATGTTGAAAATAACATAAAATCCTTCGTTTTTGAAGTTGATAGGATAAGCAAGTTTCTTCATGCCAACTTTCTCGATACCTTCGAGATTTCCGTTGTGAGCTTCAACATAAGCTTTGAATTTTGCGATAAGTTGTTCTCTTTTCTCTTCAGAAACATCGCTCTCAACGATAAACATAAGTTCGTACTTATTCATCTTTTTACCTCCTTTTGGACTAATGGCTCTCATGCAACAACCGCAAAAGAGCAAGGACAGCAAATTTTTACTGCATATATAAATTAACATAAATATATTTACTTGTCAAGTATTTTCAATAAGCATTGTATTAATCATCAAAATAATTGAGGTCAACCTTATAAAACTTTGCAAAGCGTTTAATCATTGTAAATGTTGGCTCAATTGTATCTGTTTCATATTTTGCAATTGTAGATTTATCCAAAAAGAAAATCTGAGCCAACTCTATTTGTGTAAGCCCCTTTTCTTCTCTCAATTCTTTTAGTTTTTTTCCTAACGTATACATACTTTTACCCATTTTCTCTTTACATTCTGACAGATAATCAGTATAATTACTTGCATTCTGATTAATAATCAGAATTGTTGGAGAAAAAATGGTAAAATCACTTTTAAATAAAATAAAAGAAGAAATGAAACAAGAAATAGAAATTAACAAAATAATTCAATTTGACTCTTTCACATTACATTTCGCAGTTTGTATGAAAATAAGAAACAGATTTCTTTGGAACAACAAAGAAATAACACAAATTTTAATGAATTATTTTAAATCTGATAACATAGATTGTTTATCACACGCAATATGGCAAGAGATAACAAAAAATTAATCTTCAAGCCCAAGCAAATAATCTGCTGTCACACCAAAATACTTAACAAAAACAATTAGCATTTCTATGCTAGGTGTGATTTTATCAGTTTCATATTTTGCTATTGTAGACTTATCTATTTTCAAGGCTTCAGCAAGTTTGACCTGCGTAAGCCCCTGCTCTATTCTTAATGATTTAAGTCTAGCTCCAAAAGTTTCATTATTCATATAGATATATTGCCAATAAATAAAATAAAAAACTTCATATCTGATTAATAATCAGATTGTTTGCAATAAAAAAAGAGACTACTGTCTCTTGATTTAATTTTTAAACCCTTCCTCCGTCAGAATTTTTCTTGCCTTCTGCAGAAGCTTTTGTTGGGTCTTGTTTGTAAATTTGATTTGGTGTTGCACCATATCCATAAGACACTTTAACTGATTCTTTTGAAACAGTCATAAAGGTCTTAACAGGAAAAGCACTGCCTGTTCCACAGTTAATTCCAACTTGTTGTGCAGCAAGAGCAAGCAAACCCTCCGCACCATAATCAACCATCAAATTGCAAGAGCCATAGCGTTCAAGTGCTTCATCAACTTTTGCTTCCAATATAGCTCTAAATTCTTCTCTCTTGCCAGCATCAACAGCATTCTTCATTGAACTCATCATCATAAGCAATGCTCCAAAGCCACCAGCCATTTCTGGTGCTCCATTATCTTGTTTTGCAGAGCCATCCAATTTGTCTGCCCACCATTTTGCTGCAACTTCGCTTGCTTCATACTTTGCCATTTTTATTTTCTCCTTTGCTGTTTTTTACTAAATCACAATTTCTATTATGTATTTATATCTCGACAAGTATATTAGCATAAGAAAACACACAAGTCAATAGCAAAAAAAAAGAAAAGGTGCAAATAAACACCTTCTATTTTTTATTTAAAAATTTGTTTTTAAGAGAAATAAATTTTTTTTGAAATTCCTCTACCACGCCATTCAACTCTGGAAAATACTTAATAAATTTATCCGCATAATGAATGTTGAAATCAAACTCTTCAACACAATCAACTCCAGCACAGCCATTTTGCACCATGTGATTTTGAGCATCAAGTTTGTCACATAAGTTTGCTAGTTTAGACTCTCTCGTTTAGGCATTTTCAAATTCATTAAAGAAATCTAGCAAAAATGGTTTGTTGAAAGTTTTGCTCAAATAGTTTATTTTTTCCATTTCCAATATTGCTTTTTGTTTTATTACATTTTCATTTGAAACACAATCTGGAGCAGCAAAATCAAACTTCATTCCTGCCTCAGCTAAATCATGAAACAAAATCAACTCCAAAACATGAGCTTTGTCAACTTTCAAATCAAACCTATCCATAAGGTCGTGGGCAATAAACATTGCACCAAAAACATGACCAGCAACACTTTCATGTTGTTCCTTAAACCTTTCAAATTTTGTAACTTTTTTTATTAATTCACTATATTTAAAAAATCCATTAGCATTTTTCATTTGTTTTTACCTTTCATACTACTTTTTATTAAGAAAACTGTTTTTTAAATCAGTAAGTTGTTTTTGCAATTCAGTTTCAACCTCACACAACTGAGGAAAATGCTCAATAAATTTATCTGCAAAATGTATGATAAAATCATAATCAGCCTCACACAAAAGCCCCGCACAATTATTTTGCACCATGTGATTTTGGGCATCAATTTTGTCTACCAAATTTGCAAAAATAGCTTCTCTTGTCATTTTTTCTTCAAATTCTGTAAAAAGTTTTAGCAAAAATGGTTTATCAAATTTTTCGCTTATACCTTTTATTTTCAGCATTTCAGTTTCATGTTTATTTATCTTTATTTGTTCATTCGCAGCACTTTTGGGAGCTTCTATATCAAATTTCATACCAGCTTCTGCCAAGTCATGAAAAAGCAAAAGTTCCAAAACATGAGCTTTGTCAACTTTCAAATCAAACCTGCCCATAAGGTCATGAGCAATAAACATTGTGCCAAAGATATGACCAGCAACACTTTCATGCAAAGGCTCAAAGCTTTTAAATCTCGTCACTTTTTTCAACTCTTCAATATATTTAAAAAATTCTATTTGGCTTTTCATTTGCATTCCTCACAACTTTATGTTCTTTTTGCAAAAAACTATTTTTTTTCAATGATTTCAAAATATTTAATTAAATAGTTCCAAACACCTACTTTGTCTGTCAAGTTCTCATAATTATTTTTCACTCTGCTAATTATTTCTTCTTTATCAAACCATTTAATAGCTTGCACTTCCTCTTCTTGCAAAGAAAGAGTTTTTGTGTCAATATCCTCGTGAGCAATATAATATTCGTTGTAATGGCGGTTTATAATGTCGCCCTTGATATTTTCTGATGTTGTAGCACCAATAAATTCCAAATCACCACTTTTCAACTCAATGCCAAGTTCTTCCTTGGTTTCCCTAAGCACTGCCTGATGACCAAGTTCTCCAGCCAGCACATGACCACCAGCTGTTATATCCCACAAATTTGGCCACAATTTTTTCAAAGCACTTCTTTGTTGAAGCAAAACTCTCTTGTTGTCATTGCTGACAACAAAAACCACCACAGCTTTATGCCACAAGCCTTTTTCATGGCACTCATTTCTGCTGGCTATTTTGTTTGTGTATTCACCAAAACTATTTAAAACATCAAAAAATTCTTCTTTAGCCATTCAATCCTCCACAAAACTTAAAAGCATAAATTTGCAGTTTACTCTTCTCTTCCACAACAGTTTTTGTATTTCTTTCCGCTTCCACAAGGGCAAGTGTCATTTCTTCCAACTTTTTTGGATGTGTTTCTGACTGTCTGTTGCACTTGGTTTGTCTCAGGCTTTTTGGCTGGGTCATAGACCTTTGCTTCTGTCATTTTTGGTTGAGGTCTAGGTTGTGGATTGTTTATTTCAATACGAGTGTTGAGAAGAAGCACAACAACAGTCTGTCTGATACGTTCAATCATTTCATCAAACATATCATAAGCTTCTGCCTTATACTCATTTATTGGGTCCTTTCCACCGAAACCACGTGCAAAAATCTCATTTTTCATGGTCTGCATATCATCAATGTGGTTCATCCAATTTGAATCAACGACCTTAAGCAAAACAAACTTTTCAATATTTTCAAATTCAATTCCAAATTGTTCTGCTTCGACAATTCTTTCATTATAGCGTTTTTTTACAAGTTCTAAAAGTGCATCTTCCAAATCAGCTCTGTCAAAGCCCTCACAAAATTCTTCTGTGATTGTGTTTGAATCTCTTTCCAAAATACCTCTTTCAAGTTCTTGATTTATTTTTGCATAATCCCATTCAAAATATGGTTTTTCATCATCTACGCATTTATCACAGAATTTTGAAATAACTTTTGGAAACATATTATAGATTTGTTCTCTGACTTCAATGCCATCCAAAACCCTGTTTCTTTCGCCATACATAACTTCTCTTTGGGCATTCATAACGTCATCAAATTGAAGAACAGTTTTTCTGACACCAAAGTTTTGAATTTCGATTTTCTTTTGAGCAGATTCAATTTGTCTTGAGATAATTTTAAGCTGAATTGGTGTATCTTCTTGAAGTTTGAAAAACATTGCAATATTTTTCAATCTATCTCCACCAAAACGACGAATGAGGTCATCTTCAAGTGACAAGAAGAAAACGCTTGAACCTGGGTCTCCTTGACGAGAAGCACGACCACGAAGCTGATTATCGATACGACGAGATTCA
>CASXBC010000009.1 GCA_949474265.1 uncultured bacterium | reverse complement strand
GCATCAATCAATTTTTGTGAATTTTCAGCATTTACCCCACCATCAAACTCAATCTTGAAAGACAAATTGTTTTCTTCTCTAAAACTATGAATTTCTTTCACTCTGTCTATCATCTCTGGCATGAGAGATTGCCCACTTCTGCCAGGCACAACTCCCATAACAAGCACTACATCACAATTGAACATATAAGTTTTCACTTCTTTGAGAGAAGTCGCTGGATTGAGAGAAATGCCTGCAAGAGTGTTGTTTTGTTTTATATAGTCAATTGTTTTAACCAAATTTTCTTTATCTTCAAAGGCTTCATAATGCACAGTGACAATATTGGCACCTGCCTGAATATATTTTGGAATATCAAACATTGGCTCATTGACCATAAGATGCACATCAAGCATAATAAGCGAATTTCTATTGATATTTTTCAACAGATTAAAATCATAAGTGTTTTTTGGCACAAAGTTTTCATTCATAATATCACAATGCAAAAAATCTGCAACACCTTGCATGGCTTTTGCATATTCAATTATTTGTTGATATTCAGAAACAGGGTCTGTGGAAACAGATATATCCACTCTTTTTTTCATAGTTACTCCTCTCTTTTTAGTTTATCAAAAATTCAAAGTTATTCAAAACAAATCAATATCTTTTAAGATTTTTTAAAGTCTGCAAAAGTTTCAAATAATTTTCATATCTACTCTTTGAAATATCTCCATTTTTGACGGACTTCAAAACAGCACAGTCTTTGTCATTTACATGAACGCAAGATTTGTATTTGCATTTAGGTGCAAGTTCAACAAACTCAGGGTAAAAGCCCTTAAGCTCTTCAGCCTCCAGATTGAGCAGACTTTCATCAAGTTTTGAAAAGCCAGCAGTATCTGCCAAATAACAATTCTCAGAAAACTTAAAAAGTTGAACTGTCCTTGTGGTCTGTTTTCCCCTCTCAATCTTCTTGCTGAAGGTGTCCACTTTCGCCACAACATCTCCGACAATGGCATTTATAATGGATGATTTACCCACAGCACTTTGCCCTGCAAGAGTGCAAATTCCATGTATTTCTTTTTTTATCTGCATCACACTCTCATCAAAACTAGAGCAAACCAAAACCTTGCAAACCTGTTTATAAACTTGAGAAAGTTTGTCGCAAACAGTTTCATCTAAATCTTTTTTATTTATACACAAAATAGGCTCAATTGAATTTAGCTTGCAAAATATAAGCATTTTATCAATCAAATATAAGTCAGGCTTTGGCACCGGTGCAACAACAACAAACATTTTTTCTAGATTTGCAAGTGGTGGGCGAATCAAAACATTTTTTCTTTTTTCAATCTTACAAATAGCATTGTCATCATCAAGCACCACTCTATCACCAACAAAAACACCATTTTTCTTAAGAATTTTTCGTGCAACACAAGAAAAAGTTTGTCCGTTTTGAGTTTCAACAGTAAACAAATCTGCTTCTTTCTTCAACACCAACGCATCAATCATGCTTTGCCTCCACTTTGTTTCTAAGCTGTCCGCAAGCCCCTTCAATATCTTCTCCCATTGTACGTCTTACAGTGGCACTTATACCAAGTGCTTCAAGTTTTCCTGCAATCACATAAGCCTTCTTTCTTGCTGTACCCAACAAGTTTTTCTCTTTGACAGAATTGAGAGGAATAAGATTTACATGACAAGAGCGACCTTTCAATATTTTTGCAAGTTCATTTATTTGTTGGTCGTTGTCATTCACACCACTTATCAATGAATACTCAAAGCAAACTCTTCTGCCTGTTTTGTCAAAATAATAATCGCAAGCCTTCAAAACATCTTCTATTTTATAGGCATTTGCAATTGGCATAATCGTCTTTCTAAGGCTGTCATTTGGAGCGTGTAAAGAAATTGTCAAGGTCACAGAAAATCCATCATCTGCCAACTTTTTTATGTTTGGAACAAGTCCACAAGTTGAAAGAGAGATATTTCTTTGACTTATATTAAGCCCATCAGCAGAAGAGACCAATTTCAAAAACTTTGTTACATTATCATAATTGTCAAGAGGCTCTCCGCATCCCATAAGCACAACATTAGTAATTTTTCTTTCTTTAAGTGTGCCACCCAAAAGCTTGTTGAAAAAGATAATTTGTGCCAATATTTCTCCTGCAGACAAATTTCTCTGAAGCCCATTCAAGGTTGAAGCACAAAACTTGCAACCCATTCTGCAACCAACCTGAGTTGATACACAAACTGTATAACCATATTTATATTTAAGAAGCACGCTCTCAACAATGCTTCCATCTGAAAACCTCAACGCAACTTTTTGCGTGCCGTCCTTGCTGACTAGTCTTGTCGCCTCTTCATATTTGGGATAATCCTTTTCTATCTTCTCTTTAAAACTCTTTGGCAAATTTGAAATCTCTTCGAGAGTCTTTCCAAGTGTCAAAGCCTCAAAAAGTTGTTTTGCACGATATTTTTGCTCGCCCATGTTTTCAACATACTGACAGATTTCTTCAAAATTCAAATCCAAAATCATAGTTTTATCTCCATCGTCTTAAAGCGATAGCCATTTAAAAAACTCTTAGCATCCAAAACTTTGCCACCTTGAACTTGACATTTCAAAATTTCAAAAATCCCGTCCGAAGTGCCAATCAAAAATCTTTTTTTGTTTGCAATAACTTTTCCTGCTTCACCAACGACATCTGTTGCCACCACAGCTTTATAAACTTTTATTCTGTCATCTCCTAGCAAAAAGAAAGCTACAGGGTCCTCTACATAAGCCCTAACTTTGTTTACTTGGCTCTCTGCAGAGCAGGAAAAATCAAGAAGTGCATCTTCTTTTTGAATAAGTTTTACAAAGGTAGCCTTGCTCTCATCCTGAGCAGTTTTTGTTTCAGTACCATTCTTAATTTTTTCAAGGGTTTCACACAAAAGGTCAAGCCCAACTTCTGCAAGCTTTGGACTTAATGAAATATAGTCATCTTCTGGCAGGATTTCAACTTCCTTTTGCACAAAAACATCTCCGTCATCCATTCCTACACCTGTCTGCATAATTGACACCCCTGTCACCTTATCTCCATTGAGCAAGGCAGATTGGATAGGAGTCGAGCCACGATAAACAGGAAGCATTGATGGATGCACATTTACGCATGGATGCAAATCCAAAAGTTTTTTTGGCAAAAATTTGCCATAAGAAGCTGTCACAGCAATTGTATAGTCAATTTTTTTAAATTCTTCAATATAAAGCGACAACTTTTCAAATTGATAAACAGGCAAATTCAACCCTTTAGCAAATTCAACCATGTGAGGAGAAACAAGTTTGTTACCTCTTCCAGAAGGTTTGTCATTTTGACATACAACACCAACTACATTAAAGCCTCTCTCTATCAAGCCCCCCAAAATTATCTCCGAAAACTTTGGCGTCCCAAAAAACAAAATCTTCATCAAACAACTCCCTTAGATTTCTTATAATTTATTCCATCCTTTGTAAGGTCAACAAACAACACTCCATCCAAATGGTCAATTTCATGGCAAACACAACGTGCAATATAATCTTCTGCCTCAAACTCAAACTTGTTTCCATTGCGGTCAAAAGCTTCTATTTTGACATATCTAGGTCTAGGAACATCCGTATAAAAATTTGGTATACTCAAACATCCTTCACTGTCAACAACTTTGCCTTTTTTTTCAATTATAACAGGATTAATGATTTCAAGATATTTATTTGGTTCAATCTCAATAACAATAGCTCTTCTAAGAACGCCCACTTGCACAGCAGCAAGCCCAACTCCTTTTCTTTCAATCATAGTTTTTTTCATATCATCAAGAAGTTCTGCCAAATCCTCATCAAAGTTTGAAACCAACTTTGATTTTTTTCTTAAAGTATCACTTCCAATTTTCACTATATTTCTTACTGCCATAATTTTCTCTCCATTTTCTCCCAACATTATTTTACACAAGCAATTACATATCTCCACTTTAAGTCGCCGCAAATCGCCAACATAGTGCAGTTTTTAGCTTAAGTTGTTTGGATTAATTTCAAAAAACACACTCGACTTGCATTTTTCATCAATGCTTTCAAAAATTTTCTTCTCAATCTCGTCCGCTTTTTCAAGCTTTACTCTCATCATTATTTGATAGCGGAATTTGTTCTTTATTTTGTTGAGTGGTGCTTTCATAACATCCAAATAGACAAACTCGTCCACATAACTTTCTTTTATTTGTTTTATTTTATTGTAACACACTTTACATTCTTCTGCTACCAATTTTTCACTTTCATGTGTGAAAAGCAGACGAATAATCCTAGCATAAGGCGGAAAGTTTGTAACTTTTCGCAAATTGACCTCTTTTTTGAAAAAGCCTTTGTAATCATAATTGGTTGCAAAGCGATAGACAAAATGTCTTGGACTGTAAGTCTGCAAAATCACTTTGCCCTGTTTTGAACTTCGACCCGCACGACCAGACACCTGCGTGATAAGTTGGAAAGTGCGTTCTATACTTCGATAATCTGACTGATACAAACTCTGGTCAGCATCCACAATACCCACAAGCAAAACATCTTCAAAATCATGCCCCTTTGCAATCATTTGAGTTCCAACAAGAATTGATGGCTTGGTGTTTCTAAACTCATTCAAAATTTCTCTATGTCCATTTTTCTTTGAAGTGGTGTCATTATCCATGCGAAGCACTCTCACATCAGGAAAGAGTTTGTGCAGTTCTTCAACCACTCTCTCTGTGCCTATTGCACCTTGTTTAATGTCACGACTTCCACAGCTTGGACAAATATCAAGTGCCTTAAAACGTTTTCCACAGTAGTGACATTTAAGCCTGTCTTCAAAGCGGTGATACACCAAAGATACATCACAATCAGTGCATTTGGCAACATAGCCACACTCTCTGCATCTTTGAAATGAAGAAAAGCCTCTTCGATTGATAAAAATCATTGCTTGTTTTTTATCTCTGATTATGTCCTGAAGCTCATAATAAAGAGGAATTGAAAAAATTTGATTGTTGCCTTGTCGCATCTCCATAAGCATATCAACGACCATTATCTTTGGCATCTCCATGCCATTGACTCTGACAGGCATTTCAACCAACGAATACTCTCCGTCAATTGCCTTTGCATAGCTCTCAATTGAAGGCGTTGCACTTCCAAGCACAAGAGCACAATTGTTGTATTTTCTTCTAAACTCCGCAATCATGTGAGTGTCATAGCGAGGATTGCTTTCTGAAACATAACTCTGCTCATGCTCTTCATCAATGATGATAATGCCCAAATTTTCAATTGGAGAAAATATTGCTGACCTGGCTCCCACAACAACTTTAGCCTGTCCAAAAAAAATTCTCTTCCATTCATCAAATCTTTCTCCAGCAGAAAGTCCACTGTGAATAAGTGCCACATCATCTCCAAAGCGAGCCTTGAAAGAAGCAAGCACCTGCGGAGTGAGTGAAATTTCTGGAACAAGCATGAGAGCAGTTTTTCCAAGAGAGAGTTGTCTCTCAATCAAATTCATATAAACTTCAGTCTTTCCGCTTCCTGTCACCCCATGCAAAAGATAAGTCTTGTTTTCACTTATTGTGTCAACTGCCCTTTGCTGAAGCGGAGTCAAAGCTTTCTTGTCACTTTTTATCCTATCAAAACTTGGACTACGCAAAATTTGCTGTTCTCCAATTTGCAAAACCCCATTTTTGACCATTGTTGAAATTGTAGAATATGAAAATTTATCTGAAAGCTCGGACAGTTTTTGCTCTCCATTTGCTTTCAAAAATTCCACTATCTCTATTTGTTTTGATGCCCTCTTGCTTGGCATCTCGAAATTTTCAGAAAGACAAACTGTCTTTGCCAAAAGTTCTCTCACTTTGTCAGTTCGCATTTCGCTTGGAAGAAACAATCTCAAAACACTTGCAAGTTTCAGGTGCAACTTCTCTGCCATGAAAAACATAAGCGAAAGCATCTCTTCTTTTATCACTGAAAAATTTTCAATCTTGCTTGAAATAGGTTTAAGTTTGCTCTCGTCATATAGGCATGTTTCTTCAAGCCCAACAATAAACCCTTGGAGAACTCTTGCACCAAAAGGCACCATAACTCTTTCTCCAACTCCAACACTCATGTCCATTGGCACAATATACTCAAAAACTCTGTCAAGAGCTTTTGCGTCTTGGTCTATAATTACTTTAGCAAACATCCTCATCCTTAAAATAAAAAATTCTACTGTTATAACAGTAGAATTATATCACAAAAAGCACATCAAATCAATCATTTAAATCGCTTGGTACAACATTGCCTTCAAAGATTTCATCAAGTGCAATACTGATAGATTTTTTGTCAGCAGTTGCAAGTTCTCCCCTTCTTGTTGTTTCAATTTCTTTTGCTCTCTTTGAAGCAACAATAGAAAGGATATATTTATTTCCTTTAGCTTTTCTTTCGAGTTCGTCAATAGGTGGTTCAATCATCATAATTTTAGTTCTCCTCAAATTTATTCGTGACTATTTTAACACACAACAGACAAAATGTAAAGCCTTTTTGTTTGTTTAAATTTAAAAAATTCACAACCAATCGAAGCACAAAGCCCTAAGTTGTGAAATTTCATTTTATATTTTAAACTAACCAGCAAAAATTGTCAAGCTTAATCAAGCTACAAATCAGCTTACAAACCCCAAAGAAATAAGTAATGCTCTGTTGATTTCTTTCATTTTAGATTCATCAATAACGGTGATTTTTTCTTTAAGTCTCCTCTTGTCAAGCGTTCTTATTTGTTCCAAAAGCACCACCGAGTTTTTTGGTAAATGATAATCTGCAGATGACAGCTCAATATGAGTAGGAAGTTTTGCTTTTGTAAGCTGGCTGGTAATAGCAGAGACAATCACTGTTGGCGAATATTTGTTTCCAACATCATTTTGAATGACTAAAACAGGGCGTATTCCACCTTGCTCACTCCCAACAACAGGACTGAGGTCGGCAAAATATATATCACCACGTTTAACCAAACTTTCCATTTCCCTCGCTCATGTTTTGAAAGTCAAGAAGGTCACAGCTTTCCAACTCGGACAAATCATCATAAACCTTCAAAAGACTTTCATCATAGAGAAAATTCTCTCTCATTTTCATTGTATGTGCCTGCATCCCAAAGGTTGAAAAAAGGACAAATTCCTCTAAACTTTCCCAATTTCTTTCTATCTTTTCAACTCTCTTCATAAGTGGACGAAAAGCACTTTTCTTCATAAAAATATCTCCTGTTTGGCAAAATTTTATACTTTTTAAATAGGTTGAGAAAATATAAAGTTTTTATACTTTTGCAAAAAAATATGCCACAAAAGATATTTTTTGTGGCACTAAATAAGTTTTAAAAATTTTTAGAAAGACTTACAAAAACTTACTGACAAATCACAACCGCTCCAACAACATTTTTTTGATGAGAAATCGACAGCTCTATTTTGCTAAATTTTTCGTCAAAAAACTTCTTGGCTTTTCCGCTTAATTTCACAAAAGGTGCACCTGAAGCCTTGTGGCAGAGTTCTATCTCCTTGAAAGAAATATCTCCGCTATTTATATCAAGTGCTTTAAAAGTCGCCTCTTTGACAGCCCAAAGAGTTGCAACTCTCTCTTTTTTGTTCTTCGCAAAACTCTCTATGTAGTCGATCTCACTCTGAAGTGCAATTTTTGAAAGCAGTTTGTTTTCGTCTTTTATTTTTTTCACTTCTTGCAAATCAAAACCAATCATCTTTTTCTCCTTCGTAAGCTTTCAAAACGGTTTTTGTTGCTTTCTGTGCCACACTATAATCATACCCTTTGTAGATTAAATGAGCAAGGCACTTACTAGCCAAATTTGACGCATTTTGACGATTTTTCAGGAATTTCTCACCCAAGCGAATTGCTGTTTCAAGTTGAGCTTCATCATCAACTTGTTCAATCAAATCATCCACTATTTCTTTTGAAATTCCCTTCTGTCTGAGCTTGTTTGCTATTGCCCTTTTTCCCTTGCCAGCAGACATACTCTCAAAATAGTTTTTTGCAAACTTTTCATCATTCACAAAACCATAACTCTCAAGCTTCTCAACCGTCTTTTCAATAATCGCATCTGAAAAAGCTTTTTTCTTTAAATAATCTCTTGTCCCTTTTTCACTAGTAACATATCTTTCCATGTATGAGACAGCCATATCAAATGAAAGCTTTTCGTCATTCTCTTTTTTTAGTTCAAGCAATTTATCTTCATCAATTTCTTGATTTGTCCTCAGATGTTCTCTTGCCAAAGTCTCATCCAAGAAAATCCCAAACCACTCTTCATCTGTATAAACATGAAATCGGTTTGTCTTTCCAATTTGTTTGATTTTTGTGATTATCATCTTTGCTCCCTAATTTATTGTTTCATGAAACAGCACTTCTTTATTGTGAGTTTTTGCATACTCAATCTCTCCACTTGTTGAAGAGCCAACATAGCCACCAATATTGACAACATAAATTGCATCACTCAAATTTATCTTTGCAAAATGTGCTTCTACAACATTTTTGTATTCTTCTTCTGAAAAAGTCTCTCCCTCAGCCAAATACACAGGTTGCAAAACACAATAGCCCTGCTTTGCCTCGAGACTGCTTGCAATTTCAACCATTTGCTTTTGAAATTTCATACTTCCACAAAGCGTAACAACTTTCATTTTAAAACCTCACTTGTCGTTTTTGTATACATCCTTACAAGTCCGCCAGCACCCAATTTTATTCCACCGAAATATCTAACAACAAAAACACAGGCATTCGTGACACCCTTCTTTTGAATAACAGACAAAATCGGTCTGCCAGCAGTGCCTCCAGGCTCTCCGTCATCAACCGCTTTTTCCAAAAACGGATTTGAAAGAGAATAAGCATAACAAATATGAGTTGCCTTCTTGTGTTCTTTTCTGAGCCCTTCCAAAGCCTGAGAAACATCATCCGTGTTTTTACACTCAAAAAGATAACCGATAAATTTCGATTTTTTTTCAACAATTTCAATTGTTTTTAAGCAATTTGTCACAAAACACCTCAGTCTTCCAAGCAAACCAAATAATCAGCAGAAACTTTGAAAAACACAGCAAGTGCAACTAGATATTCAATGTTTGGAATTTTCTCACATCTTTCCCATCTGCCAATAGCAACACCACTTACACCTATTGCCTTACCAAGTTTATCATAGGTTAGGCTTTCTTCCAATCTCAATTATTTTAATCTCTCTGCAAAAACTTTCATATAAAATCCTCTCTTATATGAAAATTATAACCAAATGGTTGCATAAATGCTTGATATCAACCAATTGGTTTGAATATAATTATCATACCATTTGGTTTAAAGGAGTATAACATGGAACGCTCAATAAAGCAACAAATAATAATAACAAAGCCCGAGCTAATTATAAATTATTTAAAAGAAAAACACCTCTCTCAAAAGCAATTTGCCAAGATATGCGGTGTTTCTCATTCAACAATAGAAAAAATAGTTTCTGGAAACAGGCGTTTTTGCACCAAAAACTTGCAAAAAGTTTTAACTGTTGCAAACATTCCTCTTGATGAATATTTTAATGTGGAATTTCTTTTTTTAAGCCAAAACAACTTTTATAAACACTTTTTTGCCTTTCTTAAGCAAAGCACCGTCTCCGATTTGGTCTGCAGAAATTTGAAGATTGAAGTCTGAGACTTTTTCATTTTTAAAGGTGATTGCCCCTCCTTGAACAAGTCTTCTTGCTTCGCTCTTTGAAGGAGCAATGCTTGTCTTAAACAAAAGGTCACAAATGCTCATAGGGAATTCAGACTTTTCAACTTCAAAAATCGGAGCATCATCTCCGCCATTTGTAAAAAGATTTTCGCTTCTTTTTTGAGCGAGGATTGCATCTTCCTCTCCACGTACAAATTTTGTCACCTCAAATGACAATCTCTTTTTTGCGTTGACAATATCTGCTTTCACCATTTCTTTCACTTCTGTCATTGGCACATCAGTAAAGAGTGCAAACATCATCTCAACGCAAGCATCTGGAGTTTGGTAAACCCCCTGATAGAAGTCATAAGCAGAGATTTTATCTTTATCAATCCAGATTGCACCACGCTCCGTTTTGCCCATTTTTTTGCCTTCTGGAGTCAGCAAAAGCGGATTTGTTGCACCAACAAGATTGATGTTTGTTCCATTTGCAAAGTTGAGTTTTCTTTGAAGCTCAACCCCAGCAACAATATTTCCCCATTGGTCTTGTCCGCCGTATTGAAGAGTGCATCCATGACTTCTGTTTAAGTGAACAAAGTCATAGCCTTGCATAAGCATATATCCCATTTCAAAGAAAGTGAGTCCGCCTTCAGAAATTCTGTTTGCATAGATTTCACTTGCAAGCATTTTGTTGACATTGAAATGCACACCAATTTCACGCATAAAATCAATGTAACTGTAGTCTTTAAACCAATCAGCATTGTTGACAATGACTGCAGGATTGTCGCCGTCAAAATCAAGAAAGACTTTGAGAGTGTTTTTGATTTTTTCAATGTTTTCAGCAATCTGCTCTTTTGTCATCATCTTTCTAAGTTCTTGCCTGCCACTTGGGTCACCAACACAAGCTGTTGCACCACCCATCAAAAGCAAAACTTTGTGTCCTGCTTTTTGAAATCTTCTCAAAATGCAAAATGGAACGCAGTGTCCAATGTGCAAACTGTCAGCTGTAGGGTCAGTGCCTTCATACAGAGTAATTGGCACTCCACTCTCCAACATTTTTTTGAGAGCCTCTTCATCTGTACATTGGTACAAAAGCCCTCTTTCCTTTAAAACATCATACAGTTTTGTATCTACTTTATTCATTTTCTTCTCCTTTTAAATCTTTGTACATCCTAAAAAGTCCAGCATAACTGCCATCCTTATACTTAAAGCAATTTGGCATCCAACCAGCATCAAGAAATCCAAATTTTTTATACAAATTTATTGCACTTGTGTTTCCGTCATGCACAGCAAGTTCCATTTGCTCCAAACCCATTCTCTTTGCCTGCTCAACAAGCACTTGCATCAAAATTGTGCCAATTCCAAGCCCCCAATAGGCTTTTTGAATGGAAATACCTATCTCGCATCTATGTTTAACTCTAAATTTACCTCTTCCAGAAATGTTCGCAAGACCAACAACCTTTTCACCAATTTTTGCAGCGACTGAAAAACTGTTTGGCGAATCTTCCATTTTTTTGATGTATGTCAGTTCATCTTCAACCGTCTTTTCTCCATCTTCCAAATCATTGATTAAAAATAGGGTTTCTTGTGCGACTTTTCTGTAATGAATAGCAAGTTCTTCAGCATCTTCATATTTTGGCGAGCCTATAGTTACATTTTTGCCATTTTTAAGCAAAAACTCTTTTTCTTCAATAATCATTACCTCAATCTCCTCGTCTTTGAACTAAAAATTCAAAACTATGTCAAAACAGAGTTCCAAAACGCCCTCATGTGCATCTCGTCCAAAACCTCTGGCATCATAATTTTCAACATCTGCCAAACTGTCTGCGGTAAACAAAACCTGTCCAAATTCAACCTTCCTAAACTCTGCAACTGCAGCAAGTGCAGAACACTCCATATCAACCACATTGCAGCCTTCGCTCTTACGATAATCAATCATCTCTGCGGTCTCTCTAAAAAATCCGTCTGTTGACCATGTAAAACATTCCTTGTATTTTAATTCCTTTTCTCTCATAGTTTCTTCAATAACTTTGATTGCGTTTTTGTTTAACTCAACAAATCTTGCTGGTGGAAGATATTTATAAGAAGCCCCCTCATCTCTGAGTGCTTTTGTAGGAATCAAAAATTCCCCTTCTTCAAAATGGTCCAATGCTCCGCAAGAGCCACAAGCAACAATTTTCTTAACACCATGACCAATCATCCAATCCAAAATTTCACTTGCGACAGCTGAGCCAACGGCACCTTGACAAATACATACCTGCCTGCCTTTGAAATTTATCTGATAGATTGGATAGCGTTTTGAAACAGTGTGGTGCATGCAAATTTTTCTTCCACCATACTTTTTGACAAAGTCTTTTATAACTCCTTCTTTCAAAAAAGCAAAAATGGCCCTTTCAGGAAACGGAGTTGCTTGAGAAGTCTTGACAGTGTTTGTTTTTCTTGTCAAAATACCCTCTTCTTGTGTGCTTAGTTCCAAAATCGGAAATTTCTCTTTCTTTATCATGATTTCCTCAACAAAAAAGCATGCTAAATCCTATTTTTAGGACGAAGCATGCGTTCGTGGTACCACCTAAATTTAGTTTGGGAAGCACCAACTCCGTTTGACGCGGACACGACTTTGGCTAACCGCTACTACGTTGGTTCTCCTCCAAATCTCTCTCCATGAATGTGAGATGTTTGTCGACAATTCCCATAACGCGCCGCTGTGTCATCTTTTTGATGTCCAATGCCAATTCCGTGCAGTTGACTCTCCTCAACCCTTATTTTGTCATTCGTTGACAATTACGCAAGACTTGAAATGACTGTAATTCGTTTTCATCCAATCAAGGTTTTTCACCAAACAACCTCTCTCTGCAGATTTGTTGAAGAAAACTACTTCTTTTCACCCCACCATCTTGATTTTTTGACACTTTGAGAAAACTCAAAACATCTTATGCTTTTATTCTAACAAACAAAACTCCCTTTGTCAACAAAAAATTTTAGGAATAAAAAACAAAACAGGTATCTTTTCTCTGCTTTTGCAAAAACTCTTTGTAGGAGGCTTTTATGAAAAGATACAGACCAGGCGAGTCAGCCAACAAAACAGGTTATTACACTGCCTTTGACAAAGATGGAGAAAATGGTGGGCAAATTTATTTGGAAAAAGGACAAAAATTTCCTGCAACTCAGCATGAAGGAAGTTTTTACTGCCCTAGCCAAGATTAAAAAAAGCGAGCAAAATTGCTCGTTTTTTTTACATCAATGCAACTAAAATACTGACATTTGAATAAACTCTATAAGTCCCTGCATGCTCATCTATTACATTTGCACCATTCACTTGGTAAATCACATCCTTTCCTTCAGGTGCGACTTTTTTGATTGTTATTATTGAGTCTTTGTACAATTTCATTTGATTGGCAAGTTCATAACCAATAAAAGTACCTTCTCCTTCCTTAACCATAATATATGGAGAGGTAAATGAAAGACTGTATATTTTTCTTACTTTTCTATACTCTGCATAGACTACAAGGTCACTCAAAATATTATCAAAACTATCTGTCATATCATTGCCGTCTTTATCAACCCAATGGTCAAAAACAAAATCATAATCCTCATCATAAGGAGGCTCAAATTTCAAAGGTGTTGGGTCAAAGTTTCCTCCTGCAACAACTACAGGAGCGGCAAGGGGTACTTTTGAATCCTTTGTTTGATAAAAAGTTATGGTATAACTTCGTTCAACCTCTTCAAATTTTGCATAAACTGACATATCACTCTGCACAGACTCTAAGCTTTGCGAAGCATCACTTCCATCCTCAAACGTCCAATTTAAAAACTTGTAATTTATGTATAATGTTGGCTCTTTGCTTGGAGGAGCTATGCTGGCTTTTTCTCCTTTGTTGACAGAAAGTTTTTCCAACAAAGTTTCTTTGTCATCAGCAAAAAAAGAAACATTGTAAGTAATATCTGGTTCAGTTTGACCTTGTGGAGATTTTTTGAAAGATGATGTGATTGTCAAAATGACAACAACGCAAAGTAGCACTGCTGTAACAACAATTGAAAGTTTGTCATAAAAGCTTCTGTTCATCTTATCTCCTGTAAAAATATTATCACAAAACAAAAATTGTTGTCAAGAAAGTTGTCTGTTGTTATTATTTTCTTCATTTGGCAAATAAGGTGCTAAAGGGTCTAGCTTTTCAAACTTATCTTTTGATTTTCTCTTTTTCATGCTTTTAGTATGTGCAATTTATTTTTAAAAACAAAAAAACCTGATTATTATCAAGCTTTTTTATATAAAATTATTTTTTAATTGTAAGTTTCAAACAAGTTGGGCTAGCTTTATCAACCTTAATTTTTTCACTTACCTCAATGCCAGCAACAATATATACTTCATTTCCATAAGCCAAAACAGGAATAAAATCACGCAGTCTAACCGGCACTTTTCTATCAATCAAAAATGATTTAAGTTTTTTTGTGCCACCACCAAACTTTTCAAAAATATCTCCCTCTTCTCTATATCTCCATTTTGCACCCTTAGGAATTTTTTTATTGTCAAAATATAGTGCTCCATGCTCGCCCATTTTTTCGGTTTTTACACGCCTTAAGCAAACTGTTCCGAAATTGGTCACTGCAAAATCCTCAATTTTGAAAACTCTTGAAAGTTCTTGCCTTTCAACATAAGTGTTTTCAAAAGTCAAAAAATCATATTCTTTGCTGACAGTCACCTCGTATGGCAATTTAATCTTTTTGCCATTCTCGCCATTTAAGGCAAGGTCTCTTATCATTTCTATATGCTTTCTTTCAATGTCCTTATCCACCCCAATGAGAGAGAGTGCCTTAAATGAAATCCTGCTGTAAACAGAGCTTTTTCCTTTAAAATAATAACATGGCATTTGCACCAACTTTTTGTCGACCATAAGAGCATTGGTGTTGATTGTTGACTTAATATACTCGTCATCTTCACTGACCGCTGTAGCAAAATTGTTTATCGCTTCAATTGCGTTTGGCCACTTTTTCAAAATGTCTTTCATAACAATATTTCTGAGAAAGTTTCTTGTGTAGCTTGTGTCTTTGTTGCTTGAATCCTCAACATATTCAATGTTGAACATATTTGCATAATCTGATATATGTTCTTTTGAAACAGGCAACATTGGTCTGATATAAATCTTGTCACGTATAGGTTCCATCCCCCTTGCACCAGAAACACCGCAACCTCTAAAAATGTGCATCAAAATTGTTTCTGCTTGGTCGCTTTGATGATGTGCAAGAGCAACCTTATCTACTATATCTTTTTTTACAAGAGCTTCAAAGACACCATACCTTCCCTCTCGTGCAGCAGTCTCAATGCTGAGTTTTTTCTCTCTTGCAATCTTTGGTGCATCAATAGTAAATTTATAAACTCTAACACCCATTTCCTTGCATTTCTGAACTACAAATCTTGCTTCGTCATCACTCTCTTCTCTTATACCATGGTTGATATGAATTGCAACCACATCAATATCAAGAGCCTCCTTGTTTGCGTTAAAAAAATGCAACAAACACATTGAGTCAATTCCGCCACTTACCCCAACGCCAATAACTTCTCCAGCTTTTATAAGCTTATTTTTCTTTACAAATTCAAGTATTTTTTCCATTTGTTTTCACCTATAATCTTGCATTAGTATATCACTAAAAAATTTCTAATTCAATGTTTTTTATAAAAAAATGCTGAAAAACAGCACTTTTTTTAAGCTCTTTTCTAAAATTATATTATTGACAAATAATATTCTTCCCTTACCTTCCAATCAAGCCTGTTGCACAAGTAATTCGAAAAAGCATTAGAAAAGGAAAATAGAAGTGAAAATTCACTTCTATTTTTTTAAAAATCCAAAACCTTTATCGCAATCACCGACATATCATCCACAGCATAACCATTGTTTGATGCCAAAGCTCTCTCAAGAAGTTCGTCTGCAAACTCTTGAGGGTTTTTTGTTTTGATAGATTTGATGCACTCTTTAAGCTCATCAGCTTCCTTAAAACTGTCACTTATTCCGTCTGACACCAACACTATCATATTTCCATTGCCCACAACATTCTTCTTAATAAGTGGCATAGCATCCTCAACTATGCCCATAGGCAATGCCCCAGCCTCAACAGTTTTGCACTCCTCATCAGTCAAAATAAATGAATTTGGAGATGCCATTTTTATAAAGTCCACCAACCCATCTTTTTGGTCAAAAACACAAATGTCCATGGCACTAAATATTTCTTCTTTATGAAGATTTAAAAGTTTGTTCACCGTTGACAAAATCAAATCATTGTCAAAGCCAGCTTTATAAAAGTTTTCAACAAGACTTATTGAAAGGTCGCTTGTTCGCTCTGCTTTCTCTCCACTTCCCATGCCATCACTTATGGCAAAAAGAAGCTTGTCACTGCCGAGTTTGACAACACTGTAATTGTCTCCGCTTACTTTCGAACCATTCTTTGTCTTTTGACTCACACCAAACAGACAATCATACTTAGGTGCCGTTTTCAAGTTTAAGACAGAATACCCTGGTCTTGAAGATGGAAAACTCTCATAAATAGTCATCTTCTTGCCACACACTTTGCTTGCAACATCAACAATCCTCTGTTTTTGAACATCCTCAGTCCTTACCACAAGAGAAACCTCCATGGTCCATTCATCCTTTTCAAAAACCACCGCATCAATACAAATGATGTTGAAATAAGTTAGCTCATCCAAAATCTTGTTTTCTCTCGAAGTGTCAAAAGAGACATTGCTTTCAATTTCCTTAGAAAGCCCACCCATAATCTTAGAAACTCCAAGAAGCTGGTCAGCAATAATGATTTTGCTAGTGTCAACATCTTTCACCATACCCATGTATTTTTTGTATTGAGCAGTGAGAGTGTTTACACTTCCAAGAATAGCAGTTGTTTGTTTGCACCTAGAAGTCAAAAAAGACGGAATGTCAAGAAGTGTCGCCCTGCCACGCTCATAAGCAATGGTAATAAGCTCATCAAACACTTTCTTAGTGCTGTCAGAGAAAGTCCTGTGACAGTGATTTCTGTCCGGACAGAAAGAACAAATCTTATCTTTGATTTCCTGCTCCAAAACAACCTTAACTTCATCAAGCGTCATCCCCTGCTTGATTAGATTTCTGTAAATGATATTCATATCATTAAAAATCTCACTGAGATTTCCCAATCTGTTGTGCAAAATCTCTCTGTTTCTGTTGACCACATTCTTCATTGCCACTCTGTCTTTCGACAAGTTAAACACGACAGAAATCTCTCTGCACCAATTTTTAGGAATCCCCATAAATGCCACTGCAGAAATAAGCAAAGGCAAAATTTGAAGATAACCAAAAGAATAATAAAGCTTAAAGTAATACCCAATCACAAGCTCCACAGCAATCATGGCAATCACCATAAATATTCTCAATCTCTTCTTGAAAAGCAGGACAGCAAGTGCCCACAAAATAAATGGTGCCATAAAAACTGCGTTGTTTGTTGCAATTATCGAGCCAAGTCCACAAATGGATGCTACAAGTATTGTAAGTGTTGGTGTAGAACAAAAAGCAAAAACCAGCACAACAAAAGAAACAAAAAGTTTCAGAAAACTGAAAGTGTAAATGTTTAATGCAACAAGTCCGCCACTCAAACATGCAATGATTGAAAAAAGTGAGATGATTTCAAGTGTGGTTAGCTTGTTTGAAAATCCACGAATAATAAACGCTTCAAAGACATTCATGCAAGCAAACATAAACAAACATCCCAGCACTATGCTTGCAAATGGAAGTGCAGGAAACACCCCAGCCAAAATGTCAAAAACCATATTTGCAGTTTGCCCAACAATTGCATAAACAAAAAACTCCCATTTCTTGATGTTCTTCTTGCATAATATGTGGATGAAGTATGGCACAATCAAACAAAAAGCACAAACCAAAGTGCATATCGAAAACTCTAGTGTTGGACGAAAAATCGCCCCTGCAACTATGTATGCTGGAGTGATAAGCCAGATTTTTTGATTTGCCCAGCACAGAGCAAAAAGCATACCAAATGCAAAAGGATAAAGGACAAAATTTACGCTTGAATTAAAAAGGACATAAAATAAACCGACAAAAATGATAAAACTTGTGAAAAAGAAGAGGTATTTGTTAAATTTTTTGCTCATGAAACACTCCTTTTTCAATTGTAAATCAAAATATATCTCAACCCATTGCAAAATGCTGTCAAACAAAAAAGTTTCTTGTCTAAATTTGTCAGACAAAAAATCCTCCAAAACATTTTTGCCTCCCCTTCACAAAAAAAGAAAATGTGAAGAGCAAAACTTCTCATCACATTTTAAAAAACTGCAAAATCCCACACAACAATTGATAGCAAAATGCCCTCTCATATTCTTTGTCCTGAAGCAAAACTTCTTCCTCTGCATTTGACAAAAATCCACACTCCACAAGTATTGCTGGCTTTTGCGTGCAGTTCAACACATAATAATCTCCAACCTTTGCCGTCTTTTTCGCATACTTAATATGCTTATTCAACTCGTTTGACACACTCTCAGCAAGTGCTTGACCACTTTCATTGCCTTGTGCAAAAAACACCTGACTCCCTCTCGCCGAAACAGAAGGAAAACTGTTCATGTGCAAACTGACCAGCAAATCTGCTTTGGATTTTTTTATTATCTTCTCTCGTTTTGCCATTTCACTTTTCTTCTTGTTGGTTGCACTTTCACTGTAAAGCCCATTCATGTCACTTCGTGTCATCACAACTTTAAAGCCATATTCCTTGCACATGTTCTTAAGCGTGTTTGCATATTCCAGATTTAAAAAGCTTTCTGTCACTCCTGTGGTTTTTCCAACCGCTCCCCCATCTTTCCCGCCATGCCCAGCGTCAATCACAATGGTGTGGAGTGGTTTAGGCGAAGTGCTGGCTTTAATGGGAAAGTATGTTCCACAAAATGCACCAATTGCAAGCACACACAACAAAATCGCAACAATAGATTTTCTTTTAACAGTCAAAAATTTCAGTTTCATCAAAATATTTTATTTGACAAATTTTGCAAATATAACAAAAAAGTGGCATCCTTTCTTGCATTCAACAAATTTTCATTATATAACCTTCACAAAGATAAAAAATCTTTTGAAAACAAAAGGAGATATGATAAAATGAGTTTGTTAGATGGGATAAGAGAAAAAGTTACAGCAAGCTTAAGTGAATGGATAAAAATTAGTGACCCAAAATCAAATTGGACAATTGAAGAATTTGCAAAAATAAATTATAATGAAAGTTTAATCATACCTCATTGTGTTGATTGCATAATCGTAAATCAATGTTGGTTTAAAAATGAAGAAAACAAAAAGCCAGATGAGTTTGATTATTCAAAATGTCCTGAAATACCTTTAGAAAAACGAGGACTATATCATCCAGATTGTCATGATAAAAAAATTACAATTTCAAACCCAAAACCAAACGACATTATTGTTTTTGATTTAGAGCGAAGAATGGATTATTTATTTAATAAGAAAAAAAATTGGATAGTTGCAATGGGCTATAATGAAGAAGAAAAAAATGAAGTTTTTCAACTACTTGAAAAATTAAGTAAAGAATCATATTGTCAAGGTAATTATAAAAATAATCCACCAAGTGATGAAAAGAAAAAATATGGATTCAGAATTAGAATAAATTTGCAATTTCCTGGGAAAAGAGAAAAATTAGGAAAAATTTATCAAATCACTTCAAGTTACATAGTTTACCCAAATGGGAAATTGAAAAACAATACACCAATAGGAGGTTGGAATTAATGAAAATATTTGATGATATAAGGCTATTAAAAGACTCTGACTACTATAATAATAATGGGATTTTTAAGGGAAGAATAGGTACAATAAATTCAGCCGAAATTAGAGATAACTGTTTTGAAGTCGTTTTTATTGATGAAAGATTTTTTGATAAAAATTTTAAGTGGACTGATGAAAACATGTCATCAGTAAAAGATGACATTTTTCTTGAAATACCAATTGAAGACATGGAAGTGGTAGAAGAAAGTGACGCAACAGATGAAGATATTTTAGCAAGTATTCCATTACAAAACAAGGAATGGTGGTGTAAAGTTGAAAATGGCTACATTGTCAACTTACTCGGCGAAAAGAAAAACAAAATCCCTTATGATTATAATTCATAACCCCCTCCCCTAACTAAATTATCTATTTTAAACACATCTTAACTTAAAAAAGGAAAACTCATGAAAGAAATAATATTTGATAAAAACAAGTATTCAAGTTATAAAGACTTTTACTCACAAATCTATAAAGATTTAGAAGGAGAAAAAATACCTGATTGGGAAGATTATGATGACTTGCACTATAATGCTGGTCTTTTAGATGAATTTTTATGGTATTGTCACAATGACAATATCAAATACATTTTTGTAAACTTTGATAAAGAAAAAATTAAATTACAAAAAAATTATGATGACTATGAATATAGCATTGTTCTTAAAGTTTTTGAAAGGTTTGTAAAGCAATACCCAAACAATACACTTGAATTTAAAATGGATGAAGATAAAAAATAGCATATCAACCGATATGCTTTTTATTTTTTTTAACAATCCTGCTCCTTTTTGACATCAACAACACCAAGAACAACAAAAAGTCTTTTGAAAACCAAAGTAACTATGCTAAAATGAGTTTATATAAGCAATTTGCATTTTAAAACAATTTACTAAAAATCTTTTAATTATAATATTCAATGAAAAAGTATGTAGTATTGCCCCTGTTTTAAACTTTTCACAAAAAAATGAGAATTGGGACAAAATTTATCAAATCACTTCAAGTTACATAGTTTACCCAAATGGAAAATTAAAATGTAATACATTAATAGGAGGATTAAAAAAATGAAATGTGGAGATATGGTTAAAGTTCTTGTGGAAAAAGAAGAATATGCAAAGCACTATGTTCATAAAGGTATGGTGGGAATGCTTACAGATTCTGAAATTTGGGATACTGAAATTATGGTTATTTTTTCAGATAAATATTCTCCAGATGAAGAAGATATTTATATCCCAATGTACGTAGGAGACATAGAAACTGTTGAAGAAGGTCATTATACAGATGAAATGATTTTGGAAGGGCTACCTAAGAAAAATCCTAAATGGTGGTGCAAAGTTGAAAATGGCTATATCATGAACTTACTCGGCGAAAAGAAAAACAAAATCCCTTATGATTATAATTCATAACCCCCTCCCCTAACTAAATTATCTATTTTAAACACATCTTAACTTAAAAAAGGAAAACTCATGAAAGAAATAATATTTGATAAAAACAAGTATTCAAGTTATAAAGACTTTTACTCACAAATCTATAAAGATTTAGAAGGAGAAAAAATACCTGATTGGGAAGATTATGATGACTTGCACTATAATGCTGGTCTTTTAGATGAATTTTTATGGTATTGTCACAATGACAATATCAAATACATTTTTGTAAACTTTGATAAAGAAAAAATTAAATTACAAAAAATATATGATGATTATGAGTATAACTTAGTTATTGAAATTTTTGAGGAATTTGTAGAAAAATACCCAAACAATAAACTTGAATTTAGAATGGATGAAGATAAAAAATAAGCATATCAACCGATATGCTTTTTTTGATTTGCATTTGACAAATTAATTTGATTTGTTGATAATATTGATATATGAGAAAAATCATGTTGTTGTTTTTTGTATTTATGATGTGCATTGGGGGTTTTTTATCCCCATATCCTGTTTTTGCCGAAGAAAGCAGTCAGATTTATGTCGTCACAGCAAACAAAGCAACAGTCTTTGCCGAAGCAGACCTGACATCAGAAAAGCTTTACATTTTAAATCACAAAACAGAAATCAAAATTGAATTTGAAAATGACAATCCAAAAGTTTATGAAGTAAATGGCTTTGTTTTTTTCAAAGTCGAAAGTGCTGACAACATGGGCTATGTTTTGGCTGACCTTGTCATCCCTAAGACAGATTTTTTGGAAACAATACCAAAATTTAATGGAAGGACAAATGGAAAAGCAACAGTCTACTTCCTTGAGGATGGAAAATATGTTGCTAGTGAGATTACCCTCCCAAAACACCAACGCATCTTCTTGTATGAAGGTTTCAACCGCAAAAAAGAATATAATGCAGTCGCTTTTGTTTATGAAAATGAGATAATTTATGGCTATCTAAAAGAAAGTGCAATTGACCCAGATGGAGTAAATCCTGTCATCATCACAGTGGTATGCTTTGCTATCGCAGCAATTGGAATAATACTCACTTTTGTTTTCATAAAAAAGAAAAAGACTAAAACCAATTTGCCAAAGAAAAAATAACTGACATCTTTTCTAGAAATCTCCCTTTTCAAATGGTATCATTTTGAAAAAGGAGATATTTTTATGAAAAGTAATGAAGAACTTGAAGAAGAATTGGAAGAACTGAAGAAAGAGTTTTATTTTTTCTCAAAAAAAGGTGGCTCTGGAGGAAACTCAGGCTCAAACAAACCTGTTCCGTCACCAAATGATGATGAGGGCTGGACCATACTCTATGACAAAGACAGTGATGACCCAAACGTCAACCTTGGTCAAACAAATGGTATACACAGCAATTTGGGACTTATTCACTCTTTTCCAGACCTTGCAAATTACACCAAAATAAGATTTATGTTTCATATAACAAACTGCTATCACAATTATGATTTTTACATTCCAAAGTTTGGCTATAATGAATTTCACTATTTGGTGCATAATGCTGTGCCTAATGATTTTGTCTCTTGCAACAATTACATTCAACCTACTGCAGACGGAAAGCTTGAGCTTGGCATTGGACCAATCTACAGATTGTATATTTACACAACAGGAACGGTGAGAAATCCTGCAAGAAGTCATTGCGTTTCTGAGGCTGACACTTGTTATTATCAAATATTGGTAAAATAAAAGGCGACAAAAAGTCGTCTTTTTTAATTTTTAGAGTGAAGTATACCTTGCAAAGAAATTGTTTAGTTTTCGTTCATACATGACACCAGCCGTCATATAGCTTTTGGCATGTGAAGCCTCTTCAACCACAAATTTGTCCCTTAGCCCCTCTGGTGTGGCATTGTATAAATCATACAAATTCTGAACAGGAACAAAGTCATCTGCCTGACCATGAATAAACAAAATAGGAACACTTGTGGCTTTGACTTGCTTGCAAGCATCAATAAGAGACAAATCAAAAGAATAAACTCGCTTCAAATAGCTTTTGAAATGTCTTAAAAACAACTTGCCAATTTTAAAATTTTTTGCCATAACTTGCTTTATCTGTTTTTCGCCATTTGCAAATGCACAATCAGAAACAATAGCAAAAACATTTTTTGGCAGCTTTTCTCCACTCGCACAGCAAACAGCAGTAGCCCCCATAGAAACGCCAAACAGCACAATCTTGTGGTTTGGATTTTTTTTGTTTAATTCTTCAATCCAATCCAAGACGTCAAGACGGTCATACCAGCCAAAACCAATACACTTGCCTTCACTGTCTCCGTGAGCACGATTATCTACTGCCAAAACATTGAAGTTTTTATCTTTAAAAAATTTGCAATAAGGTTGCATCTCAAGATATGTTCCGCCATAGCCATGCAGAATAACCACAGTCTTTTCTGAATTATTATCAAAAAAATGACCGACAAGTTGCAGTTTTTCTCTGTTTTGTATTTTTATGGTCTCAAACTTAACTTTATCCCACCAACACAAATCAACACCATATTCTTTTATGGTTTTATCAATATTTTTCTTGTAAGCACGTCCTCTTTTACTTCGCCTACTGAATGTAAATTTAAACAATATTCTGCCTACAACCAAATAATACAAAAGAGCAAAAATGATAATGATTATCAAAGAAAGCACCAGCCATGCAAAAACTTTCATCAAATCCCCCTATTCAATAATTGCCTTGATTGGTTCTCCTGTTGTTGCATCTTGATAGGTCAACCAATATCCAAATCCTTCATTGTTTGTTTTGTCAAGTGGCATCCAAATAGGAAAACCTGAAAGTTCTTTTGGAGCTTCAGACTCAAAGACTGCAGGCACGCCAAAACAAACATATTTTACCTGACCTGCTTCATCATACAAAAGTCCAAAAACATAAAAGTCGCCATCATCTTCATAATCAACTTTTATCCATTTTGAGTTTGGTATAATATTTTGCAAATTAGCCTCAATTGGATTTTCTTGAAAGAGTTTGTCAATTTGAGGTTTGAGTTTGTCAATAAAAGCAGGGCGGTTTTCTTCCTTTTGCAATTCTTCTTTTTGAGGTTCTTCCACTTGTGAAAGTCTGCTTGATGTTTCAACCTTTTCATGTTCTAAATAATATTTTTTATAGACACAACTTTCACAATCTTTACACGACTGACAGCTTGTGCCCATTGCACTGTCAATCTCCTTCTCTATCTCAAGTTTTTCTTCTTCATCAAAATCCACGCCGTATTTGTCAAGCACAGCTTCTGCTTTTGAAACAGAAGAATTGTTTGTAAGCTCGTTGATAATATCTGCATAAACATCATCACTGCCGTCGCTAGAACCATAGAGAATTGCCTTGCCTTTGGCATCTTGAAAATTTATTACTGCACAAGAAAACGCCTGAGGGATTTCGTCTAGGTCAAGAAAAAATTCATAAAGCATTGGTGACTTATAAGTAAGCCCCGCCTTATAAACTTTTTGATTGATATAGAATCCAAGAGATGAGATTCCTCCCAAATCCCTTGAAAAATTGTAAAGTCGCAATGTGCCATGAAGCAAAGTCGACCCCTGCTCCATTGAAAGCACTGCCTTTCTGTTTGAATTTTCTGTATCGCTAAGCACCACACTTTTTCTTTTTAACATAACCCCTCGCAAAATAGTTTCACTATTATATTTACTATTTTACTTTCTTAAAAGTTATGACAAAACCTTAGTGGTGGCGAAATATAGCAAAATTTATCTGTTTTTGTCTTTTAACTTTGATTCTACAAATTTTGTGATGTTTTTAACTGTAAAGCCAGCTTTTTCAAGCATTTCAGCTCCGCTTCCACACTCAACATAATCAGTTATACCAAACATCTCGCCATTTCGTCCAAGCACTTTAAGCCACTTTGTATCATTTGAAGCTTCTATTGAAACAACAAGCTCGCTATCTTTTGAAATAACCTTATTTTTGTAAGCAATTGGTTGTTTTTCAAACACTTCAATTGATGGCATTGAGACCACGCTCACTGTGTGTTTCTTTTTAAGCTCTTTCGCAACTTTAATGGCAAGTTCCACTTCACTTCCGCTTGCAACAAGCACAATTTTTGGTTTTGAGCCGTCAGCTTGAAGCACATAACCTCCTTGAAGAGCACCTTCAAACGAAGTTCCATCAATATGAGCTATATCCTGTTTTGACAACACAAATGAAATAGGATAATATTCTTTTATATTTATATAATATCCAGCAACAAGCTCTTTGTAGTCAGCTGGTCTAAACACAATGTTTCCAATAATTGACCTGAGATTTCCAATTTGTTCGACCGGTTGAAAGGTTGCACCACAATCTCCAATAGCCAAGCTGTCATGTGTAAAAAATGACATCACAGGCAGTTTGTTTGCACTTCTTACTCTTATTGCAGGCAATTGATAATTTGAATAACTTAAATAAGAAGCGTCAAAAGTGATAAAATCCTCATAAGAGGCAATACCATTGCAAATAGCACTCATTGCGTGTTCTCTAACACCAAATTTGATGTTTTTACCTCTTCTGTAACCAGAAGAAAAGCTTCCTGCGTTGTCAATAAATGCCATAGACGAACTTGAAACATCTGCAGTGCCTCCGAGCATTTGTGGGCATTGATAAGCAAGTTCGCTCAAAACAAAGTGATTGATTTTTGCAAGACTCTGTCCGTCATACTTTGCAACGTTTTTTAAGATACGCTCAAAACTGATTTTCTTTCTATCAAAAAATGCCAAAAATGACTTATAAAGCTCAGGATGTGTGCTTGAATAAATAGCTAAGTTTTGATTCCAAGTCTCATGAATAAGCTTTCCTTTTCTGGTGCTAGCCATGCAAAGTTCTCTTACATCACTTGGAATATAAAAGCTTTCTTTTACTTTTAATGAAGTTTTAAAACGTTCAAGTTCTTCCTTTGTCAAAACTCCATAATGGGCAGAAGAAGTACCCTCTTTTTGAGAGCCTATTCCAATAGTTGTTTTAAAAATAATGAGTGTTGGTTTTGAACTTCTTTTTGCACTTGAAATAGCGTGAGTACAGAAAAAGTAGCTGTTTCCTCTTGGCACAGTGATAACATTCCACCCCATAGCCAAAAATTTCTTTGCAACATCCTCTTTGTTTGTCAGACCAAGTGAGCCGTCTAAAGTGACATCATTGCTGTCATAAAGCATGATGAGTTTGTTGAGTTTCAAGTGACCAGCCAAGCTTGCCGCTTCCATAGTCACTCCTTCCATCATATCACCATCACTGACAAGGCAATAGGTATAATTTTTTATTATTTCAAAGCCAACAGTATTAAATCTCTCTTCCATAACTGCTTCAGCAATTGCCATACCTACTGCATTGGCTACTCCTTGCCCACAAGCCCCAGAAGAAAAGTCAACCCCCTCCGTCCTTTTATAATCAGCATAAGTTGGGGTCTTTGAGCCAAGCTTTCCAAAGTTTTTTAAATCTTGCAAACTTATATCAAAGCCAAACATAGAAAGCAAGCTGTAATAAAGTGCAGAGCAATGCCCTGCTGACAAAACAAGTCTATCTCTGTTTAAAAAGTCAGTGTCAGATGTGTCAAAAATATAATGGTCTTTAAAGAGTGCAAACAAAATTGAGGATGCCCCCAAACTTATGCCCAGGTGCCCTGTGCCAGCATTTGTAATTGTCTCGGCAGAAAGTGCCTTCAAATAATTTAAAGCTTTTTGATTTATGTTCATAAAACACTCCCAAGATTTTCAATAATTTTTCTTGAAATGAAATCTATCTCTGTTTTTCTAACAGCAATGTTGACATCTGCAAGTTCTTTTAAATTTTTTGTTCTCTCTTCAAAAGCAAGTATGGCAAGTGCATCCCCATTGTTTTTGACAAACTCTTTTGGAAGTTCAACAAATACCACAGCAGAGTTATGTTTCAACACATCAATGTTGTGAATAAGATAATCATACGAAATTGAAACCACTACATTTTCAAAACTTGCAATGTGTTTCAAAACTTTTCTTTCACAGCTTTTTAAATATTGAGGTGAGCAAAGTTTTTCCATTGCATTTTTGTCAACGAGTTCATATTCAACAAGTGCGTTAGTGTCGCAAAAAACCATATCCAAAGTTTGTGACAGTGCTGTCGCCAACTGATTTGAAAAATTGTCGCATAATGACACCAAAACAATTTTGTTGATATTTTCCTTCTTCATAGATGTATTTTAACACAAACTTAGCCTATTACAAAAAATTTTTTGCCTATTTTCTTTTATTATGAAAATTTTATCACTTTTCGTGCCTTATTAAAATAGCTCAGCCAAACTCCAGCAGCAACAAAAACAAGACAAATATAAAGTGGCAAATCCAAAAATTTGTTCATGGTGACAATTTTTGTTGCTCCATAATCCAAAACCGCAATTCCTATCATACCATCAGTTTTTGTGCAGTAAATATTTTCAACATGACATTCTATGAACCTGTCCAAAACATCTTGTGACGGATGAGATTCATCCCCTGCACTTATGATTGCATAAGTTGGTTTGACAAAATTCAAAAACTCTGCAGTTGAAGATGACCTAGCTCCATGATGAGCCACCAACAAAAAGTCAACTTTTAGAGTTCGGTTTTTGTCAATCATTGCAGAAATAAATTCCTTTTCACGTTTTTGAGAGACATCTCCTGTAAGCATAAAAGTTTTGCTGTTGTATGTAATGGTTATGAAAGGACTGAATGAGTTTGTGTCTGTCTTTCCATAATCTTTCTGTTTGCAAGCAAAAAACTCAATCTCACAGTCTTTTTCAGCAATAAGCTTATCTTCAACAAACTCAACAGTGCAATTAGGCTCGCTGTAAACCGCAGTAATTACATCATCATAAATCCAAGAATCAATCACCTTCATATCTGAAGTCTGAATATCTAATTCACTCATTGAAATAATCTTTGGTCTATAAATATTATTTACTTGATACTTTTTCAAAAGCGAAACTGCACCGCCAACATGGTCTTCATCACTGTGCGTCAAAATCAAAATGTCAATCTCTTTAAGTTTATTTTCAGACAAAATTCTGTCAACGCTTTTTAGAAAATCTTTTTCACTTTCGCCACTGCCTGTGTCAACAAGAAGCGTTTTGCCACTCGGCAAAATAACAAGCGTTGCACTTGCCTGTCCTACATCCAAAAAATAAACTTGCAAATCTGCAGACTTCAATTTATGAAAACCATTATACAGATATTGAATTTTATAATCATAAATCACAAGCAAAATAAAAATGACCGCAAAAAGAACAACAAAACAAAAATTTGCCACTTTTGCACTGTTTTTAAGAAAATATTGCTTGATTGTTTTCACTAAATAAAATCTATTTCATCCTTATCAAAATCTTTAAATTTTTGTCGTTTCACTCTGCCACCAAAAATTTCCATAATCTTTGGCATGGCATCAATGGCATTTTTATAGCCCTCTTCCACCATTTCATCAATTCCAAAAAGCTTGGTTGATTTGAAACGCTTGCTGTCAGTTGCAATCATGACATCTGAATAAACATAACCTTTGACTGCATTACTTTTCATCAGCACTCGTATGGTGCAACCTAGCACATCCAAAAGTTTTGAGCTTTCTGTGCCATAAGTCCTTGTGCTGTTGCAGTCCACCGCAACAACATAGTCACAGTCAAAATATCTTGGAATATTTGCAGGGATTGTGTTTTGAAGTCCACCATCACAAAGCAAACGCCCATTAAACTCCACGGGATGAAAAAATCCAGGCACACAACAACTTCCTGCAACAGCCTTTGCAAGATTTCCGTGACTTATGCAAACCTGCTTTGTAGTTTTGATGTCAACAGCAACTGCAGAATAAGCAATCTTCAAATCCTCTATATTGACATTGCCAATGACTTCTTCCACCAACTTTTCAATTCCATCAGTCTTTGAAGGCATGAAAAAAACTTTGTTTGTACGAATATCTTTCGTACGCAAACTTTTGGCTATGCGATAGAGTTGGTCACTTGTCATTCCATTTGCATAAGCAGCACCAACCAAAC
Organism: uncultured bacterium; assembly: GCA_949474265.1. Taxonomy (GTDB): domain Bacteria; phylum Bacillota; class Clostridia; order Christensenellales; family UBA1242; genus Caccovivens. The sequence goes on along the minus strand of CASXBC010000009.1, from coordinate 10,768 downwards.
TACCCACGCTTGTGCCTGCAATATAGTCAAACTTAAGTCCAAACTCCTCAAAAGCTTTTATTACTCCAATATGAGAAAAGCCTCTGGCACCACCGCCACCAAAAGCCAAGCCTATCTTTATCTCTTTTTTAAATGGAAATTTCATAAATTAATTATAACAAACAAATTGCAAAATTAAAAATTTTTTCTTAACTTATCCCATTTTTTAAGTTTAATAATTTTGTATTTATTAGCAAAAAATTGTATTTTTACAGTTAAAAACTGCTTACCATATCACTTTTAATTAAAAAAAACCGAAAATTCGGTTTTTTTATTGCACAATTATATTTTCATTTCCAATAATGCCACTAAGTTCATTTAAGAGATAATTGTTTATTTTGACATTTTGTTGATAAATAAAACCTTTGTTTGAGGAGGTACACTTTATCACAACCTGAGTGTCTCCAGGATATGATGCAATGCTATTTTTTACCTTGCTATAAACATCAGGATTTTTTGTGTCAAAACGCAAGTAAAGTTTTTCTTTTCCTGCTTTTTTATCTGAGGTTTTGGATTCATCATCTTTCCACAAAATAACAACTTCTCCAATTGCAGTTGGAGCCATTCCGTCACGAATGTTTATTCTTCCTTTTATGGTAACAAGATTGTCCTCTTCAAGCAAATCACGATACCTTGCAAACGCATTTGAGAAGAAAGTAAGCTCTATTTTCCCTTTCAAATCTTCAAGTTTGACATAGCACATGCTCTTGCCTGTTTTCGTACGTTTGACATTGACTTCTGTGATAATTCCACCACACATAAAGTTTTGTCCATCTTCAAAAGTTGTTTCAGCCTGAACATCTCCTTCATCCATATCAAAGTTTTCATCTTCATTTTCAAACTCATCAGATTTTGCAACAAGCATATCTGACGTAAGATTGAAGTCCTCAAATTTTTTAGTATAATCTTGAAGTGGATGTCCTGACATATAAACTCCAATGATGTCCCTCTCATATCTAAGCAAGGTTTTCTTGTTAAATTCTTTTATATCAGGATATTCAATTTTGTCTTCTAAAGCTTCACCACCAAAATCAACAAAGAAAGAAATCTGTCCAAGTTGACTGTTTTTCTTGTCTTTGTTTGCTCTGTCAACAATATTTTCATAAACAGCCATAAATTGAGACCTGTTTTTTTCAAAACAGTCAAAAGCTCCACTGAGAATCAAACACTCAATGGCTTTTTTATTTATGCCAAATTTGACAGCTCTGGTAACAAAATCATCAAAGCTTTTAAATTCTCCATTTTCATCTCTCTCTTTAATAATGTTGTCTGTCACAGCAGTACCAACATGTTTCAAACCACCAAGTCCAAAGCGAATGCTCTTTCCCTCGGTATGAAAATAAGAATAGCTTTTGTTTATGTGTGGAGGCAAGACTTCAATTCCTTCAGTTCTTGCAAAAGAGATATATTTTGTAATGCTATCCGCACTTGTGATACGATTGTTTAAAATAGCAGTCAAAAACTCTGTTTCATAATAATATTTCAAATAAGCAGTTTGATAAGTTACGTGGGCATAAGCACAAGCATGAGATTTGTTGAAGGCGTATTTTGCAAATTCTTTCATTTCATCAAAAATCTTCTCAGCAACTTCTCTGTCGTGACCAAGTTTAACCGCACCAGGAATACTTGCTTTGCCAGAAGGGTCCTCCCAACCGTCAACAAACTTCTTTCTCTCTTGGTCAATCTTTTCAACCTGCTTTTTTCCCATGATACGTCTAATATTATCCGCTTGACCAAGGCTGTAACCACCCATAACTTGAACAATTTTCATAACTTGTTCTTGATAAACGATACAGCCATAAGTTACGTCCAAGATGTCCTCAAGACATGGGTCATCATAGACAATCATATCTGGATTGTGTTTGTTTTGAACAAATTTTGGAATAGAATCCATTGGTCCAGGTCTATACATTGAAACACCAGCGACAATATCTTCCAAACAGGTTGGCTTAAGTTCTTTCATAAACTTTTTAAAGCCAGCACTTTCAAGTTGGAAAACTGCATCCGTGTTTCCATTTGCAAGCATTTCAAACACCTTTGGGTCATCATAAGTGAGCGAGCCATCATAAAAATCTATTTTCTTTCCAAAGTTTTCATAGATATAATCACAGCTTTTCTTAATATCCGTAAGTGTACGAAGTCCCAAAAAGTCCATCTTCAAAAGCCCCATGTGTTCCAACTCAATCATGTTGTATTGAGTCACACGCTGACCTTCGGAAAGGGCAACAGGCACAAAGTTTGAAACAGGTTCTGGAGCAATCAAAACCCCACATGCGTGAGTAGAGACATTTCTTGGCACTCCTTCAAGTTTGATTGCAAGGTCGGCAACGTGTTTCATGTCTTCGTTGGTGTCATAAATCTCTCTAAGCTCAGGAATGATAAACTTGTCATTTTCAGGTTTTCCGGTTGTTCCAAAATAATATTTCAACACCGGAGGTCGCTTGATACCATCAGGCAATTTCCCTGGTATCAGTTTTGTAACTTTCATGACTTCTGCGTTTGGAATACGGAGCACTCTAGCAACATCTCTAATGGCATTTTTAGCCTGCATACATCCAAATGTAACAATGTTTGCCACATGGTCTACGCCATATCTTCTTTTTGAATATTCAATAACTTCTCCACGTCTATCCATGCAAAAGTCAACGTCAAAGTCTGGCATTGATACACGTTCTTTATTTATAAATCTTTCAAAGAACAAATTATATCTGATTGGGTCGACTTTAGTGATTCCTGAGCAGTAAGCGACCAAACTTCCTGCACCGCTTCCACGCCCAGGACCAACAGGGATTCCAACTGATTCAGCGTAATTTATATAGTCCCACACAATCAAGAAATATTCAACAAAGCCTTGACTTTCAATAATTTCAAGCTCCATCTCAAGTCTATCAATAAGCTCTTGAGTTATCTCTTTATAATTTCTGTGAAGCCCCTCATAAGATATTCTTCGGAGGAAATCATAAGGTGACTCCCCTGTCTCAGGAGCATAAACAGGAATAAAGTTTTTTGAGCTTGGCAATTTATATCTTTGGTCAATCCCATAAATTTCACCAAGCGACTTGGTTTGGATTGTCACATCACATTTGTCTGCAATCTCAAGAGTTGTTTCAAGTGACTCTTCATAACCCACCATAGCCTCTTTCATCTCATCATAAGTTTTGAGATAAAACTCGTCTGTTGAAAACTTCATTCTGTCTGGGTCGTCCAAAAACTTACTCATCTGCACGCACATCAAAATGTCTTGCATCTCAGCATCTTCTTTGTTGAGATAATGCACGTCATTGGTTGCAACCATCTTTATGGAATGCTTTTTTGACATCTGAGCCAAAAATTCATTGACAAGTTTTTGCTCTGGCAAGCCATGATTTTGAATTTCAAGATAGAAATCACCTTTCGCAAACATGTCATTCATCTTAAGTATCAGAGCCTCAGCTTCATCAAAGCGTCTTTGCAAAATAAGTTGAGGGATATGCCCAGCAATACAAGCAGAAAGACAAATCACACCTTCACTGTGTTCTTGCAAGACCTTATAATCAATTCTTGGTTTATAATAATAACCCTCACAAAAAGCTATTTCATTTAGTTTCAAAAGATTGTGAAAACCCTCATTATTTTTAGCGAGCAAAACAAGATGTCCCATGTCATCTTTTCCACTTTTTCTGTGAAGGTCATTACAAATATAAAATTCACAACCCAATATTGGTTTTATGCCTTCTTTGATGCATTCTTCAAAAAACTGCAGAGTGCCGTACATATTTCCATGGTCAGTTATGGCAACAGCACGACAGCCTCGTTCTTTTGTCATCTCGACCAATTTTTTTACTCTAGCTATTCCATCCAAAAGCGAATATTCAGTATGGACATGCAAGTGTACAAATTCTCCCATTCTTATTCCTCCAAAGTGCTTGCAATCTTGATTAACTTTCTAAACCTGTGGTTCAACCCAGAGCGTGTCAGTTTTATAGTAGAAAGCTTTAAAAGTTCATCAAGACTGTCTTCTTGATTTGCAAGTCTCAACACAGCAATCTCTTGCAAGTCTTCTGGCAAGCTTTCAAGCCCAATTGTATTTATTATTGTATTAATTGCAGCCACTTGTTTCATACTAGCCTCAACCGTTTTGTTTATGTTTGCATTGATACAGTTAACTTGGCGATTTACCTTGTTTCTAAGTTCTCTAGTCACTATTTCATTAGAAAGGTCAAGAACACATTTATTTGCCCCCATAAGTGCCAACAGGTCCTGAATAGTGTTTACATCTTTAATATAAAACACAAAGGAGTTTTTTCTCTCGAATATTTTGCCAATAATATTATATTGTGCCAAAATGGCAGAAAACTCCACCAGAAACTCATGGCTTTGAGAAACAAATTCCATGTGATAACCAGAGCCATGGCTTTGCATGCTGTCTTGCGAAAGTTTTATGCTTGAAGTGCTTGAGCCAATGTAAACTCCTTTTATGAATGCACGCCTTGCCTCATCCTCAAGCAAGAGATTTTTGTCAATGGCAAAGGTAAAAGTTTTTTCTCCGTTTTCAATATCTATCATGCCTGTGTCAAGCAGCAATTGTTTAAACTTTTCTATTTCAAATTTAATTTCATAATAGGTATTTTTATTTATACTGTAATTGTCACCAATTTCAACCTGAATATCATCACCATAAAGCTTTTTGATTGTCTTTTCACAGAATGCTATAAGTTTTTCAACGTCAGAGACAATCTTTATATAAATTTTGTTTTCACTTTTTGAAATTTGTCCACAAGAATGAAAAAGCCCTGACATAAATGCAATAGCACATGTGTCATCTTCAAAATCTGCCTTTAAAATTTCTTCTTTTGATTCTCGTGAAAAACTCATTAGATGCCTCTTTTCTTGTGGAACTTTGGAATTTTATCAACATTTACCACCTGTGAAAGTGGAATGTCGTATTTGTAAATAAGATTGAGTCCATTGTTAACTTCTCCCACCTTGTCTGGTGCGTGAGCGTCTGAGTTTACAATAAACTTAACTCCTTCATCTTTCATTATGGCAATTTCTTCTTCGGTAAAACAAATCCTCTTGCCATTAAGTTCTATAAACACCCCTTTTTGCTTTGCCATTTTTGCAACAGCAATAGTGTCTGTCTCAAAACCATAATTGAGATGCGTAATTACATCAATAGGATACTTGTCCAACGTTTTGAGAAGTGCTGTGGTGTTTCGATTTATTCTCTCAGCACTTGGTCTAAACTTTCCAGAAAATGCGTTTGCCCAATTGAGAAGCATTTTGTCTTTGAATGTCTCAGTGTTTACAAGTCTGTGATAGCCCATCAAAATAACATCCAAAAAATCATAATCCATTTCTTTTATGTCAATAACTCCATCCAAAGAAATAAGATTTGCTTCAACGCCCAAAAGCACATTGACGCCTGTGATTTCCTTGGCATTTAAAACGTCTTCTTGAAGTTGAGGGATATTTTTTCTTCTAAGACCAAAAGCCCAATGATTGAAACCATGGTCAGTGATTGCAATCTCTTTCAAGCCCTTGTCAGCAGCCACAGAAGCATTTTCAAGCACTGTACCTTTGCCATGCTTATGTCTTGAATAAGTGGTGTGTGTGTGATAATCACCATATAACAACATATCAAAACTCCTTATTCATCTATTTTATCAGTTTTCTATATTTTTGACAAGCAACAACGCTCTTTTGATAATTTTATTTTATCCATTTATTTTTGAAGTAAAATGGTAAAAGGTCCATCATTTGTTTGCTCTATTTGCATATCCGCACCAAACACTCCAAACTTAACAGGCTTACCCACTTCGCTTGAAAGCATATTCCCAGCTTTTTCATACATAGCCTTTGCCTTTTCTGGCTCCTCTGCACAAAAAAAACTTGGACGAAATCCCCTCTCACAGTCACCCGCCAAAGTAAATTGCGAAACAAACAAGATTTCTCCATTAACCTCTTTCACAGATAGATTAGTTTTTCCGTTTTCATCAGCAAAAATCCGAAGTCCAGCAAGCTTTTTAATTATATATCTCATTTTTTCTTCATCATCACCTTTTTCAACACAAAAAAAGACAACCAAACCCTTGCCAATCTTTGACACAACTTGTCCATCCACAGAAAGACATGCTTTCTTTACAACTTGCACAACCGCTTTCATCTTCTGCTCCTTTCACTCAAATAAATCACTTCTCTTTCAAGCTCAATTTGATATTTTTGCTTTACTTTTTTTTCTATCAATTCAACCAAGCTTTTAAAATCTTCTGCTGTGCCATTTTCTGAGTTTATAATAAATCCTGCATGCTTGGTTGAAATCTCTACTCCACCTATTTTAACACCTTTAAGCCCTAAACTGTCAATCATTTTTGCAGGATACAAAACTTCAGAGGCTTGCACCCTCTTAAAAACACTTCCAAGTGACGGTTTTTCATAAGGTTGAGAGTTTTTTCTTTTCTCTAAAACATCTGCCATGGTTTCAAGAATTTTCGACGAATCCTTGTCAAAAAGCCTTAAAACGCCACCTAAAACGGTCAGTTTCCCAAGTCCTGAGTTTCGATATGAAAAATTTAAGTGCTCCTGTTTTAACTCAAATATCTTTTCTCCGTCAAAAACAGTTACACTTTCCAAAACATCTTTAATTTCACTTCCAAAGGCACCACCGTTCATATAAATTAGACCACCAAGGCTTGCAGGGATACCGTAAGACCACTCCATCCCTCCAAGCTCCATTTGTGCCAACTTTGAGTTTAATAAAAACAAATTTACACCAGCACCAACGCTTACTCTTGCATCTTCAAGCCTCTCAATCCTTCCAAGATATCTTGTTGAGATTACCACACCGTCAAAAAAATCAATATCAAAAAGGATGTTGCTCCCATTGCCAAAGACAACAGGTTCATAACCTGCTTTTTTTGAAATCTGATAAGCCTCAACAAACTCAACCTCATCTCTAGGAAAGAGCAACCACCTTACATGCCCACCAAGTTTGATAGTGCTATAACGAGACATGTCGGCATTTTCAATACAACAAAATTTTTTAAACATATTCTTTTTTATGAAAGACTTTTATTGGCTGTTAAAAAAAGAGGCATTGCCTCTCTTTTTAATGTTAAGAAATTATATTTGAGCCTTCTCTAAAGGTGTAAGCAAATCTCACTCCCATGACTTCATCAAGCCAAGGTCGAACTTTCGTTCCTGATGCAGAAATCGCAACGCCTGCACCAAGGTTTGACAAATTTCTCGTCCAATAACTCACTTGGTCATTACGCACACCCAATATAAATGCCACCATATCACTAGCTCTTGCATTCATATTTACAAAACCTATTGTTTCCAACTCTTTAACTGAAACTATCCTAATTGGAGCAGAACATGACTCTGCCCAACCAAAATCATCCACACTATTTCTAACTGCCTGACCCTCATTAATTTCTGTACATCCATATCTATCTATGTCTATATAACTTGTATTTACAGAAAAATTAACCTTTAATGAGACTCCATTTGTTGTGTTCATAACATTTTGATAAGCTATTAATTCTCTTGAATATGTACCAGAAAGAACTCCATTTTCATCTTTCAAGTTTTCATCAATTTTTCTAGTATTGTGCATTGCTCCAACTCCAAGAATCAAATCACTTACTGCCATAAAATTTGTTGCATAAGAAGAATAATTTTTTAAGCTGTAAAGCGAAGTGTATTTGGAGATATTTCTCTCTGTTTTTGCTACTCCATAATCAGATATACGCCACCTGATTGGCTCAAACTTAAACCACTTAGTCAGACCTCTAGCTGTAACTTTTACATATCTGTTGTTTGAATAAGTATAAACAGGGATAGACACTTCACTTTTTCCATCACAGTAAGTAAAACTCTCTCCATTCGCCTTTGCAGAACTGTTTAAGGTTGATGTATTGCTTGCCTCTCCTTGAGGATATTCTCCGTCCTCAAAATAGAAATACTTATCAGTCTCATCATATTTGAGCAAGTTTTCGCTTACTTTCTTAAAATATACATAATAATTCGTATTGGTTGTTGGATTGTAAGTTGTCGCACTTGCAGGACTAGTCGTTGGATTTTTTATTGCATCACTTGGAGTCGAACTAGTCGAAAAACCAACAAAGGCAAACCCTGTTTTTGCAGTTGCAGAAATCTGGAAACTTTGTGCCTTATGTGCTGTATAAGTTTTAATTTTCTCAGTTTGATTTGTCGATTGAAAATTTACTTGCGTACCTGAGGTTGCATACCAACTTACAACAGCACTTCCACCTGAATTGTCATCACTATCAGAATAAGAGCCATCTTTATTGATTGTTCTAAGATGAACAGTGTTTGTAATTGCAATAGGGCTCCACTTTGTATATAAAATTTGGTCACTCAACAAATTGTAAGTGCTGGATGAAGTAATCTCCTTTTCAAAATCATCAACATCAACCCTCTCCAAAGTTATATCCTTAAAATAACAACGCCCACTTGAATACCAAACTGTAGTAAATCCACCAAAATTTGAAGGCACGACAAAGGTATAAGAATATCTATCCCATTCACCTGAGGTGTTGACAAGCAAATTTCCACTTCCCCAATATTCATAACTGCTTTTTGATGCAGGGCAAAGTGAGCAATAGAAAGGGGTTTCTGTAGAGGCATCTTTATATGACTTTGCTGTATAAGAAATCCTATAGGTAGCACCAACAATCAACTTTGGGTCATAACAAATAAACTCTGTACCACTAAAATTTGCTGTACCACCTGTCCAAGAATAAACGCCATTTCCTTCATAAAGCATCTTATTTGACTCACTGTTTTGACTATTGAAATAACTCATCATTGCATTCATGTTGCTACTGTTTAAATAATTTTTCTTCTGATAAAAACCTTCAAATGAGTAATTATCCCTTTTTACATAATCAACAGGCAAGTTTCCGTACGACTCTCCATAATTCTTTTTTAAAGACTGAATAGCATTTTTGCTCTTTATGTCAGATTTCTTCTGCACAGATAAATTCGCCATATCAATCTCATCTCCTACTTGATAACCGCCATATATAACGAAAGATTGAACAGAGTTGTTATTTGCCACAAATTCATGAGTGACCAACTGCCAATCATTCGTAATATTAACACTTTTTAAACCTCCTTGTTCACAACCCATTAACTGAACAGTAAATGCTCTATTACTCCTATTCCTGATATGAACCGACCAAACATAAGTTTCTCCAGCTAAAAGCCTTGTCTTATAAAAATATGGTCCTCCATCATTTCCTACACTTTTAACTTTATACACTATACGCCTTTGACCAGCATAATCATCAATGTAGTCATCCAAAAACTCAATCTCTGTTCCACTATTGGAGTAGTACTCTTTTCTATAGTTCTCCCATAAATTTGGAGCATCAAACGACACAGTATATTTTATTGGCTCCCAGCGTGCATAAAGCTTTGAGAAACTTTCAACGGTGTGATTTTCTTCTACCTTTCTCCCATCACAACCAGAAATCCAGAGCTTTGGGTTTCTTATGTAGTACGGGTCATTTGCATATGTTGAACTTCGACTAAAATCCATTTGAATATATTGAATATCTCCAGAGCCAACATATTCAGCTCCACCATATCCTTGCTGACCAAGTGTCCAAACTCCAGCACCATTTGTAGCTCTTGCCCAGCCATTTCCGCTGTATCTTTCTTTGTTTGCATTAAAATATCCTGCACCACCAATCATTGACTCTCCGGTAGAAGATGTCGGTGATGTTGGGCACATAAACTCAACAGACATATTATACATAAGATGTTGCTTTATTGCAGTATCACCAACATAAATAAGCGGGCTCAATGCTTGAGAGTCTTGATTTGGCAAATAAATTTCTCCTGTTGAAGAATTGTATGTCGCTCCTCCCAAAAAAGTCCAACAACTTAATGGTGGCACCATATTATCGTCATCATTTATATACCAGCCTTTAAATTCATACCCCTCTCTTGTCGCAGTTGGCAATGTGCCATACTTCATACCTTTAAACTGAAATTTCCATGTTCCATTGTTCAAATTATTGTTGCTAAAATCATGTTCAAAAAATAGTTGCAGGCTGTCATTATTATAATGTCCTGAACCATCTTTCCTAAACTTTACATAAATAAAGTGTCTCCCAGAAGATATATTTGAATATGTTATTATTTTTTCATCTGGAGAGGCTTCCCCATAAGTTCTTTTGTAATATGTGCTATCCGCAGTATAACTTTCTGTCAAAGTTTGGTCTAGATTACCAAATATAGCATAATCGAAATTTGACTCGCCATAGCTTATATACTTAATTGAAAAACTTGCTGAAGCTTTCTCTGCAGTAAACGCTATTTTTACCATTGCATAAGAATTGTTGACGCCTTTGTTTTGACTCTCAAGATAACCTGCCGCATTCACCTCAAACCCATATCCGTAGTTTGACAATGACATTTGCGATATTTGATAGCCTCTTGGATATTCAAATATGCCTCCACCTGCATCATAGTAAATGTTATTTCTCGAAGGTAAAGTCGCCTCAACTTCAATTTTTTGGTTATCACTGCCGTCCTCTACCGAAACACTTGACTTTTCTTGATATTTATCATTTTCACAGCCTGACAAAAAAACACCGCCACTTATCATAAGTGCCAACCCAAACATCATTGCAAACATGGTTGTTAATAATTTTTTCATCTGTATACCATTGAATATTTAAATATATTCAATTTTAGTAAAGCGGGGCGGGGCGGA
>CASXBC010000008.1 GCA_949474265.1 uncultured bacterium | reverse complement strand
TATATTCTTCTCTTTCGTTTTCATACCTTATTGGTTATAACACAATCTTATCACTAAAATCAATTATTTTTCGACACATTACACTATAGTGACATAAAATAAATCACAGCCCTTTAGCTGTGATTAATTCTTAAATAATTATTCTGAAACATTGTCATTTTCGATATTTTTAAATATATTTTTAAAGAAAATCAAGAAGAATCCGCTTATGCTAAAAATTAAACATGGAATAGCAATCTCCAAAGTCTGCCCAACAAAACTCAAATAATATGGTTTAGAATATGTGCCTATAAATTTATTTGGATTTAAAATTACTGCGGAGAGAATAATCAAAACAACGGATAGTACGCAAACAAAGCTAAATAGAATGACATTCGCCAAAAATTTTTGCTTTTTACTTAGTTTGGTTAAATTCAAAATCAAAAGTAAAATCAACGCAACAGCAATCACACAAGCAATTACAAAAACAACTAAAATAGCAACAGAAAGCTTATTGTAATACCAATCATAAAGCTCCCTTCTGCCTTGAGTATAAATTTGTCGAATCAAGAAAGCAAGGCCTCCAAAGCCGACAGAAAAAACTACCAATGTCAATGCCATAACAACCCAAAGAAATTTTTTAATGTCTTCTTTTTTCATATCGTCATCTCCCTTTTTTAATAAATTTTTATATCTGGTCTTTTTTCTCTGATTTTGTTCAAACAAAACTCAACACTTTCTTCCAAATTTTGATTTGTTGTATCAACAATAATAGAGTCCTCAACAACCTTCAATTCTCCATGGTCTCTATGAGTGTCAGAATAATCCCTTTGACGCAATTCTTTCAAAACTTCAGCAAAATTTACTTCATCTCCTCTTGCTTTTTGTTGCTCAAACCTTCTCTTTGCTCTGACCATTTCATCAGCAGTTGTAAAGAATTTGAAATCTGCATGAGGAAGGACATGACTTCCTATATCTCTACCCTCCATAACAAGATTATGTGTCCTAGCATAATCTCTTTGAAGCTTCAAAACTTTTTCTCTAATACAACCAAATGGTGAAACCTTTGCAGATAAAGCACTTATCCTCTCTGTTCTTAATTGCCCTGTGTAATCAATTCCATTTACAAAGACATGCTGCACATCATCAATAAACTCAACTTTAATATTGATTTGTCTAGCAAAATTTTCAATATATTCTTGAGAGATTTTTTCCTCATCAAGCTTCATATAATCAAACACACACGCAATAGCTCTGTAAACAGCTCCCGTATCAAAAACATTAAACTTCAACCTTTTTGCAAGAGCACGTGCAATTGTGCTTTTTCCACTGCAAACATGGCCATCAATTGTGATATTTACAACACGTTTCATTCCAAGATGTTTTTCAATAATATCCAGACAAAAATCTGCAGTTTCTTCCAATGTCATTTCTGAGTTGTCAACAACAATACTATTTTCTGAAATCTTTAAAGAAGCTTCACCTTTGTGAGTATCTCTATAGTCTCTTTCCTGCAAATCCTTTAAAACTTGAGCAAATCTAATTTTGGGATTTTTAAGCTTCATTTCTTCATATCTTCTTTTTGCTCTAAGCTCTTCTTTTGCAGTCAGAAAAATTTTAACATCTGCTTTTGGCATTATAACAGTGCCAATGTCCCGCCCTTCCATTATGCAAGCATTTTCTCTTGCAAAGGTTTGAGCAATAACCAAATATCTTGCTCTAACTTCAGGAAAAACAGAAATTTTTGATGCCAAAGAACTAATACTTTCAGTTCTTATAAATGCAGTAACATCCTTTCCATTTACAAAAACATGTTGTTCATTGTCTATAAACTCAACTTTAAGAGAAATGCCTTTCAAAAATTGCTTAACATTCTCCTCATTCAACTCGCCAAGCTCAGATTTTTCATAAGCATAAGCAAAGCTTCTAAAAATTGCTCCTGTGTCCAAAACCTTAACTCTGTTGTCAAGTTTTTTTTCAAGAAGTTTAACCAATGTTGATTTTCCACTTCCTGCATATCCATCAATAGCAATATTAATCATAATCCCACCCCTCTAATGTCATTTTACAACTTTAAGAAAAGAAAACAAAATAAAACAAACAGATTTATAAAAAAATGTAAAATGTTTGCTCAAACTGCCTTAAACCTTAAATTTTCTATCAACATAAAGCACTATATTGTCAACTTTAAGCTTCTTTTTCTTCGCATAAAACTGCCCATTTTTGCCAAGTTTGAAAAAACATATAGTAATAGAAGAAAATATAATCAAACCCAAAACATCAAAGACAATCTGAGCGATATTTGTATTGAAAGGAGTCAAGAGAAAGACTGACATAACAGTCCTTAAGGCTTTTATAACAAGATTTATTGCAGAAGTGACCATTGGAGAATATTCCAACTCCAAAAAAGCTTTTATGTTTGGAGAAAAAACATCCACCAGCATATCAGCAAATTGAATCATCAGAAAAATTAAACCTATAGAAAGAGAAACTTTGTAAACCTTGAAAAGAGCAAAGAAAAGCACACAACTGCTCAATATGTAGATGCCTGTAAGAGCTGCAGATTTTTTGACAGCTGACTTAAAATTAAAATCATCTCTCGCTAAATCAATCTTTGCAATTTTTCCAACTGCACCCAAAGCATCCCACTGTGGGTCTGTAATAAGATTGACAAGATTTAACGCAACAATGTATTTTTCTCCAGCAGCAAAAGCATTGCTGTATCCAACAAAATAAGTTACAAAAAAGAAAAGATTTGAAAATATTGAAACAGATTCATATTTTATATTAGGCAAAAAGTTCCATTCAAATTTGAATTTGCGAATTTGAGATATAAACAAAATAAAAGTATAAAGAAAAATCAAACCAAGTGTAATATAAGTAATCAAATTCTCGTTTTTAGTAAATAAAGAAGAAACAATAAGCCCGGCAAAGCTCAATGCGTAAAAGCAAACTCCGTGAATATTTGCTTTAAGTTCCTTGTCCTCAAAATAAAATTTTTCAAGCACAAGTTGAAAAACCAACCAAGCAAAAGCTTGAAGCATTGTAAATCTAGCAAAACTCTCAAAAGTTTCAACATCAAGATTCATAAATTGTACATATTTGTCAGAAAAAACTGCCAACAAACCAAACAACAATCCGCCAATAACAATTCCCCAAATCATCCCACTAAAAACAGAGTTGTTTGAGTTGTCATTTTTCTTATATTTTCTAATATTTGCACCTGTGCCAAATACACTAACTAAAATACAAACAACAAACCAAATTGGATAAGTCAATGAAAAAACATTGGCAATGTCAGGCTTTCTTAACGAAAAACTTAAACATAACCATGTCAAAACATTTAACAGCGAGACCATTAATAAACTAAGTGAAATTGATATGTATCTTTTCATAAGTATATAAATATATTTTAACCTTTTTAAAAATATGAAGCAACTAATCTTTCTACAATTTTTTCTTAAAGCAAACTAGTTTGTTCGCCTCATTAAAACCAGAATGAAGATGAAAATTAATGCTGTTTTTATTGGCAAAGTCACAGTCGCTTGCAAATTCTTTGCAACCTTTCTCTCTTGCCCACTTTTCACAAGCGTTCAAAAGCTCTTTCGCAAAACCTCGCTTTCTGTAGTCCTCATCAATGAAAACACCATCAAAATATCCAACAGGACTTGTGCAAGTGCCTTCAACATAATCATGCCTAAGTCCACATTGAGCAAATCCAACAATTTTGCCATCTGCCTCTTTGACAAGCACAACTGCATTTCTTTGCCTGACAAAATTCTCAAATTCAACAACCAGCTCTTCAAGAGAAGCCCCTTTCCAAACATTCATTGCCAATTTTGCAACAACCTCAACATCCGCTTTTTTCGCCTTTCTTACCATAACCAATTCTCCATTAATATTTATCAAAAATTCCAAATTTTACACTCATAGAAATCATGAAACCTCTCAAACAAAACCATTAAAGCAAATTTATTAATTCCACAAAATTATTAGCTGATGCAAAAGCCAATCAAATTTTAAATTAACTTAAAAGCTTTAGTAAAGAACCCCCTTGTCTTAAAAAGTTTCACAACAGTTGACATTTGTTCTTTTTTACTTCTTACTTCTTTACTTAATAAATTATAATACAAAACACACCTTCAAACAAATATTTAAACCAAAATTAAAAAATTCTAATGATTAAACCTTCAAATAAATAAAAAAACTAGGTTTTCCCTAGTTTCTTTGGAGCTGGCAATAGGACTTGAACCCACAACCTGCTGATTACAAGTCAGCTGCTCTACCATTGAGCCACGCCAGCATATTATTGGTGGGCAGGGATGGATTCGAACCATCGAAGACATAGTCGACGGATTTACAGTCCGTTGCATTTGGCCGCTCTGCAACCTACCCATATAATCTTAATTTAAGTTTTCATCAATCTCAAATTAAATCGACATCTCTCTTCAAAGCCACAAATCATCATCGCCATTTTATAAAATAACTAATTTATTCTTTCTTCAAGGACTCTTAGTCATCTCTTACTTCGCCAGAGAGTCCGCACAAAATCGCCAAGAGTAACTGCGATTTTCGTTTGGTGCGGTAAAGCAAAAAATCAAACAATAATGCGATACTTTTTGCCCAAGGGGCAAAAATGAGCCCCAAGTGCAGATTTTTTGCTTGTGGTGCCCAAAGGTGGAATCGAACCACCGACACAGGGATTTTCAGTCCCTTGCTCTACCGACTGAGCTATCTGGGCAAATGGCGACCTGGAAGGGGCTCGAACCCTCGACCTCTAGCGTGACAGGCTAGCGCTCTAACCAACTGAGCTACCAGGCCAAGTCGCTTTTTATGTATCGACCTTTAAAGTCTAACATAAAGTAATTGCATTTTGCAAACTTTTTTCAAACTTTTTTTACAAAACACCATTAATATTCGCCACATATCAAAATAAAATGATATTTCTCATGGTGGCATAAACAAAAATCAAAATTACAACAAAGTTTTTTGCTATTATAGACAAAAATACTCAATTCATTTCAGATTTTTGTTTTGGTGGGCCTTCACGGACTCGAACCGCGGACCAACCGGTTATGAGCCGGTCGCTCTAACCAACTGAGCTAAAGGCCCAAAAGTTTAGAAAACTTTGCAAACAAAAGTTTGCTGGTCGGGGTGGAGGGTCTCGAACCCCCGACCTCACGGTCCCAAACCGCGCGCTCTACCAACTGAGCCACACCCCGAAAATTGACAATTGCTCAATCATTCTATAATAAATTAAGCAGTTTGTCAAGAAAAAAATACAATTTTTTTAAATTTTTACTATTTATAATATTTCAATAAAAACTGAAAAAAATTATTTTCAACAAATCAAATCAACCCATAAAAACATCAATATCTGCAGAAGAATTTAGATGCTTAAGGTAACCTTTTGCAGTTTCAGCACTTACAGGAGCATAATAATGGAAAGTGACACAAACATTAAAACCAAATTCTTTCACCAAACTCAGTGTATGCACGTGACCGAAAATTGTTTTACAATCCTTAGCATGATTTGAAGGTTTATGAGTTAAATAAACCCTCTCACCCAACACACTTTTATCCAAATACATACCATTTTCAATAACATCAACAAAGCCAAGCTTTAAAAGTTTCTTTTTAAAGCCCTCAAAGTCCTTGCCATATTCATCTTTTTCATAGTTTCCACAAATTAAGGTTATCTTACCATTAAGTTGCTTAACTTTTTCGAGTGTTCCAAAGTCACCTATATGATAAACTATATCATTTTGACCAACCTTGTTGTTCCATCTTTTGACGAGTTCTTTATCCATTTCTTCAACAGTCTTAAATGGCACAAGCTTTCTTTTAACTTTAGATTCCTCACCAAAATGAGTATCACTGACAAAAAAGACCTTGTTTTTAAGGAAATGGTCCTCAACTTTGTTTATAGAACTCAAAAAATCAGTCCAAACAAAAGAGTGTCTAGGGATAGTTGTAATGTAATTAATCTTTCTACCCTTTGGATAATTAACTTTGCCATCCTTAAGCAAAATATCTGGAGCAATCATTTTGCTTGTAAATTGACTTTTGTTGAGAAGATAAGCAATTGGACCAATGTCATAAATGGTCTTAATCCCCCAATTTTCTTCGTTAAACTTAAATCTGCTCATGATTGATGCGAGATAACGAGTAACATTGTTTTCTTCAATATTTCTTTCAAACTCATAAACAGAAGTCACGAAATTTCTTGCAAGATATGAAGGAAAGACAGTAAAGCTTACATCACTTGCGACAATTTCGTTAAAGGCAACCTTGTCCTTTGAATAATTTGAATCTTGAAATTGGTCAAGCAAAACATTATCTGTACCCATCCAGATTATCTTGATTTTTGAGGCTATTTTGGGAGCAATTCTAAGAGCCATAGCAACGTTTGTTAAAGTACCAAGACAACAAATATAAAGTTCATCTTCTTTCTTTGCAAGGCTAATAATTTTTTCAACGGCAGGATTTTTACTATCATAGCCCTCACTCAAAAATCCATCACAACCAAAATAAACAAAAGGCTCTTTTGCTGTATATTTTATGCCAAAAAGACGGAGTATCCTATCCGCCTCATTTTTGCTATCAATCATACCGTCTCTGATAGATACATTTTTTTGCCAAGTAACTCTAAATGGCGCCAAAGTAATTGCCAAAACATCTAGTTCTTCCTTTCGAGACAAAGCATAAGAAATTGCAAATTGGTCATCAATTTCATTTGCAACATCAGAGTCAATAATCATTCTAATTTTTTTCTTTTGTTCTGTTTTCTTTGCCATAATAGTTATATAATAACACAATTATCAAAAAAAATCAAAAAGAATAGACATTTTTCTCTCTTTAATTGAGTCAGCCTTCAAGCTTTTTTCTTAAGTTTTCCAGAATTTTGTTTTCAAGACGAGAAACTTGCACTTGCGAAACCCCCAAGCGTTGAGCAATCTCACTTTGAGTTTTGTCGTAAAAATATCTCATTAAAATGATTTTTTTATCACGCTCTTCAAGTCCGTCAATCATGTCCTTAAGTGCAAATTTTTCCACAAAATCTTCACTCTGCTCACCATCAAAACGGTCAATTATTGTCAAACCGTCCTCTTCACCATCATCAAAAGGTGTGTAAAGTGAGACAGGCATCTTCGCCGAATCCATAGCAAGCACAACTTCTTGCTCACTGATTTTAAAATGTTGTGCAATTTCCAAAAGAGATGGCTTTCTGTCATTTTTTACAAAAAAGTCATCTGAATATTTGGTAATTTTTATATTTAACCCCTTAATTGCTCTTGAAACTTTGACAGCCCCATCGTCACGCATAAATCTTTTAATCTCTCCCACAACCATTGGCACAACATAAGTGGAAAATTTAACATTATATGTCACATCAAAACGATTTATTGCTTTCAAAAACCCCATACAGCCAAGTTGATAAAGGTCGTCATATTCCACACCTTTGTCTTTAAACCACCTTATCACACTCTTTATGAGAGGAGAATTTTCATTGACAAGTGTCTCTTTGGCAAGCTGTTCACCTGCCTGTGCTCTTTTTATAAGTTCAAGAGTCTCTTCTTGCCCAAGCATTGTCTAACCTGCCACAGTTGAGACATTTTCAGAGATTTTCTTAGACATTCTCACACTTGTGCCAAAAGAATTGCTCACAACCTGCACTTCATCCATAAAGCTTTCCATAACCGTAAAGCCCATGCCAGAACGCTCAGAAGAAGGTTTTGAGGTGTAAAAAGGCTCTCTTGCTTTCACAACATCTCTTATACCAACACCTTTGTCAGTGACAGTTATTGTGACAACATCATCCTCAAGCTCACAACGCAAGATAACATCCCCCTTAACAGCAGTTGGATAAGCATGAACAACACAATTGGTAACCGCTTCTGAGACTGCAGTCTTTATATCAGTGATTTCATCCACCGTTGGATTAAGCTGAACACAAAAAGATGCAACACAGACTCTTGCAAAACCTTCATTAACAGACATAGCCTTGAAGGTAACTTCCATAAAATTTGAATATTTCATAAAAACTCCTCTTAAACAATTTTGGGCATAAGATTATAAAGCCCTGTTATATTAAATATTTTTTCGGCATGAGATGAAGGGTTTGCAATATAAATTGGTTTATCCTTACTCTTCATTCTTTTGTATCTCCCAATCAAAACTCCAATACCTGTTGAATCCATAAAATCAAGTTCAGACAAGTCTATAACAATTCTTTTGAAATTCGGTTTATCAAAAATTTCATCCAAGGTAATCCTCGTATAAGTGGCAGAATGTTCATCCAATTCTCCACAAAGCATTACATAAAGCACATCCTTATTAACACGACTTTTTACTTGCATAACTACTCCTTTTGCTGAAAAAAGAATAGCATAAGAAAAAAGCATAAAAAAAAGAACATTTGTCAAAATTGCTCTTTTTTTGTCATCATCTTATTTCTATTTACAAAAGCTTAAAATAATCCTATATTTGCATACTACTACAATATATTGTATAGTATGCAATGTGTTATGCAATAACAGCACACAATAAAACCTTACTCAAACTTACCTATAAAATATTTGCCTGAAAACATCTTTTTATGTTATAATATATATTGAAAATATAAAAACACAACAACAATGGAGAAATTTTCATGGAAGATAAAAAAAATGTAATTATTGATACTGACCCTGGCGTTGATGATGCAATTGCACTTATGTGTGCCCTCAACAGCGACAAGCTCAACATACAACTTATCACTGCAGCTGGCGGAAATGGACCAATTGAAAACATCACAGCAAATGCCATCTTTTTGACAGAACTTTTCAAAAGAGACATCCCTGTCGCTCAAGGCACAAACAAACCCCTTGTTCGCCCAGCAAAGTATGCCATAGGAGCTCAAGGCAAAAGCGGTTTAGGAAAATTCACATACAACAAAAATAAACTTAAACACAAAGCAGTTCAACTTGAAGCCTGTGACGCAATGTATGAAGTTTTGAGAGCAAGCAAAGAAAAAACATCCATCCTTTCTATTGGACCTATGACAAATATAGCAAAACTGCTTATAAATCACCCAGACAGCAAAAAGATGATAAAAGAGATTATCTTTGAATCTGGCACAAAAGAAAAAATCTATGGAAAACCTTACAAATTTTTTAATGTTGGTTATGACCCAGAAGCAGCTGAAATAGTTTTCAAAAGCGGTGTCAAACTTGTAATGGTTCCTTCTGATTTTGGTCATTATTCCTTCCTTGACCATGCAGAAATTAAACGTTTCAGAAAAGCCAATAAGATTGGAAAAATATTCGGAAAGATGTTTGACGGATACAGAGATTTCCATGTTGGCGATTCAGGAGCTGCCGTGCATGATGCTTGTGCAGTTTATTATCTCACTCACCCAGAGTTCTTCAAATTTGAAAAAGGATTTGTTCAATTAAAATATTTCAAAGATGAAACTTCAGATTTTGGCTATGTTGATACAAATTATGGAGACAAACCAAATGCAACTATTTGTCTTGATTTCAATATTGACATGTTTAAATATGACCTTTTTGACATCTTGGAAAACCAACTCAAAGAAAATGGAATAATCTAAGAGGCAAATCATGATTATCACAACGCAACATCACAACCAACCCCTTCCAACAGAAATTAAAGTTGAAAGATTTGATATGGCAATAAACTTTTATGCTATTGTCAATATTGATAAAAACCCACATTTAATTTGCTATGATTACAACCCTATTTGGAACTCTTGGTATCCTTTTTATGATGATATCAACAAAACACCAATTTTCAAAAAAAGCACTACATCAACTTACAAGCAATTGATTAATGAATGCAACAAGCTTCTTAATATCAATTTAGAAAATAAAGTATCCTTGGCCAAAAACAGATTTAAAGAGCTGGTTTGCAATGACGAAATCAAATTAGATAAACTAGACAATTTTATCGTTTATGAATTAAAATACTCTAAATCAACAAAAGTTTACACCCTCTATAAATTGTTCAACTATGTAATTACTGATATAGAAAATTTAGATGGTTTACTAAAACCTAAGGCATTAAAATGTAAAACTTTCAATTTAAGGCAACAGAATTTTCAAAATTTAATTAGCAATGCTGAATATATAATAAAACAAGAAAACCTAGAAAGATTTTGCATTAATTAGCCCTAAATTAATAAATCAAGTTATATAAAAATAACAATAATATTTTAATAAAAAATACATCCTACAACGGATGTATTTTTTTGAAACACAAAATTAAATTAACATATTTTTAAATTATTGTAATTCAACAACAGCGCCAGCTTCTTTAAATTTAGCTTCAAATTCTTTAGCTTGAGCAGCAGCAACGTTTTCTTTAACCATTTTTGGTGCGCCATCAACAACTGCTTTAGCTTCTGAAAGTCCAAGACCTGTAACTTCTCTAACTACTTTGATAACAGCAATTTTGTTTGCACCTGTTTCTTTCAAGAAAAGGTTAAATTCGCTCTTTTCTTCAGCTGCAGCTGGAGCAGCAGCACCAGCAGCTGGAGCAGCAGCAACTGCAACAGGAGCAGCAGCGCTAACGCCAAATTCTTCTTCAAGAGCTTTTACAAGTTCTGAAACTTCAACAATAGTCAATTTTTTAATTTCTTCAACAATTTCATTTATAGCCATTTTATTTGTCTCCTTTTTACGTTTTTAACGTTAATTTGTATTTTTTTAATTATGCGATTTTTAAATTTATTTTGTTGCAATCGCATTCAAAGCAACAGCCAACCCTCTTGCTGGGGCTGAGAGAACTCTGCACAAACTTGAAGCAGTGTTGTTCAAAGTTCCAAGAAGCTTTGCAATAAGCTCTTCCTTTGATGGAAGTGTTGCAAGCGCTTCAATATTCTTCGCATCAACGCGTGCACCGTTTAAAATTCCAAATTTGATAACCATTTTCTTGGTTTCTTTTGCACAGTTGCAAACAATCTTTGCTGGTGCAACTTCATCATGATAACCAATAGCAACGGCAGTAGTGCCTTCCAAAAAGTTTGCTGGGCACTCAATACCAAGGTCAGAAAGTGCTTTCAACATCAAGCGATTTTTGTAAACTTTATATTCACATCCGCTTTCACGAAACTTCTTACGAAGTGCTGTATCTTCAGCAACTGTGAGTCCACGGTAGTCAACAAAAGCCAATGTTTTTGCTTTGGAGAATTTTTCTTTAATTTCTTCAACAACAAGTTTTTTAGCCTCTAAATTAGCACTCATTTTCTATCCCTCCTTTTAATTTAATTTTTGTGTTTCTTTTGAAATAAAAAATCTCTATAACCACGGAAAAGTTATAGAGATAAAAACTCAATACTCAACTTTTCCTCGGTAAGCACAGCAATCTGTTTACGCCCTAAGGCACTTACGGTCTTCGGAAGACTCTTTATTTACTCGCTTATTATACAACACAAACAAAAGCTTTGTCAACATATTTTCAACAATTTTCACAAAAATCTCTTATTTCTTTTAACAAAAATAAAAAAAGCAAGGTATTAAACTTGCTTTTCAAAATCATTAACGAACAAAATCACTCCAAGCTTCACGGATTCTGTTTGTGTTTGCCTTTACAGTAATCACAATAGCATACAATTCATCTTCATCACTTGGATAAACCACAGGGATATAAATCTTTGTATTTCTAAAGCCTGCATCAGTATTTACTGTTACATAAGCATCAGTAAATGAAAATGACCAATTTCTGCTTGCATATCTGTCAGAATAATAAACTTTACCGCTTTTCTTTGTCACCTTTCTTTCATTTTGATAAGTTAATCTAACAAAATAGGTGTTGTTTTTAGTAAGTTCATCCATTGCCCCACTGAAAGTTTGATGATTTTCTTCAATGTCATAAGCAAACATAGCACCACTAAAAAGACCAGAAAGTGCAGATTGTGCAAAAGACTTATCCAATGTCTTTTTAAATTTTCCAAATCTCTCATCTTCTCTATCAAATGATGCCACTGCATTGTCAATGTTTGTACCATTATACAATCTAACTTCTGAATAACTATTATCAATGCAATTTGGCTTCAAACTTATTGGCACAGTTGCCAAAATTATTATTACAAACGCCAACACAAATGCAACACCCATAGCTACTGCAGTAATAATCTTTTTCTTTCTTTTTCTTTCAACAAGTTGTTCTGTCTGCATTTTGGTATAAATTTCTTCATCAGAAAGCCCCTCGTAAGATTCTTGAGGTTTTTCTTGTTTAACTTTTTTTACCTTTTCCTTCTTTTTCTCAACCTGTTTTTCAGCCTCTACCTGCTCCACAGTCGAAACTTCTTCAGCTTTAACACTCTCTTTAACAGCATCAGTTTCAGAAGTCTCAACCTCTTCTATTGCAGGTTCAACTTGTCCTTGCACTTCTTTTTCTTCCATTAGCTATTTCCCTCATTGTCATTTTTATCTGTTTTTTTCTTTTGAGTTGAATTTACTTCATTCTTTGTTTCATCAGTCACTTTCTTTGCAGGAGTTTTCCTTGTAGAAGTTGTCTTTTTAGGTTTTTCTTCTCCTTCTACTTTTCCATCATTTGAAACTTTTTTCTCTGTTGTTTTAACAGGTTTCTTTTCCATAACAACTTCAACAGTCTCAGCTTTTTTGCTATTATCCTTTTGAGCTGTTAAAGAATTTTTAAAACTTTCATATTCTTTTTTCAAATTTTCAAGGTCAGCCTGTGTGATAACACCAAGTTTAAAAAGATTTTCGCCTTCAGCAATTTTTCTTTCAAAGCCTTGAAGTTTCTCATTTCTCTCTCTTTCAGCTCTAAGCTTTTCCTCTTTTTCTTTCTGAGCTTTTTCTCTTGCCTCAAGAGTTTTGATAATCTCCTCAGTCTTTTTTCCAGCCATAATCATGTCAACTTCTTCTTTGTAAATAGTCTCTCTAGCAAGAAGAAGTTTTGCCATTTCATGCAAAATATTTATTTTTTCAGTCAAAATGTCCTTTGCACGTTTATAGTTACTGTTCAAAATTGCCATAATTTCTTCATCTGCAATGCTGGCAAGTTTTTCAGAGAAATCATTTTTAGTTTGATAATCTCTTCCAATAAACACCTGAGAAGAACTGCCAAGTGAAAGGAAACCAATTTTTTTGCTCATACCCCAATCATAAACCATAGCATGTGCAATTTTGGTTGCATGTTGCATATCTGAAGATGCTCCGCTTGTAATTTCTTTAAGCACAAGTTCTTCAGCAACTCTTCCACCCATACTCATAACAATTGTGTCATTAGCTTTTCCAATAGACATTGTCATGTCATCAGTCTCTGGTCTACTCATTGTATATCCACCAGCATTTCCACGAGGGATAATTGACACTTCTTGCACATCTTCGCAATTTTTCAAGCTCTTAGCAAGAATTGCGTGACCAGCTTCATGATAAGCCGTAAGTTTTCTTTCTTTATCAGTAATAAGTCTGCTTTTCTTTTGAGGTCCCATAATAACTTTGTTGATGCCTTCAGTGATATCTTCCATAACAATCTTAGGTCTGCCAGCACGAGCAGCCAAGATTGCAGCCTCATTAAGCATATTTTCAATATCAGCACCTGTAAAACCTGTGGTTATTCTTGCAAGAACATTAAAATCAACACTCTCATCAAGAGGTTTGTTTTTTGCATGGATTTTCAAAATACCTTCTCTTCCCTTAACATCCGGAATATGAACATAAATTTGTCTATCAAAACGACCAGGTCTCATTAGAGCTGGGTCAAGAACGTCACTTCTGTTTGTTGCTGCCAAAACAATGATACCTTCATTTGGTTCAAAACCGTCCATCTCCACAAGAAGTTGGTTTAAGGTTTGTTCTCTTTCATCATTTCCGCCACCAAGACCAGCACCTCTTTGACGACCAACAGCATCAATTTCGTCAATAAAAACAATACATGGCTTATTCTTCTTTGCTTGGTCAAACAAATCTCTTACTCTTGATGCACCAACACCGACAAACATTTCCACAAAATCCGAACCACTTATAGAAATAAATGGCACCTTACTTTCGCCAGCAACAGCTCTAGCAAGAAGAGTTTTTCCGGTACCAGGCTGACCAACAAGAAGCACACCTTTAGGGATTCTCGCACCGAGGTCAGTAAATTTCTTAGGATTTCTCAAAAATTCAACAACTTCAGCAAGTTCTGCCTTCTCTTCATCCATTCCAGCAATATCAGAAAATCTAACTTTAGTCATTGTGTAAGACTTAACTTTTGTTTTTCCAAACTGCATAGCACCTTTGTTTGCCCCAGCAAGCATCTTCCAAAGCATCCAGAATACAAAGATTGCAAAACCGACATAAAGGATAGGAACTAATATATCCCAAAAACTAACACCAGCTCTTGCATAAGCCCAACTTACTGAGTTTGGCTTTTCATCTGTGCCACGACAAAGTTCCCTAAGATAATCAATCCAAAGTTTGTCGCCCACATCATATTCAAAATAGAAATCTGAATAACTTGAAGCTTGATTGATGTCATATTCTGAGCCTTCAAGAATGATGTAGCCTTTTCCTTCTTTAAACATAATGAAAGCAGCCTTTGGCACCGCATTGCCCTTGTTATCTTTAAACTCACCAACTACAACACTTTCAACTTGGTCTTGAGTAAGTTTTTGACCATGGCTTCCAAAATCAATAAAAAGAAGACAAAGAAGAAGTGCCGCAATCAAAGCAACAATCACCCAAGTTATCTTAAATCCCCCTTGTTTTTTCTCGTTCATAAATTCTCCTTATAAATAGATTTATTGTAGCAATATACTCTGATATTTTATCATAAAGAAAAAAATAACACAACAAAACATAACCATTTATCAAAAAAATTATGTCGCAATTGGTTAGAAAAAGAGAGAAAGTTTATCTTGAATAAACTCTCACTCTTGTTTTAAACAAAACATGATTAAGATAATCATCTTTATCATCCAAACTGTCTAAAAATCTTTTAAAACTCTTTTTATCTGTATTGTAAATCTTTGTATAAAAATCCGCTATATCAACTTTTACTTCTCTCATTATTGCAAGACCATCTGCCATATTGCTTTTTACCTTCTTCTCAATTTCAGTCGCAGCCTTGCTTGTGATAAGGTATAAATCAACATTTTCATCAAACATACCATTATCCTCTTCAACACCATTGAGAACAACAGTAAATTTTATATCACAATAGAAAACAGGTATTCCATTTTCAAAGACAACTTTTGTTTTCATTTTTTTATCATAAATGTTAAAAGTCAAATTTGCATTTTCGAAAGGTTTTCCAGAAAAGTTTTTAATCGTCAATGCACCTGTACTAAAATTGCCACGGAAATAGTTAATATTTTTCAAATCATCAGCCGAAAGTTGTCTTTTTAAAAATCCATTTTTAAAAATCAAAGCTTCTCCACCATTGACAATATTGTAAGAAATATTTTCTCCTTCACCGGTCTGACCACCATTTTCTCCACCTTGACTTCCCCCCTCTCCACCTTGAGCTTCATTATTGGCAACAGAAATACCGTTTTCTTCATCCTTTTCCAATGAAAAGATTGGAATGATGCTTGCATGTGTTGGAGAAAAATAGCCTTTAAAAAATTTTTCTAATGAAGCATCTGTAGCAGTGATATATCTCTGATTAAAATTAACCATTTCACTCACTTTGATAGAGCTTTCCATGTCAAGTTTTTGCATGGCACTCAAAAAGTCTTTTGCACTTGAGTCTGTTGCAATGAGTTTTGTGCTGGATGGAACTTCTTTCTCCCTAGTCAAATAGTCCAAAATTTTTGTCACATCATTTTGCAACAAATCCTCATTAATAACAACTGTACGCAAATGTGAAAGACCAATTTCTCTCCCAAGATACTGACCAGCATAATCTATTGCCTCCACAAAACTGTCACCCTTGGCAGTAATCACTTTGTAAGTTTCAGTGAAAGTCTGCTCTGCAATTGGAATGAAGGTCAAGAAAGAAAGTTCAAACTGATTGTTTTCATCTGCCATATTGTCAATACCTATTGCCGTTACCACAGCAAAACGATTTATCTCTGTTGACTTTCCAAGTGCAGAAAAGCCATAAATAGCAGTGATGAAAATAAAAATCATAACCATAGGAGTTTTCCAAATTTTCTTAAAAAATCTTTTCATTCCCTTTTCTCCTTCCGCCACTTCGCTATTAGTGCTATAAAACAACAAGCAGGCACAATAATAAAGGCTATTATTGAAAGATAAGGCAAGTAATACTCAGCATAGATAATAATCCTACTCAAGTTTATCACTGCAACGTAAATCAAAATAATAAAGATAAAATTAAAAGTAAGCACAGAGTAAATTCTGTCTAATTTTGGAAAGATTCCGTCAAAACACACAAAGAATGCTTTTAGATAAATTGCCAATTGAAAATAGGTCAAAAATATTATCAAAATCATTGAAATGATGTCCAATCTTCCAAGGCCGCCATATTCTTTGACATAGCTAAGAATCTCAAAAAATGCAAACGGATGCAAAAATGATGTGTATGTGTATGAAAGGAAGAAAACAACAATTATTGCCATAACTGATGCAGCACCAGCACCAAAGAAAGAAAATACAACTTTCCACTCGCCCTTTTTTATGTTTATTTTATCCATAAACAAAAACAGAATTATGGTGTCACCAAAAACTGAGACATGCCTTAGTGCTGACAAGGCAATATTTGAGAAAGTTGATTGTTCCATTATAACTGAACTGTTTATCCCAAAGACTCCCACAACAACAGCAAAAATTAAAATTGCCACCACGCCAGGAAGAAATAGTTGTGCCGTCCTTCCAATAGTTCTCACTCCACAAATTGCCAAATGATTTACAACAGGAAGCAAACAGATAAGAAAAAGGGTGTTGTTGGATTCTTTATAAATTAAATTTCTGAAAAAGATATAAGTAACATTATAAAGCAAAACCATTTTCCCCAAAAAATAAATACCAATCAAAAAGAAAACTATAATGGTTACAACTTTTCCAAAATTATTTTTTATCACATCAAAAAAGCGTTCTTTAGGAAACTTTATTTTAAGTTTATAAAACAAAAACAGAAGTCCCAGCTCAATCAAAAAGAGAAAGATTGGAGCAATCAATCCTTCAAATTTTGCATTATTAAAAAGAAGAGATGGCAAAATCAAAATCTTATTTGCAAAAATCAAAAAGAATAAAATAATTCCTGTTTGCCAAGCTCCAATAGCCTTATCCCTAATCATCCGTCCTCTCCTTTTTCTCATTGCTAAATGATTTCGGTCGATTTGTCATATCACTTAGCGGAACTTTAAGCAATCCATCTTTGTTGTCAGAAAGAATGAATGGTGAGAATGGTGCAAGATAAGGCGCACCATAATTTTCAATTGTGTTTGCATAAGCAAGCACATAAATAGCTCCACCAATAATGCCTAAAAGCCCTACGGACGCCCCCAAGACGAGAAATACAAATTGCAAAATTGTAATTTGAGCATTTTGTTCTGGCACAGTGTAAAGTGCAATTTTTGCAATAGCAACAACAATAACAGTTGGCGGAGAAATAAGTCCCGCTTTAACTCCTGTGTCACCCAATATCAATGCTCCAACAATTGAAGTAGCAAGTCCCAAATAACTTGGCAGTCTCAAACTGACCTCATACAAAATTTGAAACAATAACGAGATAAATAGTATTTCAATAAAAGGAGTGAAAGGAATTTGTTGTGTCGTGTCAGCAATAGTTATAAGATAATTTATTGGCAAAACATTATAGTGAAAAAGCTGTAAGGCTATATAAACTCCCGGTCCAAATACAGCCAAAAAAATACCCATTAATCTTATAAACCTCAAAAAAGAAGAGTATATGTAATTCGTGTAATAATCATTGCTGTTTTGCAAATCTTCCAGAAGAACAAAAGGGATTGTCAAAACAATGGGAGACCCGTCCACAATGAGAGCAACTCTTCCTTCCAAGAGTTTTGCCGAAATGATGTCTGGCTTTTCGCAACAACCTATTTGCTTAAGCATAGAATCTGGTCTATCTGAAAGCAATGTCAAAAGATAATAAGAATCTATCACTCCATCTATCTTGATTTTTGAGAGTCGCTTTTTTATGTCCTTAACAATTTTGGGGTCAGCAATACCATCAAGATAACAGATAGCAATTTTAGTTTGAGTAGAGCTTCCTACAACAGCTTCTTCCAAAACCAATTGCTCGCTGTAAAATCTTCTTCTAATAAGAGTTATGTTTGTTTTCAAATCTTCCGTAAACCCCTCACGAGGCCCCATTATTACAGGTGAAGTTGGAGGCTCAGAGGGGGTTCTTGTCAAAAACTTCAAAATGTCAATTGCTAGCACTTTATCAGAATTTGAAAACATCAAAACAACGACACCTTTAAGCACTTTTTGTGTAATTTCTGATTTTTTTATTTCTTCAACATCATTCACTTGCACCAATTCCTTAACAGTTTCAAAGGAAATCTCTCCAGAAAACCTTGAAATAGGTTCATAGATGGCGTCTGCAAAAATAGCATTATCAGTCATGCTTTTAAGATAAACAAAGCCTATCTCTGCTCCATTTTTTTCAAGAGTTCTGTCAGACACATCTATAGAATTATGAAGATTGGTTTTTATTTTCTTTATCTCATTTTTTATATCCATAATGCCACCTTTGTTGGTAGTATAAACAAAAATTATGAAATTATATACAATAAAAAAACACACTACGTGTGTTGTTATTTTTTTATTGAATTAAAGAGTTAAAAATTGAAATTCCATCAGAAAATCACTTAAAAACCACTTTGGTTTGTGTGCTTTCCAAAACACAACCACAAGCTTTTGATTTGATTGTTATTTCACAATTTTCAACATCGACATTATCAAAAATTGAAATCAGATTTTCTAATTGATAAAGCCCATCAACTCTCTGACCAGCCGAAAGCGAACCTAAAGAAATCCCATTTGCAAAAACCTCAATACTTTCAATATCATACTCCGACTCAACAGTCAAAGTTCCCATTCTCACTTGTGCATTTGTCAAAATGTTTACTCTTTTAATTAAAATACTCTTTCCTTCTCCAGCAGATGAGCTTTCAACAAAATTGTCAAAACTGTCAGCAATGACATAAACAATATATTGACCTGCGTCAAGCTCACTCAAATCACAACTCTCAGCTTCGCAAGAAAAAACTTTTTCCTGCAAATCAGTACCAACGACAACAACAGTGTATTTATCAGCACTAGGCACAACCTGCCATTTAAGCAGGTCATTTTCAAAAGTTACAGTTTGATAATCCACTCCCTTAAGAGCCCATGATGGAGACCAAGTCAATTCTTCAGAAAACTTGCTTTTTCCTCCTCCATTTTCATTTATATACCTAGCAGAGAAGCGATACTCACCCCCTGCAATAACATTCAAATTTGAGTCCTCAAGCTTTATTGTGTTGCTTTGACTGTTTACAATTCCAACAACCATAAACTCGCCGTCAATCGATTGTTCAAGCTTAAATTGATAGCTATACTGTGCATTATGCTGACAAACAATATAATAATCCCCTTCAACTTTCTTTACTTCAAGCATTTGAGGAATTGCCTTAATAGTTTTGTTGCCAAAAAAAACAAAACACAATCCCACAATGATTGCTACAAGTGCAAAAGCTATTCCTGAGAAGATAAATTTGTATTTTTTGCTCATAACTATATTTATTATAACTGTATTTATCACTTTTTGCAATTTTTTTGCACTTTTTCACAAAAATTAACAATTATTTTAAAAACCAATATTGACAACATTTAGTGAATATGATATAATACAACATATATTTTGGAGGTAATTTATGAATTTTTCTAATCTTTCTGCAGAAGGATACGCATCATTTATAATTGCAATTATTTTTACAATCGCAACAATCGCTATGGCAATCTTTTATGCAAGACATAAAAAGCAAAATATAATCATCACCATTGCCACAGCATTTGTTTTACCAGCACTTGCAGTTTTCTGCTGGCTCTATTTGATATTCATAGTATCAAATTTCACAGTTAAATGGTCACTTATTTGGTCATTAGTTGCTACAGTTGGATACCTTTTGCTTGCAACAGCAATTGCATTCTTGGCACAAGCAATCATAAAATATTTGGCAAATAGACCAGAAAAACCTGCAAAAGAAACTCTTGTTGCAGAAGTTGAAGAAGAAACAACTGAAGAGGTTGAAACCGAAGAAGCAGTTGAAGAAGACCTTCCTCTTTTGATTGAGAACGTTGAAGAAGAAGTTGTTGAAGAGGTTGAACAACCTGAAGAAACTAATGTTGAAGAAATCCCTGCTGAAAAAACTGAAGAAGTTGAAGGTGGAGTTGTGTTCGCCCAAGAATCAAAAGAAAGCTTTGCAGAACAACTCAACAAACTCTCAGATGAAATGATAAACTATTATATTGAAATTTTGGAATATGCAAAAACAAAAGACATTTCAATGGTTAAAGAATCAAAAAGCCACGTTATCGTAAAGATGGGAAGAATGAGACTTGTTGAATTTAAGTTTAACAGAGGAAAACTTGTAAGCAGATTTATGGCTGGAAGCAGTGAACTTAAAAACTATTCAATGGCAGAAAAAGCTGTAAAGATTAAAGAAAAACCTGTTATTATTGAAATTGAAAATGAAAACTCTGTTGCAGTTGCAAAAAATATGATTGATATTGTTTGCAAAAACATCTTGGATGCAAGAGAAGAAAAAGAAGCAGAAGACACAGTATCTCCCGTTGCAGATGACGAATAAAAATTAAAACCACGAGTTAGTCGTGGTTTTTTATTGCATTTCAATATTTCAACAAAAAAACCACAATAAAATCGTGGTTTTTTAATAATACAAATTTACACCAAATCCTTAAGCAACACTATAAAATTATATTTACAATTCTTCCAGGAACATAAATCACTTTTTTGACCTGCTTGACTTTTGAATAAATCTCTGGATATTGTCTTTCTATTTCTGAAAGCAAAGCATCTTGAGTTATTGTTCTTGAGACAGTTATCACTTTTGCTAGTTTTCCATTTATCTGAATAGGCAAGGAAATTTCATCTTCCACCAAATATTTCTCTTCATATTTTGGCCAAGAGTCCTCCAAAATATTTTTTCCAAAAACATTTTCATATTCTTCACTTGTGATGTGTGGAGCAAGTGGATTAAGCAAAATCAAAAATTGTCTAAGCTCTTCCTTAGTAATAAATCCATCATCTCTGATTTTCTTAATAAAAATCATGAAGGAAGAAATAATGGTGTTGAGCTTCAAATTCTCATAGTCCTCTGAAACTTTTTTGATAAGACGATTAAGTTCATATATATGCTCTTTTGAAACAGCCTCTCCCTTTATCATATCAGAGAGTGCCCAAACTTTGTCAAGGAATGCTGTTATTCCTGTAATTCCATCAAAAGTCCATGGCGTATTATCCTCATATCCTCCCAAGAAATGTACATGAAGTCTAGCAACATCAACTCCATATTTATCAATAACTTCAAGCGGAGAAACACCGTTCTTCGAGCTTTTGCTCATCTTCTTGCCTTGGTCATCCAAAATAAGCCCACTGCCCATTTTTCTTATGAATGGGTCTTTTGTTGGCACAGCCCCAATCTCATACAAAAAGTTTTGCCAGAAGAAAGAATAAAGCACGTGACGAGTGATATGTTCTGTTCCGCCGGTATAAACGTCTACGCTACCCCAATACTTAAGCTTTTCAAAGTCTGCAAGTGCATTATCATTGTGTGGGTCAACATATCTAAGCCAATACCAACTTGAGCCAGCCCAATTTGGCATTGTGTCAGTTTCTCTTCTTGCAGGTCTGCCACATTTTGGACACTTACAATTAACCCAATCCTCAACTTTAGACAATGGCGAATCACCTTTAGCATTTGGCATATAGTCATTTGTCTCAGGCAAAACAAGAGGCAAATCCTTCTCATCAAGAGCAACTGTTCCACAATGGTCACAGAAAACAATAGGAAATGGCTCTCCCCAAAATCTTTGTCTGTTAAACGACCAATCCTGCATTTTATAATTGACTTTTCTTTCTCCAACACCCATTGAAACAACTTTTTGTGCAATCTTTTGCTTTGCTTCTCTCACAGGCATACCGTCAAACTCTGCAGAATTTACCATCTTCAAGTTCTTAGCCAAATATTCTTTTTTCTCAATTGCGTGTTCACTAATATCTCCATCCATAACAGGTATGATTGGAATATTAAATTTTTTGGCAAAATCATAGTCTCTTTGGTCTCCAGATGGCACAGCCATGACAGCACCTGTACCATAAGTCGCCAAAACAAAATCAGCCAAATATAAAGGTGCCTTTTGATTGTTTAATGGATTTACAACATAAAGCCCATCAAGCTTACATCCTGTCTTTTCTTTTTGGTCAGACATACGGTCAAACTCGCTGCGAAGTGCAGTTTTCTCCCTGTATGCTTCAACCTCTGCAAAGTTTTTAATATGAACTTTAAAAGTGTCAACAAGTTCATTTTCTGGTGCAAGCACAACAAAAGTGATACCATAAATTGTCTCTATACAAGTGGTAAAAATCTCAAGCTTGCCAATTTTCTCATCTTTATCATTAAAGACATCAAATCGCACTTGCATTCCTTCACTTTTTCCAATCCAATTTCTTTGAGCTTCTTTGAGATTTTCTGCCATTTGGATACGGTCAACATTTTCAAGCAGTTTTTCAGAATATTCTTTCATCTTCAAAAACCACACCCATCTCTCTTCTTGACGAACATCTCCACCACATCTATCACACTTTCCACCTTGACTGTCTTCATTTGAAAGCACTGTTTGACAGTTTGGGCAAAAATTTACAACGCCCTTTTTCTTGTAAGCTTTTCCATTTTTAAAAAGTTGTAAAAATATCCATTGTGTCCACTTATAAAAATTCTCATCACTTGTGTTGAAAGTCCTATCCCAATCAAAAGAAAGCCCCAATTGCTTGAATTGGCTAAATATTGTCTTTGCTCCATTTTCAACAAATGTTCTTGGATTTATACCTGTTTTTGTTGCAGCATTTTCAGCAGGAAGTCCAAAAGAATCTCCGCCTATTGGAAAGAGGACATTAAAGCCATTCAAACGCTTATATCTTGCAAGAGCATCTGCAGGAATTGTCCCCTTCAAATGCCCCATGTGCAAACTTCCACTTATATTAGGAAATTCGTAAAGCACATAAAATTTTGGCTTTGTTGGATGAAAATCAACAGCCCTAAAAGGCTTCTCTTTTTCCCATCTAGCTTGCCATTTTTTTTCTATTGCCTTAAAATCATAATTCTTCATAATTTCTCCCAAAACTTATTTATTTATTTTATCAAACACCGTTTAATCTTGTCAAGGGATATTTCTTTTATACAAAAATCAAGCCCCAAAACTATATCCATTTTTAAAACAAAAAGAAAAAAGTCGGCTTTCACCGACTTTAATTTTTAATATTTTTTTCATCTAATCTCTAAGCAAAGTTCTCTTTGTTGCCCAAGCAGAAGAAAGTGCAATGATTGCATTGCCAACTGCGAAAGTTGCAAAAACAATATATTTGTAATTCTTCACAAGGAATTCAATGAAAGCTGTTGAAAGCTTCAATGAGATTGCTCCACCAAAGATAAGCCAAGTGAAGAGTGCTGCCACAAAGCTAAGTAAAAGACCAATAAATGTCAACCACTCTGTCTTGATGTGAACAAGTGCTGCAAGAAGAGTTACGAGTGCATTTGCCAAATACATAAGTCCAAGCGTTTGGTCTCTTGTAAGAGTAACATACTTTTTAACAACAAACCAAATAAGAAGACATGCTGCAACTCTGAGAGCAAGGTCAAGAATCTTAAGGAAGATTGCACGAGTCAAACTCAAAGAATAAAACATAAAGAATAATTGAGCAGCCAAGAAGATGCAAATTGCAATAAGTCTGTTGTTTTTTCCGCCAGCAGTGACATCAAAAACCCAGAAATAATAAGCTGCAACATTTGCTGCCAAAGCAAGTGTCAAATAGACTTTTTTCTTAACTTTTCCAATGAAAAGAAGAGATATCAAAAAACTAACTCCAGCACAACCAATAGAAAGATATGCTTTCTTTAAGTCGCCTTTAAGAACAACATAAACAACCGCTGCAACAACCGCTGCAAACAGCAAGAAAGTCAAAACTATTTTAAAAATTGGTTTTTTTGTTTTTTCCATAATTTTTTCTACCTTTTATATTGATATTTTATCATAAAAAACCGCCTTTGTAAATAGTTTTTTAAACATTTTGTGTCAATTTGTAAATCTAAATGCAATTTTCGAAGCAATTTATTGCAAAAATTAAATAAAAATTTGAAGAAAGACTATTTTGCTTTACTTTTTATACGAAAAAATTTATACTTAATTTATTGAGATATAAAAAAAATTTGGAGATTTTATGAAGAGAAAATTAAAAGTTATTATAGATACAGACCCTGGTGTTGATGATGTCGCAGCATTGATTTTTGCATTAAATGAACCTCAGCTTGACATTCAACTTCTCACTGTTTCAAGTGGAAATGTCCACATGAACAAAACAGTGAGAAATGTTTGTCATATCCTCGACATATTCAACAAAGACATTCCTGTTATTCAAGGCTATGAAAACAGACTTGGCACAAATGATGAATACGCATATCATATTCATGGACCAGAAGGATTTGGATGGTATGAGCCTCCTGCCACTACCGTTCGCCAACCACTTAATGTTGATTGTGCAGATGCTTTGTACGAAATCTTTAAGAAAAATCCAAAAGAGATAACTTTTGTTATTCTTGGACCTCACACAAACTTTGCGTATCTTTTGAGAAAGCATCCTGATGTTGTTAAATACATCAAAAATGTTGTTATGATGGGTGGTTCTATTGATGGAATTAAGTGTAATCGTCATCACCGCTCCTTCAACATCCGCACTGATGCCCCTGCTTTCAAATACACTGTTGACAGCCATGCAAAAGTCACTATGTGTCCATCAAAAATTGGAAGAGATTATGTTTACTTCACAGAAGAGCAAATCAAAGAGCTTGGTCAGATGAATGACATAGGCAAGTTTATGGAAATGTTTTTCCAGACCTATTGGGAACCTGGCTATGAAGAAAAAATCATTGCAAACTGTGACATTGCCGCAATAGTTTACTTAACTCATCCAAAACTCTTCAAAACTAAGCGAGCTTTTGTTGAAGTCGACACTGAAGTAAACGTTGGTGCAACCTTGGGACACTTTGACAGAAAAGGAAATTTCACAGTCATAAAATCTGTCAACAGAAACCAATTCCAAGATGTTGTTTTTGAAAGAATAAAAGAACTTTCAGAACTTGAAATCACAGACAAAACTTTCTGGAGAAATATGATAAGAGGTGTTGTTGACCCAAACAAACCAGCTGAAGAAACACCTGCACCTGAAAAGAAACGCAAGAAAAAATCTGAAACAACAACTAAAGAATAATAAAAAGAGCAGACAAATTTGCCTGCTTTTTTGTCCTCTAAGTTATTTATATTTTTAAATTCCATAAACTCCTTTTAAAAAATATAACCTAAAACAAAAATAAGTCAGTAAAAAAATAAAACAGACCTTATCAGTCTGTTTTATTTTTGGTTTTATTAATTTAATTCAATACAAAATTTAAATTTAAATCTCTCAAGACTTATCTTATTTCAAATTGAAGAAAGTATCTTTTCCAAGATATTTTGATGAAGTTCCAAGTTCCTCTTCAATTCTGAGAAGTTGATTGTATTTTGCAACTCTATCAGTTCTTGAAGGAGCACCTGTTTTGATTTGCCCTGCATTAAGAGCAACTGAAAGGTCAGCAATAGTTGTATCCTCAGTCTCACCACTTCTATGAGACACAACTGCAGTATAACCAGCTCTGTTTGCCATTTGAATTGCATTGAGAGTTTCTGTCAATGTTCCTATTTGGTTGAGCTTGATAAGAATTGAGTTTGTAACACCAAGTTTAATACCTTTAGAAAGTCTTTCTGTGTTTGTAACAAACAAATCGTCTCCAACAAGTTGAATTTTGCTTCCAAGTCTTGTGGTCATCAACTTCCAACCATCCCAATCTTCTTCTGCAAGACCATCTTCAAGAGAAACAATAGGATATTTTTCAACCATTTTTTCCCAATATGAAATCATTTGCTCACAAGTAAACTCTTCTCCTGTTTTCCAGAAATAATAGTTTCCTTTATGACCTATTTTAGCGGCTTCTTCATACATCTCTGTTGCTGCAGCGTCAATTGCAATTCCAAAATCTTTTCCAGGTTTATAGCCAGCTTTTTCAATTGCTTCAACAATTGAAGAAAGAGCCTCTTCATCACTCTTAAGGTTTGGAGCAAAGCCCCCCTCATCACCTACAGCAGTTGAATAGCCTTTGCCTTTCAAAACAGCTTTAAGATTGTGGAAAACTTCTGCACACATCTTCAAACATTCTTTAAAAGATTTTGCACCAACAGGCATAATCATAAATTCTTGCACATTGACAGAATTGTCTGCATGCTTTCCGCCGTTTAAAATATTCATCATAGGCACAGGAAGAGTGCAAGCATTACATCCTCCAATGTAGTTGTAAAGTGAAAGTCCAGACCATTCTGCAGCAGCTTTTGCAACAGCGAGTGAAACACCAAGAATAGCATTTGCACCAAGCTTTCCTTTGTTTGAAGTGCCATCAAGTTTAATCATAGCTTCATCAATCTCTGCTTGATTTAAAGCATTCATTCCAACAATTGCTTCATAAATAAGAGTATTTACATTTTCAACAGCCTGTTCAACAGATTTTCCAAGATAGTTTTTCTTGTCACCATCACGAAGTTCAACTGCTTCAAATGAGCCTGTTGAAGCCCCACTTGGCACACTTGCTCTGCCAACAGTTCCATCTTCCAAGACTACTTCAACTTCAACAGTTGGATTGCCTCTAGAATCCAAAATTTGTCTTGCGACAACATCTGCAATTTCAATATAATTTCTCATAATCTCTCCTTTTTTATATCACAATAATTATACTCTTTTATCCATAATTAAGTCAAACAAACTTAACTGAAAAGAAAAAAAGAGCTGCAAAATTTTTGCAATCCTTTTTGTTAGTTATAAATCTAAGTAAGCTATATTTCCATTCAAAGCAGAGAGAAACATACTATGCAAATTAGTCACTTTTTTAAGCGAAAATTAAATAACTTTTAAAAGAAGTGCAAAAGCATAGCATTTTCCTATTTACGAAGCTTCTTACATAGATTCGTGAATAGTACGAGAAATAACCTCATCTTGTTGTTGTTTTGTAAGCTTATTAAAATTTACTGCATAACCAGACACTCTAATTGTGAGTTGTGGATATTTTTCTGGATGTTTTTGAGCATCAAGAAGTGTCTCTCTGTCAAAAACATTGACATTGAGATGATGCCCACCTTCTCCGCAATAAGTGTCAAGCATTGTTACAAGATTGTCAACCTGATTTTTACTAGCCATTTTTCTTTTCCTCCTTTAATCTTCATCTTTTCCCAAAGAATTTGGCGTAATTGAGAATGTGTTTGAAATTCCATCTCTTGAATATTCATAAGGCAACTTTCTCACACTTTCAAGAGATGCAAGTGCCCCATGACTATCTCTTCCGTGCATTGGATTTGCTCCTGGTGCAAGAGCCTGCCCAGCTTTTCTTCCATCTGGAGTGCTTCCTGTCTTTTGTCCATAAACAACATTTGAAGTGATTGTGAGAATTGACATTGTTGGCACTGACTCACGATAAGTGTGATGGCTTGCAATCTTTTTCATGAAAGTCTTAACAAGCCAAACAGCGATTTCATCAGCTCTGTCATCATTATTTCCATATTTTGGATAATCTCCTTCAATACGATAATCTGAGACAATTCCAAACTCGTTTCTGATTGGATAAACATTTGCGTATTTGATTGCAGAAAGCGAATCTACACAGCAAGAAAGTCCAGCAATTCCTGTTGCAAAAAATCTTCTTACTTTTGTATCATGAAGAGCCATTTCAAGTGCTTCATAAGAATATTTGTCGTGCATATAGTGAATTAGATTAAGCACATTTACATAAAGCCCTGCTAGCCAAGTCATCATTGAGTCAAACTTATCCAAAACATCATTGTATTCAAGCTTTCCATCACCAAGAATTGGTGCAAACTTTGGACCAACTTGAAGAGGCTTTCCTGTCACTTTGTCAAGCGTAAGCTCATCAACACCACCATTGATTGCATAAAGCAAGCATTTTGCAAGGTTTGCTCTTGCACCGAAAAATTGCATATCTTTTCCAACTCTCATGCAAGAAACACAACATGCAATGGCATAGTCATCACCCATTTCAGGTCTCATCAAATCATCTGATTCATATTGAATTGAAGAAGTGTCAATAGAAACCTTAGCACAGAATTTCTTAAAGTTTTCTGGCAAATGCTTTGACCAAAGCACAGTGAGGTTTGGTTCTGGAGCAGGTCCAAGGTTGACAAGAGTGTGAAGTACTCTAAATGAGTTTTTTGTCACCAAAGTTCTGCCATCAACTCCCATTCCACCAATAGACTCTGTCACCCATGTAGGGTCTCCAGAAAAGAGTTCATTATAAGATTGTATTCTCATAAACTTAACAATTCTAAGTTTGATAACAAATTGGTCAATGAGTTCTTGAGCTTCTTTTTCTGTCAAAATTCCGTTTTTCAAATCTCTCTCAATAAATATATCAAGAAATGTTGAGTTTCTTCCAATTGACATAGCTGCACCATTTTGGTCTTTTACAGCAGCCAAATATCCAAAATACAAAAATTGGATAGCTTCTTTTGCATTTTTTGCAGGTTTAGAAATATCAAAACCATATTTTGCAGCCATTGCTTTAAGGGCTTTCAAAGCTTTTATTTGGTCAGAAAGCTCTTCTCTGTCTCTAATTTTAGTGTCTACCATTTCACCATCAAGACAACTTTTATCTTCTTCTTTCTTCTTGATAAGATAATCAACACCATAAAGAGCAACTCTTCTATAGTCGCCAATTATTCTACCTCTTCCATAAGTATCAGGAAGTCCTGTCAAAATGTGAGCTGTTCTTGCATGTCTCATCTCTTCTGTGTAAGCATCAAAAACACCATCATTGTGAGTTTTTCTATACTTAACAAAAAATTCCTTAACTGTTGGGTCAAGTTGATAACCATACATATTGAGAGCTTGTTCTGCCATTTTAATACCACCAAAAGGCATAAGAGCACGTTTAAATGGCTCATCTGTTTGAAGCCCAACTATCTTTTCCAAATCTTTGTCAATGTAACCAGCTTCATGACTGTTTACTTGTGAGACAATCTTGGTGTCAGCATTAAGCACTCCACCATTTTCTCTCTCCCTTTTTGAAAGCTCCATAATCTTTTCCCAAAGCTTTTTAGTGTCTTCAGTGGCAGTTTCCAAAAAGCTATCATCACCTGTGTAAGGTGCATAGTTTGTTTGTATGAAATCTCTCACATCAATTTCATCATTACTCCATTTTCCTGGGACAAATCCTTCCCATTCTTTCATCATGTTCATCTCTATTCTCCTATAAGTTTTTTACAATCTTCAACTTTTGCATCAATCCATAATTCAAGGATTTCTTCTGGCACAAAACCTTTGCATCTTGCTTTTTCTTCTCCATTCAAACACACAAGAAGAGTTGGAACTTCCACTATTTTAAATTCTTCCAAAAACTCTTTAGTGTCATGCCCAGCTTCAATATGAAAAAATTTGCAATCAGCTCGCTTTGCCACTATTTTTGTAACTAGTGGAAGCAATGAAAAACAATTTGCACAAGATTCGCCTGAAACTTCAATTAAACAAATTCCATCAAGTTCTTTTTTAAACTGCTCAAGTGATTTCATTTTTTACCTCGTTAGAATTTTTTTTGCAAACTCGACCTGTGCTTTGCTTGGTGCCGTAACATTAGCAAGAGGATAATCTATTCCCAATTTTTTATATTTTGGCACACCCATTGTATGGTAAGGCAAAACCTCCACTTTCTCAACAGTTTTAAGATTATCCAAAAACTTTCTAAGTTCTTTCAAATCCTCTTCACTGTCAGTCAGGTTTGGAACAAGCACATAACGCACCCACATAGCCTTGTTATGCTCACTCAAAAACTTTGCAAAAGCAAGTGTGTTGTCGTTTGGCACTCCGGTAAGTTCTTTGTGTTTAAGTGACGAAATGTGTTTTATATCAAGCAAAAACAAATCAGTATATTTGATAAGTTCCAAATGCTTTTCTACAGACTCATTTCTTTTAATATCAAACATAAACCCAGAAGTGTCAACAGCGGTGTGAACACCTGCAGCCTTAAACTTTTTGAGAAGTTCAATGCAAAAATCCATTTGAAGAAGTGGCTCTCCGCCTGTTAGAGTGATTCCTCCATTTTTCATGAAATAATTTTTATATTTCATAGCTATCTCAAAAATTTCATCACTCTGATATGCTTTTCCACCATTGATATTCCAAGAGTCAGGGTTGTGACAATATTTGCACCTAAGCGGACAACCTTGCATAAAAATGACAAATCTTATGCCAGGACCGTCAACCGTGCCAAGCGATTCAGTTGAATGAATAAAACCTTGCATCCCCCATTTTCTCCCAAAAATCAATGTCTCAAACGCATTGCAATTTAGTATACAACAATCATTCCCCTTATGTCAAAAATCTAGCACTTTATTTTTCAAAAATTTTAGCCTCCTAGCAATTTTTTTATAGTTGCAATAAAAAAAGAGGGTTACAAACCCTCAATTATATCTAAGTCATCTGGAGCAAAGATTTTACCAGAAAAATATCTTTTTGCTTCATTCAAATATTGCTCTTTTCTTGTCCCATCCAAATCATCTTCTCCATGCCATAATATCAGATTTTCAGCTTTCAATTTTTCGGCAACAACAGCACTTTCCATAACCGTTTTGTGTTTTTTCAAAGGAACCTCATTGTTTGACCTTTTCTTTTCTAAACAAAAAGCTTCCAAACAAAGCCACTTTTGCTTTGAAAACTTTTGATATAAGTGTTCAGACAGAGGGACATCCCCAGCAA
This sequence comes from uncultured bacterium, assembly GCA_949474265.1. Classification (GTDB taxonomy): domain Bacteria; phylum Bacillota; class Clostridia; order Christensenellales; family UBA1242; genus Caccovivens. The sequence goes on along the minus strand of CASXBC010000008.1, from coordinate 10,318 downwards.
AAACAAAACCTTTCTCCTTTATAAAAAAGCCCATTTGAGGAAAATCTTTCTCGATAGCCATTGTGTCAAAAAACTCAAAATCCATCCCACAAATTCTCTCATGCTGACCATCAACAACTTCTTTCAAAAACACCTTATCGCCAACCACTTTGTTCCAAAGTTTTTCTCCAATTGTAAGCTTTACAATCTCTTCCAAAGCATTCAAAACAGCTCTGCTTGCGAAAATAGTAAAAGGTTTAGTTCTCTCATTCTTAACATAGCCATACATAACAATTCGCATAATCCACACAAAACCAAGCAAATGGTCAGTGTGGCAATGAGTCACAAAACCATATTCCAACTCATTTATATCAACATTTACTTTCTCAAGTAACGCCAGGATTTGATTTCCTCCGCCCGCATCTACAAGCAAATCCCCCCCCGTTTTCCAAAACAAAACAGGTGTTGTAATTTTTAATCATTCCAGCATGCCCTGTACCAAGACAAATAAGTTTCATTTCTTTCTCCCCAATTTTTTAATTTACATTAGTTGAAGTGCTTATACTGTAAGACATAAGTTTAAAATTTTCATCAAGCACTAAATTGCCTCTGACAAACTTTCCATTCAAAATATGTGGAAGCCAAAGTTTATCATCTGGAAACATATTTTCAAATGGCACTTTGTCCAAATCAAACCATTGAGGCTTCATTTCGTCAGATTCAATCAACTCACCTTCAAACTCGCTTGCAACATAAATAGTCATATTGACAAAAGAACGCTCACCCTTCATATATTCATCAAAAAGAATCTCTCCCTGTTTTTTAAAAACAGTCGGCACAATCCCAATCTCTTCTTTTGTTTCTCTCAACATTGTCTCTTCAATAGTCTCGCCTATTTCAGCTTTGCCACCAACTCCATTAAATTTCCCCTGCCCAAAACCTCTCTTTTTTTGCGCAAGCAAAATTTTTCCATTTTTAATGACCAAAAGCAAAGTTGTATCAATCGTTTTCATCTTCTCTCCGTAAAAAATCCGCACTTAAATTTATAAGCAAAATGATATTTTTATATAAAACTAAAACCAACCAAAATTGCAACACTTCCCAAAATGCAGAAAACAACAAAACCTAGTGACACCCAAGTCCATCTCGTTTTATTGATTGAAAGCTGTAAAAACCAATTTTTCAAAGTGTGAGCCAAAAGCATTGCTGCACCAACACCCAATGCAATGCCAAGAGCAAGATTGAGTGCAGGTATTGAAAAGAGTTTAATCATTATCAAAACTCCAGCAAAAACTGCCGCAACCAACATTGAAAATCCACAAAGCATTGCTCGCACTGCAAAACGAAAACTTGTAGAGCTTCTTTCTGGGTCAGCTTTCAATTTATTTGCTTCTCTCACAGCTGTCAAGAAATCAACTGTTCCCCAAAGAGCTTTTCCAATCCCATCAAAAAATTTAAACATACATCCCCCTGATGTTTTATTTATACCATTAAAACAAAAATTAAGCAAATAAATAGCAAGCGTAACAAATTATTTTATTAAAAAAGACCTGTTAAGATTTTCTCTCAACAGGTCTCAAGCAAAACTTGAATTTATTTTTTAGGCGGTGTTTTCTTTTGTGTAGTTTGAGAAACAGTCTTTGTCGCAGGCTTCTTTACCTCAACTTTTTTTGCTGAAGTTGCTTTTGTTTTTGCAACAGAAGGCGTTTGCTTAGGCGAAACAGTCTTTACTCTTGTTGAAGAAACTTCGCTCTTTGCCTTTTGTTTTTCTGTTTTAATTTCTGCCTTTTTCTCTTTTCTCTCTTGCTTTTTCTTTGCTTTCTTTGCAAGTGTTTCTGGAGAGGTTTGCTTTTCCAACCTAAAGAGTTTGTTTACAAATTCTCTAAACTTTGGAAGAGTGAAATAAAGCACCAAAAGTGTCACAGCCAAAACAAACAATACACAGAAGATTGCAAGAGCAATTCCGAGGGCTCTCTCTTTGTAAATATTTGCTGCATTAAGCATGCTTGCACCATAATTTATTGACATATATTTAATTTCAACCCCCTTATTATCAAGCGTTTTTATCTCTACTGTATGCTTTTTGTTTTTTAACTTACTTGAAGAATACACAAGCTCTGATGACTTCTCTTGACCAGACAAATTTACAGTTGCATCCAATTTTCCGTCAACATAAACATTAAATCTTCCTGCATTTTCAAAAGTGTCTGCGTAAATATTAAATTGTGTCCCTTTAAATTTTGTAACAAGTGCACTGTTCTTTTTGTTTGAAACAAGAATTCCATTGTTGCCTTCTTCTTTAAAGCCTTTGGTATAGAAATTTGTTTCAGATGCTGGCGAAATCACATATTCCGCAACCGCACTAAGCCCAGCATTAAGCTCTGTCATAATTGAAATATAGCCATCAAACTTACTAAACGTGGTCTTTTTAACAAGCAATTTCAAATACCTTACACTTACAGTATCAAACTTGATTGTTGCTTTTCTATTTGTATAATTAAGCTCATCTGCTTTAGCCAACAGATTATATTTTTTGCCATCCTTAGAGCCATAAAGTTCATATTCAATAATATAACTATTTGCGTGATTTCTTGTGTAAATTTCAAAGAAATTAATTTTGTTTACATTTTTCATATCCAAAACATAAACATGAGGCATTGCAGAAACCAAACTAGCGTTTGTATATTCTGAATGGAAGAGTGAGTTTATATCTCCATCAACCAAAACGTTTGGATTTGTGTTATTATAAGCTTTTGGAGCTTCAAGAATTTCCCAATCTGTCTTGTTAATATAAGTTACTTTTGTAAAATTCTTAACACTTGCAAGAAACTTAGGTTGCCAGCCAAAAGTCTTAATTTTTTGATAATCTTCAAAATCAAGATTTGGCATAATAATTTCTGTATCAGGTATATTGATTATATTGGTTGTGTCTGGTTTCATGACACCAACATTCAAGGAGCCTTGACCTCCCGCATTGTACAAATATGTCGTAAATGGAACAACATCATTTTTTGAAAGCGTAAGCTCAAAATAATTATCTGCTTGATAATTTGCAGTGTATGCAGTGGTTTTGATTGTGTATGTCTCACCGTCTTTAGTTGCATCAACTCTGCCTATATCATCAGATTTCAAATAGAATTTGTAAACTCCATCTTTTGTAGCAACAAAATTGAAAGTTGACTTAATATAATCTTTTCTATTTCCACCGTTGAAACTTGATTTTCCAGCCACATTGCTGTATTCCTCTCTTGTTGGTTCAACCAACTGACAATTATCAATTGCTTCTTGAAGATTTGTAGCAGTAATTCCTTCCCAAATTTGAGAATAAGAACTATTGTAATTAAATTCAAGTCTGACTGCAAGCTTTACAGTCTCTCCATTCGCCAATTTGCAAACTACAAAAAACTCATCACCATTTGTAAGTTTATTTGGTGGATAATAAGTGTACTTAGTATCAGTCTCTTTTTGAAGTCTTCCATATTTTGGCTTTGTTACTGAAACAAGCTGAAAGTCTTTCGTGCTTACAATGTTGTTTTCAAACTCAAAAACTGTAGGAGTTGCGGCACTTACCTTGTGAGCGCCAGCACTTCTAAAATCACTTGTTCCGTTTGAAAACTTGCAAGCGATTGGAATAAACTCTTTCAATTTTGAAAGTTTTTCAAGCCTTGAAGGTGAAAATAAACTGTCTGTAATGTTTGCTTTGTAATACTCATTCAAAAAGTTTCTAAAGTCCAAACCATAAACTTCACTGAGTCTGATAACAAATTCCGAACGATTGTTGCCATAGCCTTCATCATTATAATTTTTCACAAGTGCATGTGAATATAAATACTCAGTAAATTTTTCTGGTCCAAATTGGTGTATCATATTTGCATAAAGTCCCAAACACCAAAAAGGACTTCCTCCTGCCTGACCATAATCTGTGAATGTAGCATTCTTGGCATTTTTTGCAGTCAACACAGCATTATAAGGATGAGTAAATTCTCCATGCTCAACATCACTTGTTTGATTTGTATTTATGTTGCATGTGAGTGCATAATTGTACAAAATCATGACATTGTTTCGCACTTCGCCTTCAGGTCCGGTATCCATACCAAACACTTTTCCAAAAGCCCCTTGATTTGCATGCTGATGCCCTAGCTCATGAAGCGTCATCCATTCTCCACGAAGTTTCAAGTTTGCAAAGTTTAAACAGTTAAACATATCTGAGGATGGCATGGCAGAGTCTCTTCCACTCAAAGCAACCGCAGCACCTGCAGGAACAAAAGTGTCGTATTTAAGAAGGTTTGTATAATTGTAGCTTCTTCCAAGCAATGAAACATTGATTGCAAATGTTGAATGCCACATATATGCAACTTTAAGAATATCATCTGTTTGTTGCATTGCTGCAGCAGGTCCCACAAGCTGACCAATCTCAACGTCCAAAGTGCATAGAAGTCCTGGAGCGTTTCTCAAATGCTCTTCAAATTCTTCAACACTAGTCACACCCAAAATAAAGTGAGGTGTTTCAATACAACCTGTAATTTCAATTTCAACAGGACCCGAAACTCTTGAACAATCAATGTGTAATTGTCCACCAAAAATATAGCCGATTTTATATTCTCTATCGTTTTCAGTGAAAGTAAATTTTCCTATTTGATATGCAATTTCTGAATTTGCACTTTTCATGTGATTGTGAATATCAACACCCAAAGATTCATAATCTGGATTTGCTTTTTTTGATTCTTCAATTATCAATCTGTCATAGGTATTAAAGTCAGTAGCCCAGGCAATTGATTGTTGATAGCCTGTGACCATCTCCAATCTTTCTCCAGCTTTGAGACCTTTAACTTTTACAGTTGCAATTTCTCCAGCAGGCAAATAAAGCCCTGTAGTAAGCATTGATGCTTTATACTCTGGGTCAGTAACAATGCGTTTTTTTACAGCATTATCTTCAACAGGGATTTCTCCATATTGTCTGTCAGCTGCTGGATGCTTTTTGAGTAATCCTTTTTCTGCCAAGCCTTGTGATGCTGTGTTGTAATACATGGTTTGACGCAAAAGCATATATTTCTCAAAAGTTGTCATTATCTTTGTGCATGTGCCAAACTGCCCTGGATATGAAGCAGGGTCAAAAGTATACTCAGCAGTGCTAAGCTCACCTGTTGTAAAATTGCTTGGCAAAATAAAAGTGTCAGACATCACCTCAGGTGCTGTTCTTGACAAACCTCTCTCCAAAACTTCCATTTTAGGCTGACGAAGAGTAACTTTCTGATTTTGAATCTCATCGAAATCATAAAGTGTCGCCCCCTGAGAAATAGCTGGCGAAAGAGTAATGCCAGCCTGTTCTGGTTTCTTTTTAGAACATCCTACAAAAGTGCTGATGCAAAGAACTGCACCAAGCACCAAACTAAAAATTTTTATTTTTGTTTTTCTTTTCTTTTCCATATATTATATATATAATAATTTTGAGCAAACTGTCAAGTGAAAAACTTAAAATCATTATTGGTCAATACTTGTGTTAAAAAACTGTCATTTTGTATCAAAAACAGGCATTTTGAACTGATTTTAAATAAAAAAACAGCAAACGTCATTAGTTTTTTGCTGTTTTTATAGATTTTTTATGGTGCTTAATTTTTGCAATATTTGGATTTGTGCCAAATCTTTTAGTCAAAATAAATGAAGAAATAACTAGGCAAAAAACTGCGATTATTGTAGAAATTAAAATCATTGCCCAAAGCGGAACTTTTGCACCACAAAGCCCTACTTCTCCTGCAGAAAACCAAAGTTCTTGCATCTTGTTTGACAAGTCTTTATTCATCCCCAACTGACCAAAAACATCACCGAGCACAATCTTCTTCAGCCAAATTGTAAAATGCGTAAATGGCAACAACGAGCCAATATGTTTTGCTGCAGAACCCATTTGAGAATATGGCATATAAATGCCACACAAAAAGCCAAGGATTGTTCCCATAATTCCATTTATGACACCTATTGCAATTGATGATTTCACAAGCACAGTAATCAACAGCATGATTGAACAGCTTATAACAGTGATTATAACCAATACTCCAACCACAGAGAAAAATGTTGATGCACTTATCCAATAGGTCGATGCACCAATAATTATCACTGAAATAATAAACATCAACAAGTTTATCAAAAATGAAACCAAAAGTGCAGATAAAAGATAAGAAATCACAAGTTCAAATGACCTAACTCTTGTGAGCATAAAGGCATCAGATTTTCTTGTTTCAAGGTCTCTAGCCATAAGTGTAAACATTCCTGTAGAGAGTGAAACCGAATTTATCACCAACACCCCAACAATCATTTGTGAATAAATTGCAAAATAGAGTTGCTTGTTCGTAAGAGCAAGCCCAGCCTCTTGATTGAAACCACTTGCATAAGATTTTGCAATAAAAAGAAAGTAAAGTGCAATCAAAATCAAACTTGAAAACAAAGATGAAAAGACTGTCATTTTACTTCTTAAAAAGAGTAAACAGTTTCGCTTTGTCAATGCAAAAATATTTTTCATTTTGGTTCCTCCACAAAAACATTTTCTCCCACTGCATTCAAAAAGACATCATCCATGCTTCCACGAAGAACCTCAAAAAATTTGATTTCATTCTTATATTTTTCAAGTAATTCAATCTCGGCATTTGCGTCCTTAAACAAAAATTCAAAATGGTCAGCAACTCTCTCATATTTCATGCCTCCAACCAATTTTTCAAAACGCTTTTGATTTTTGGGAACAATCTTCACCTTGTCACAGGAATATTTTTCTTTAAGCTCAGCAGGTGTTCCTTCTGCAATCTTTTTTCCATTATGGATGATGACAACTTCATCAGCATCACCTGTCTCCTCCATATAGTGAGTTGTCAAAAAAACTGTCATACCTGTTTCTTTTCTAACCTTGTTGACAACTTTCCAAACATCAATTCTCGTCTTTGGGTCAAGTCCGGTTGTTGGCTCGTCCAAAAACAAAATCTCAGGTGTGTTGAAAAGAGCTCTGGCAATTTCAACTCTTCTTTTTTGCCCACCTGACAAATTTTTAAATTTTTTCTTTTCAAAACTTTTGAAGTCAAACAGGGTTGCAAGTTCTTCATATCTTTCTTTGATATTTTGTTTATTTGGTGTATACAATCTTCCAAACAACTTTATATTTTCTTCAACAGTGAGCAACTCATCAAAAATATTATTTTGAAAAACAACACCAATTTTGTTTTTAAACTGCTTAAATGTCTTATCCCCACCATAAACAATGTTACCATTGTCGGCAGACAAAGTGCCAATAAGCATATTAATAGTTGTGCTTTTTCCTGCACCATTCTGTCCAAGAAAGGCAAACAACTTTCCACTTTCAACAACAAAACTCAAATCATCAACAGCTTGCAACTGTCCAAAACGTTTTGACAAATTTTCAACTCTCAAAATCTCTGCCATATTTTCTCCTTAGCCATGAAAAGTAATTTTTTTAAATTCAACTATCCACGTTTGCATTCTTTAATCCAACTTATTATTTCTGACATTCTTTGCTCAGCACCATCATTTTGGACAATCCTATGCTTGGCATTTTCATAACAGATAAACTTGTTTTTCTTGTTGGAACATTTTTCCATAAATGATAAAAATTCATTTTGCTCTGTCAATAATATATCTTGTTTTCCACATACAAGCAGTAATGGACAAGTAATATTAATTTTTTTCTGCAACAACTTTTGTCCTTCAACAAAAAACACCCCAACAGTCCTAATTGAAAATTTATGCAAAGCATATTTATCTTTCTTGCTATATTCCAACATTTCTTGTGATTCACTGTGTTTCTTTTTTATTTTAACAAAAGGTAAAATTTTATACGGAACAATTTTCATTATTTTCAATTTGTCTGGGCAATAAACAGCTGGACTGCTCAATACCAAAAAGTCTAATTCATTATTATTGATACTTGCAAACAAAGCTGAAATAAGCCCACCAACAGAGTGTCCAAAAATACCAATTGACTCAAATTTAAAATGTTTTTTTACATAATCCACAACACATTTCACATCCGTTAGAACTTTATTGATGCTTTCACAATCTCCCCTCTTGCTGATAGACTGCCCATGCCCACGTAAATCCATGGCAAAGACACTAATCCCATTTTGATTTAATCGTTCAATAAATTGCTCATATCTTCCGCTATGCTCCGCCAAACCATGAATCAAAAGAACAGCGGTTTCAGAATTTAGTGCAACCGCTTCTCTAACAAAAATTTTCACTTTTCCATTTTCAACAAACTTTTCCATAACCTAAATCCAATTTCTAAAGTGCGTCTGATATTTGCCCATCCAAGAAACAAGAACATAATGCTTGCGAAACAATTTCCTCAAGCATAAACACATAACTTAACCTCAACTTTACTTTTTAACAGGTTTATCAAAAAAATTTTCAGCCTTTTCTTTTTCCCAATTTTGATGACGCCCTAATTCTTTCCACAATTTATCGTTGTCATATATGGCAGAACAATTGTTTTGAAAATAAAAAGTTAAGTCGTCTACATTTTTAAAACCTAACAACTTTATAAAAGTCTTTTCTGTTATCATGTCAAAAATCTGATAATAATCATCAAGTTGACCTGACCTAGGAGAGGTCAAATAATTTAAACTTCCTTTCATATAATCAATTTCATTTTGATTAAAATAATTCAGCAATCCAAACAAATCTTGATTAAATAAATTTGAAAGTACAAAAGATAAACTATTTATTGAACTATCACAGTTTTTCATACAATTTTCAGCATTTTTGTGTAATTCAAGTTCGTTTAAAGATAAAATTCCTGATTGTTTTTCAATTGTGTATTGTCTCTCATCATATTTAGAAAATTTATCTTCTATTGCCTCTCTATATTCTTTTATTGTTGTCTTGTATAAGTTTTCAGAAGGTTTTTCATCATAAATATTTATCATCATTCTAAATGAACTTGACAAAATTCTTTCTATGCTCAATTTATAATAAAAACAAGCCTCATGCAAAACCCTTTCTCTGATTTTAGAGTTGTTTGATACATTTGCAAAATCAACAAAATAACCAACCAAAGCAGATGCCAAACCACTTGCACCTATAGAAACAAAAATAGTCTGAGCCTTTTCATTTGGAATAAAAACAAAAAAAATCAATGCTAATGAAATAACAAAAATAGATAAATAAACAATAAAATTTGTTCTTTTTACGCCAAGTATTTCAGTTCTTTTAAACAACTTAGATTTTTTCTTCTTTTGCTTAGCCATTTTACACCCCTAATTCTATTTCTTAATCAAAATCAAACTTTCAATATTTTTGTTTAGTTTTTTCAAAAATACATTTTCTGCTTGTTTTCCACCAACAATTTTTCCATAGTGCATTGGCACAACAAGTTTTGGTTTGATTATGTTTGTAAGATATGCCGCTTCCTCTGCATCCATAGTATAAGTCCCACCAATAGGCACAAACAACACATCTGTCTTGATTTGTTTAAGCTCTTCTGTCAAATCTGTATCACCACAAATCACAAAAGACTCTCCATCAATCACAAGTTTAAAACCAACCCATCCGTTTTCTTTTGGATGAAATTCCTTTTGAAGATTGTAAGCAGGAAAAGTCTCACAACTTATATCGAGCACTTTAAATTTCATATTTGGCTCAACTGTGATGATATTTTTTTTATCTATCCAAAATTTTTCAAGTTTTTCTTCTGCATCTTTAGGACAAACGAAAATTGTGTTTGAGTTTTTTACCTTATTGATTGAATCCTCATCCAAATGGTCCCAATGAGTGTGAGTGATAAACACAACTTTGGCATTTTTTGTCTCTTTCTTAATTTCCAATGGGTCAATATAAACATTTCCATTCAAACATATTGAGCTATGAAAATTTACCTTAATTTTATTTTTATTTAGCACTATAAATCTCCCATTTACAAAAATAAGGTTATTATTTAGGTTCTTTAAAGCTTGCAACACTTTCTATTTCTTGAAGTTCAAAACGGTATTCTTGCTCCACCTCTGGATACTTCAACTTATCTACCTTACTTGCAAACATATCATAAGGTCTTACATAACGCATGCAAGAGCCATACAAAGCTTTATACAAAACCATTTTCTCTTTGGTTTCAGAATGATAGACTATATCTTCCACCAAATATAAATCTCCCTTAAAGTGTTTGTAAACTCTGTTCTGCAAAATTTCCATAGACTGTTTCTCCTAAAACTCTTTATTTTCTCCTTGCTCAACCGACCATGCAGGATTGCACATAGGCACAAAGACTCCATTTGTCTTTTCACTCCAATAATACCACTCATTTTTCTTAATGAAGACAGCATCATCTTCACTCAAAGTCCAAGTC